>RPRK01000080.1 GCA_003818495.1 Burkholderiales bacterium
GGCGGTCGGCGCCGGCACCCACCAGTCCTGGAGGTCGATCCGGCCGTCCGGTGCCCGCCGTGCCTGCAGCGTCGCGCCCGCGAGCTTCACCGAGCCGAGCTCGACACGACGCACCGCCGGATCGATCGCCGCGCCCGCGATCACCAGCGATCCGATCGTGGCCGGGACACGGCCGTCCTTCGCGATGCGCAGGTCGGACAGCTCGAGTGCCGCATCCGACACGGCCGCGCCTGCGCCGGCAGGCCCCCAGGCCAGCGTGGCCCGGGCCGCGAGTCGTCCCTGCTCGATCGAGACGCGCAGCGACGGCCCGGCGAGTGGCGCGTAGCGGGCCACATCGATGCGAGACAGGTCCACCGTCGAGCGACCGCCGCCGGTGCCGTCCAGGAGCAGGTCGGCACCGAGCACCGCCTCGCCGTCGAAGGTCGCATCGAGCCGCCCGCGGCCGCCGACGGCGGTCGGGCGCGCGAGGTCGGCCACGTCGATGTCCTCGAGGGAGAGCGCGAGCGGCGCGACCTGAAGCGCGAGCGGTGCCGGCAGCGCCGCGTCCGTCCAGTCGATCCGCGCGCCGTCGACGACCACCCGGTCGATCCGGAGGGAACGGGGGCCGGCCCGCGCGGTCGGGGGGCCCGAGGCTGCGGCGGGCGCGGCACTGCCCGCCGCACCGGGTGCCTGTGGACCGACGGGGCCCGGGGCGGCCGGGGTCGAATCCGCCGCAGCACCCGCAGCACTCGCAGCACTCGCAGCACTCGCATCGACACCGGTCGCGCCGCCCGTGACCGGCCAGAGCAGCCGCCCGGTCGCATCCCTGCCGAGCGCCGCACGCGGCGCCTTCAGCGTCAGCTCGGTGACGTGGAGCGCGCCGCCGAGCGGCTGCGAGGACCCGAGCACGATCCGCAGCGACTCCGCCGCGGCGCGCTCCTGGCCGGCCGCGTCGTGCACGGCCAGTCCGACGAGTGACAGCGTCCCGGCGACGTCGAGGGCCGCCGGCGCGACCGCGTTCTTGCGCCAGGTGCCGCCGAGATCGAGGGTCACCGCACCCGAGACGGGGCGCACGTCCGGGGGCAGCGGCAGGTAGGGCAGCACCGAGGCGAGCGGCAGCGCATCGAGCTGCACGTCGCCGCCGAACACGGGATCCGCCGCGAACGGCGTGGCGCGCGCCTGCACCACGACCGGCCGGCCGTCGAGCGTGAAGCGCGCATCGACGGTCGCGGGACGGTCGACATGCTCGTCCTGGTTGGTGAGCCCGACCGCCTCGAGCGACAGCCCCGCGACAGCCGTCGACTTCTTCGCCACGCGGTCGTCGAGCTCCAGCCGGCCGTCCGCGACAGCGACGCGGTCGACTCGCCAGACCGTCTTGCGCTGCGAAGGCGGGCGGTTCGCGAACCGATCGAGCACTTCTGAGACGTCGAAGCGATCGGGTCCGGTGCGCACCAGCCGGACGGCGGGTGATTCCAGCCGGATGCCCCGGACCACCACCACGCCGTGGAGGTAGGCTGCCGGATCGACGTCGACGGTCGTGCGCCGCACCGCCAGCAGGGGCTGATCCGGCCGTCCGGACGCGACCGAGAGTGCATCGATCACGATTCGCCCCTGGAACGGCGACACGTCGATGCGTCCGATCCGGACCTCGCGGCCGAGGGACTCGCCGAGCACCGACGCGATCCGGTCACGGGCCAGGTGAGGGCCCCAGGTCAGCCCCGCGAGCAGCAGCCCCACCAGCAGCGCGACGATCCCGGACGCCCACAGCAGCCGACGACCGATCGCGCCCCGCTGGGCGACCCGGTCGGACACCATGCGTCCCGCCGCCCGTCTGCGGGGCGGCGCTGCGGCACGTCCGGAGGCGCGGCGCGAATCGGTCACGGGAGGTGGGCGGAGCACGGGTCCGCCCGATTCTAGAGGACGCCCGGTCCGGGCATCGGCCGATCGCGCCCGACGCGCAGCAGCGCGGCCAGCTCCGACGGATGGCCGACGAGGGCGTCGGCCCCCCAGGTGCCCGGCGGACGGCCTTCGTCGCCGCAGTAGCCGTAGGCGGCCGCGATGGTCCGCATGCCCGCGGCGCGGCCGGCTTCGACGTCCCGCAGGTCGTCGCCCACGTAGACGCAGCCCGCGGCATCGACGCCGGCGAGGTGGGCCGCATGGAGCAGCGGCTCGGGGTGGGGCTTGGCGAAGGGCGTGGTGTCGCCGCCGATCGCGGTCACCGAGCGCTCGAGCACGCCCAGCGCGGCCAGGATCGGACGCACGTAGCGCTCGACCTTGTTGCTGACCACGCCCCAGCGCAGGCCGGCGGCGTCGAGCGCATCGAGCAGTTCCGGAACGCCGTCGAACAGGCGGGTGTGCACCACCATCCCGGCCTCGTAGCGCTCGAGGAACTCGATGCGCAGTGCCTCGAAGGCCGGGTCTTCGCGAACGATGCCCAGGCCGCGCCCGATCAGGCCGCGCGCGCCCATCGAGGCGAACGGACGCAGCGCATCCAGGGGCAGCGGCTCGAGTCCGCGCTCGACGCGCATCGCATTGACCGGCGCCGCCAGGTCGGCCGCGGTGTCCGCGAGCGTCCCGTCGAGGTCGAAGAACACCGCATGCGGGCGGATCTGCAGGGGCTGGGTCATGGGCATGGACGTCCCGTCAAGCCGGTCGGCGGAACGCGACCAGATAGTTGACGCTGACGTCGCCGTCGACCAGCCGGTACTCGCGGGTGAGGGGGTTGTACGTCAGGCCGATCATCGCCTGCTGCTCGAGTCCGGCGCGGCGGGCGGCGGTGACGAGCTCCGACGGGCGGATGAACTTCGCGAATTCGTGCGTGCCGCGCGGCAGCAGGTTCAGCACGTACTCCGCGCCGACGATCGCGAAGAGAAAGGACTTCGGATTGCGGTTCAGCGTGGAGACGAACACCCAGCCGCCGGGCTTGGCCATCCGCGCGCAGGCCGCGACGGTCGAGGCCGGGTCCGGCACGTGCTCGAGCATTTCCATGCAGGTGACCACGTCGAAGGCGTCGGGTGCCTCCTCGGCCATCGCTTCGGCCGACGTCTTGCGATAGGTGACCGTCACGCCCGACTCGAGGCCGTGCAGCTCGGCCACCTTCAGCGGCTTGTCCGCGAGGTCGATGCCGGTCACGCTCGCGCCCTGCCGCGCCATCGCCTCGGCCAGGATGCCGCCGCCGCAGCCGACATCGATCGCGCGCAGGCCCGAGAGCCCGCCGGTGAGCCGTTCGATCCAGCCGAGCCGCAGCGGATTGATCGCATGCAGCGGCCGAAACTCCGAATTCGGATCCCACCACCGCGCGGCGAGCGCCTGGAACTTGGCGATCTCGCCGGCATCGGCGTTCGGCGCACGCGGGCCGGTCTCGGCGGCGGGGCGGGGGGGCGCGGTTCCGGCGGCAGGTGAGGTGCTCATCGATGACTTCCTTGCTGGGATCGCCATTCTACGGAGCCGCCACGGCGTCGCTGCGAAGCCCCGACGGACGACAGGCAGGCGGCGCGGTGCGACAAAAAGAAAACGCCCCGCATGAAGCGGGGCGTCCGGAGCGCGGGACCCGAAGGTCCCGCGAATCGCGGTGGTCCGTATTACTTGATCGGACGGGTACCGACGACTTCGATCTCCACGCGACGGTTCTTCGCGCGGCCTTCCGTGCCCTTGTTGTCGGCGACGGGCTGTTTCTCGCCCTTGCCTTCGGTGTAGACACGGTTGGCTTCGATGCCCTTGCTCACCATGTAGGCCTTGACGGCCTCGGCACGACGCAGCGAGAGCTTCTGGTTGTAGGCATCGGAACCCACGGAGTCGGTGTGACCCACGGCGATGATCACTTCCAGCGTGATGTTCTTGATCTTCGAGGTCAGATCATCCAGCTTCGCCTTGCCTTCCGGCTTCAGGACGGCCTTGTCGAAGTCGAAGAACGTGTCGGCCGCGAACGTGACCTTCTCGCTGGTCGGCTTCGGCGGAACCGGCTTCGGCGGCGGCGGCTTCGGCGCCACGACAGCAGGTGCCGGGGGAGGCGGCGGCGGCGGCGGCGGGGCGGCCGGCGCAGGCGGGGGTTTCGGAATCAGATCCTGGTTGCACCCCGTCTGAGCGTTGGACGGATCCCAGAACGGCGTGCGGACGCAGAGACCGAACGGGCTGTTCGGGTCCGAGAACGGCGAGGTCACGACACCGCCGTCCGGGCTCTGCACGTAACCATACTGGTTCGCCTTAGCAGCGACTTGGCGCGGCGCACTCGCCCCGCCCGTCGCGCAGGCGGCCAGCAGCGCGGTCGCTGCAAGAGCCCCCAACTTGACCGATTTCTTCATGTTTCTCCTCTCGGTGAGATGACTCACATCAGAAAAATCAACGCCTTGCGACGCCTGCGGCGCAGTGTAGCGGAGCCACCCCCCACGGCAAAGCGTCCATGACCCCGCCTGGTAACCAGAACAATCGCGGTTCCAAGGCAAACATTGCAATCCGAGGACCGCGAAGATGCAGGCATCACGCGGCTTCCGGCACGATTTTGCCCAAGCGATTGTGCCACACGGCATACCTCCCAAGGACCTCCGATACGGTGCATAACGCCCGTTCGTCGACCATTTGTCGTCTCGTGACAACAGGCTTGCCGGCGATCCACACGTCGGTCACCTGTTCCCGCCCCGCGGCGAACAGCAGTTGAGACACCGGGTCGTGCACCGGCTGCAGGTCGGCGTCAGAGAGGTCGATCGCGACCAGGTCCGCCCATTTCCCGGGCGTGATGCTCCCGATTTCGTCACCGAGTCCCAGTGCCCGTGCACCGCCCAGGGTCGCGGCATGAAGCGCTGCGTGCGCGCCGAAGGCGGCCGCGTCGCCGCTCGTCCCCTTGGCGAGCAGGGAGGCGGTCCTCGCCTCGAGCAGCAGGTCGAGCCGGTTGTTGCTGGCGGAGCCGTCGGTCCCGATGCCGACGTTCACGCCGGCGTCCAGCAGTCGCGCGATCGGCGCGATGCCGCTTCCGAGCTTCAGGTTGGAATGCGGGCAGTGCGCCACCGATGCCCCGTGCGCGGCCAGCAGCCGCATCTCGGCGTCCGACAGGTGCACGGCGTGCACGGCGATGAGGTCCGGGCCCAGCAGTCCGAGGCGGGCGAGCCGCTCGAGCGGGCGCACGCCGTGGCGGGCCTCGTGCTCGGCGATCTCCTGTGCGGTCTCGTGGACGTGCACGTGGACCGGGAGCTGGAGTTCCGCCGACAGCTTCGAGACTTCGCGCAGCCCGTCGTCCGACACCGTGTAGGGCGCATGCGGCGCGAGCGTGAATCCGATCGTGGGCTCGTGGCGCAGCGCGTCGCGCAGGCGCAGCCCCTTGGCCAGGTAGTCGGCCGGGCCGCTGCCGTAGGCGCTCGGGAAGTCGACGACGATGATCCCGACCCGCGCCCGCATCCCCATCGACAGCGCCGCCCGGGCCGTGGCCTCGGGAAAGAAGTACATGTCGTTGAAGGTGGTGATCCCGCCTCGCAGCATCTCGCGGCAGGCGAGGACGGTGCCGTCGTGCACGAAGGCGTCCGAGACCAGCCCGGCCTCGAGCGGCCAGATGCGCTCGTTGAGCCAGCGTGCCAGGGGGAGGTCGTCGGCCGCGCCCCGCAGCAGGCTCATCGCTGCATGGGTGTGCAGGTTGACCAGCCCGGGGATCAGCAGGTGGCCGGGCAGGTGGACCGTCTCGGCGTCGGCATGCCGGCGCACGGCCTCGGCCGCGGGCAGCACGGCCTCGATGCGCCCGTCGCGGACCACGACGGCGTGGTCGGTCAGCACGACCGAATCGGGTTCGACGGGGGCGATCCAGCGGGGCAGGATCAGCCGGGTCGGCGGGCGAGGGGTGGGGGTGTCGGGCATCGCGGGCTCGGCGGGGCGGGCCGGAATCGACCCGTCGAATTAAAGCACATCCGGAATGGTTTAAAATTCAAAGGTTTATCCGATCCGCCGCTGCGCGCACCCCATGGACCAATTCGCCAAGGAAACCCTCCCGGTCAGTCTCGAGGAGGAGATGCGTCGCTCGTACCTCGATTACGCGATGAGCGTGATCGTGGGCCGCGCGCTGCCCGACGTGCGCGACGGCCTCAAGCCGGTGCACCGTCGCGTGCTGTTCGCGATGCACGAGCTGAACAACGACTGGAACCGCCCGTACAAGAAGTCGGCCCGTATCGTCGGCGACGTCATCGGCAAGTACCACCCGCACGGCGACCAGTCGGTCTACGACACCATCGTCCGGATGGCGCAGGACTTCTCGCTGCGCTACCTGCTCGTCGACGGTCAGGGCAACTTCGGCTCGGTCGACGGCGACAGCGCGGCGGCCATGCGGTACACCGAGATCCGGCTGTCGAAGATCGCGCACGAGCTGCTCGCGGACATCGACAAGGAGACGGTCGACTTCGGCCCGAACTACGACGGCTCCGAGAAGGAGCCGCTGCTGCTGCCGGCCAAGATCCCCAACCTGCTGATCAACGGCAGCTCGGGCATCGCGGTGGGCATGGCCACCAACATCCCGCCGCACAACCTGCGCGAGGTGGTCGAGGGCTGCCTGCTGCTGCTGCGCCGGCCCGAGGCCAGCATCGACGAGCTGATCGAGCTGATCCCGGCGCCCGACTTCCCCACCGCCGGCATCATCTACGGCGTCGAGGGCGTGCGCGAGGGCTACCGCACCGGCCGCGGCCGCGTCGTGATGCGCGCGACCACGCACTTCGAGGAGTTCGACCGCGGCGCGCGCACGGCGATCATCGTCGACGAGCTGCCGTTCCAGGTGAACAAGCGCACGCTGCAGGAGAAGATCGCCGAGCTGGTCAACGACAAGAAGATCGAGGGCATCTCCGACATCCGCGACGAGTCCGACAAGTCGGGCATGCGGGTGGTGATCGAGCTGCGGCGCGGCGAGGTCCCCGAGGTGGTGCTCAACAACCTGTTCAAGCAGACGCAGCTGCAGGACACGTTCGGCATGAACATGGTCGCGCTGGTCGACGGCCAGCCGCGGCTGCTGAACCTCAAGCAGATGCTCGAGGCGTTCCTGTCGCACCGCCGCGAGGTGGTCACGCGGCGCACGGTGTTCGAGCTGCGCAAGGCCCGCGACCGCGGCCACGTGCTCGAGGGCCTGGCCGTCGCGATCGCCAACGTCGACGAGATGATCGAGCTGATCAAGGGCTCGCCGACCCCGCCGGTCGCCAAGGAGCGGCTGCTGGCGCGGGTCTGGAACCCGGGCGTGGCCCGCGAGATGGTGGAGCGGGCCGGCGGCGACGCCACCGCGTTCCGGCCGTTCGGCCTGGAGCCGGGCGTGGGCCTCGCGCCGGACGGCTACCGGCTCTCGGAGATCCAGGCGCAGGAGATCCTGCAGATGCGTCTGCAGCGCCTGACCGGACTGGAGCAGGACAAGATCGTGCAGGAGTACCGCGAGGTCATGGAGACCATCGCCGACCTGCTCGACATCCTGGCGCGCCCCGAGCGCACCAGCACGATCATCGCCGACGAGCTCAAGGCCATCCAGGCGGAGTACGCCGACCCGGTCAAGGACAAGCGCCGCTCGACCATCGAGCTCAACGCGACCGAGCTCGACACCGAGGACCTGATCGCACCGACCGACATGGTGGTCACGCTGTCGAACACCGGCTACATCAAGAGCCAGCCGGTGTCCGAGTACCGCGCGCAGAAGCGCGGCGGGCGCGGCAAGCAGGCCACGCAGATGAAGGACGACGACTGGATCGCCCAGCTCTTCATCGCGAACACGCACGACTTCATCCTGTGCTTCTCCGACCGCGGTCGCGTCTACTGGCTCAAGGTCTGGGAGGTGCCGCAGGGCTCGCGCAACGCGCGCGGCAAGCCGATCGTCAACATGTTCCCGCTCGTCGACAACGAGAAGATCACCGTCATCCTGCCGGTCAAGGCGTTCGACGAGGAGCACTTCGTGTTCATGGCGACCTCGCTGGGCACGGTCAAGAAGACGCCGCTCACCGAGTTCTCGCGCCCGATGAAGCGCGGCATCATCGCGGTCAAGCTCGACGAGGGCGACTACCTGATCGGCGCGGCGGTCACCGACGGCCAGCACGACGTGATGCTGTTCTCCGATGGCGGCAAGGCGGTGCGCTTCGACGAGAACGACGTGCGCCCGATCGGGCGCGATGCGCGCGGCGTGCGCGGCATGACGCTCGAGGAAGGCCAGGCGGTGATCTCGATGCTGGTCGCCGAGAGCGAGACGCAGTCGGTGCTGACGGCGACGGAGAACGGCTTCGGCAAGCGCACCCCGATCACCGAGTACACGCGCCACGGTCGCGGCACGAAGGGCATGATCGCGATCCAGACCAGCGAGCGAAACGGCCGGGTGGTCGCCGCGGTGCTGGTCGAGGCCCGCGACGAGATCATGCTGATCACCACCGGTGGCGTGCTGGTGCGCACGCGCGTCTCCGAGATCCGCGAGATGGGCCGCGCCACCCAGGGCGTGACGCTGATGGCGGTGGGCGAGGGCACGACGCTGACCGGCGTGCAGCGCGTGGTCGAGAGCGACGCGACCGACGAGGTGCCCGTGGCCGAGGGTGGCGAGCCGCCGGCGGGCGCGGCGTCCGCCGACGGAGCGGCCGACGGATCGGCACCGCCGGCCGGGGAGGCGCCGGCGGACGGGGAGGCCTCGTGACCCGCCGGGTCTTCAACTTCTCGGCCGGTCCGGCGGTGCTGCCGGAGCCGGTGCTGCGCCAGGCGGCCGACGAGATGCTCGACTGGCAGGGCAGCGGCATGTCCGTGATGGAGATGAGCCATCGCGGCCGCGAGTTCATGTCGATCCATGCGCGCGCGCTGGCCGACCTGCGCGAGCTGATGGCGATCCCGCCCGAGTACAAGGTCCTGTTCCTGCAGGGCGGCGGTCTCGGCGAGAACGCCATCGTGCCGATGAACCTGATGGGGCCGAAGGGCCTCGCGGACATCGTCGTGACCGGACAGTGGTCGGCGAAGTCGGCGAAGGAGGCGGCGCGTTACGGCCGCGTCAACGTCGTCGCCGACGCCGGCCGCGCCGGCCGCGGCTACACCTTCGTGCCGCCGCAGTCGGAGTGGACGCTGTCGAAGGACGCGTCGTACCTGCACGTGTGCACGAACGAGACCATCGACGGCGTCGAGTTCGACGGCCCGCCCGCGCAGGGCGACGGTCCGGGCGAGGTGCCGCACGGCGTGCCGATCGTCGCCGACGTCTCCTCGCACATCCTGTCGCGTGCGATCGACGTGAGCCGCTTCGGCTGCCTCTTCGGCGGCGCGCAGAAGAACATCGGCCCGGCGGGGCTGACCCTGGTGATCGTGCGCGAGGACCTGCTCGGCCACGCCCACCCGATGACGCCGAGCGTCTTCGACTACAAGGTCGTGGCCGACAACGACTCGATGTTCAACACGCCGCCGACCTACGCGATCTACCTGGCGGGGCTGGTCTTCCAGTGGCTCCGCGAGCAGGGTGGCGTGGCCGGCATCGAGGCGCGGAACGTGGAGAAGGCGGCGCTGCTGTACGACGCGATCGACGCGAGCGGTCTCTACGAGAACCGCGTCGAGCGGCGCTGGCGGTCGCGGATGAACGTACCGTTCTTCCTGAAGGACGAGCGGCTGAACGACCCGTTCCTCGCGGGTGCGAAGGACGCGGGCCTCGAGCAGCTCAAGGGCCACCGCTCGGTGGGCGGCATGCGTGCCTCGATCTACAACGCGATGCCCGTCGAGGGCGTGCGCGCGCTGGTCGGCTACATGCAGGATTTCGAACGGCGACGCGGCTGAGCGCGGCCCGGGTCGCGCCGATCGCGGGTAGCATCGCGGTTCGGTCGCAGCCTCCCGGCGCACCGCCCGACGACCCTTTCACGACGCATCCATGAGCGACCGACTGAGCGAGCTGAGGACCCTGATCGACGACGTCGATCACCGACTGCTGGCGCTGCTCGGCGAGCGCGGCCGCCTCGTGCTCGAGGTGGGCGAATTCAAGCACGCCCAGAACGCGCCGGTGCTGCGGCCGGAGCGGGAGGCGCAGATCCTGCGTCGGCTGGCCGCGAGCAATCCGGGGCCGCTCGCCGAGGGCGCGATCGTCGCGATCTGGCGCGAGGTGATCTCCGCCTGCCGCGAGCTCGAGCGCAGGCTGCGCGTGGGCTACCTGGGACCGGTGGGCACGTTCTCCGAGCAGGCGGTGTTCGCGCAGTTCGGCCAGGGCGTCGACGCGGTGCCCTGCGCGAGCATCGACGAGGTGTTCCGCGCGGCCGAGGCCGGCACGGTCGACTTCGGCGTGGTGCCGGTCGAGAACTCGACCGAGGGCGCGGTCAACCGCAGCCTCGATCTGTTCCTGCAGTCGCCGCTGCGCGTGTGCGGCGAGGTGTCGATCCCGATCAAGCACAACCTGCTGACGGCGTCCGGCACGATGGACGGCGTGACCCGTGTCTGCGCGCACGCGCAGGCGCTCGCGCAGTGCACCGGCTGGCTCAACCGCAACCATCCGACGCTCGAGCGCGTGCCGGTGTCGAGCAACGCCGAAGGCGCGCGGCTCGCCGCGATCGAGCCGCACACCGCGGCCATCGCCGGCGACGGCGTGCTCGGCCGCTACGAGGTCGCGGTGGTCGCAGAGGCGATCCAGGACGACCCGCTGAACCGCACCCGCTTCGCGGTCGTCGGCCAGCACGTCTGCGGCGTCTCGGGCGAGGACCAGACCTCGCTGATCCTGTCGGTGCCCGACCGGGCCGGCGCGGTCCACGCGCTGATCGAGCCGCTCGCGCGCCACGGCGTGTCGATGAAGCGCTTCGAGTCGCGTCCGGCTCGTCAGGGCGGCTGGCAGTACTACTTCTACATCGACCTGCTCGGCCACGAGCAGGACCCCCAGGTCGCCGCCGCGCTCGCCGAGATCCGTGCGCATGCGGCCTTCTTCAAGTCGCTCGGCTCCTACCCGCGCGAGGTCGCGCTGCCGCGCACCGCGGCGCGGGCCTGAGCGGACGACGCACCCTTCCACGCCCACGAGCAGCACACCATGAGCACGTCCGCTCCCGCCGAACTCGCCCCCGCGTACGTCCGCGCGATCGCCCCCTACCAGGCGGGCAAGCCGATCTCCGAGGTCGCCCGCGAATACGGTCTGGACGAGGCGCGGATCGTGAAGCTGGCGTCGAACGAGAATCCGCTGGGCATGCCGGAATCGGCGCGCGTCGCGATGATGGCGGCGGCCGCCGAGCTCGGCCGCTATCCCGACGCGAACGGCTTCGAGCTGAAGGCCGCGCTGTCGAAGCGGCTCGACGTGCCGCAGGACTGGCTGACGCTGGGCAACGGCTCGAACGACATCCTCGAGCTGGTCGCGCACGCGCTGCTGCAGCCGGGGACCTCCGCGGTCTACTCGCAGTACTCGTTCGCGGTGTACGCGCTGGCCACGCAGGAGACCGGGGCGCGCGCGATCGTCGTGCCGGCGCGCGACCACGGCCACGACCTCGCCGCGATGCGCGCCGCGATCTCGGCGGACACGAGGATCGTCTTCATCGCGAACCCGAACAATCCGACCGGCACCTTCCTGCCGGCCGCCGAAGTCGAAGCCTTTCTCGCCTCGGTGCCGCCCCAGGTGGTGGTGGTGCTCGACGAGGCGTACAACGAGTACCTCGAACCGGCGCTGCGCTTCGACGCGGTGGCCTGGGTCCGGCGCTTCCCGAACCTGGTGCTGTCGCGCACCTTCTCGAAGGCCTACGGGCTGGCGGGCCTGCGGGTCGGCTACGCGGTCGCGCAGCCCGCGATGACCGACCTGCTCAACCGCGTGCGACAGCCGTTCAACGTCAACTCGCTCGCGCAGGCTGCCGCCGTCGCGGCGCTCGGCGACGCGGCGTTCCTCGAGCGCAGCCGTGCGCTGAACGCCGAGGGCGTGGCCGCGCTCGAGGCGGCGTTCGACGCGCTCGGCCTGCCCTACGTGAAGTCGTTCGGCAACTTCGTGCTGGTGAAGGTCGGCGACGCCGCCGGCATCAACCAGGCGCTGCTGCGGGCGGGCGTGATCGTGCGGCCGGTCGGCAACTACGGGCTGCCCGAGTGGCTGCGGATCAGCGTCGGTCTGCCCGCCGAGAACGAGGCCTTCCTGGTGGCGCTGCGCGCCGCGCTTGGCCGGGAGTGACGCCGTTCGCGAAGGTCGCGATCGTCGGCACGGGGGCGGTCGGCGCCTCGGTCGGCGGCGGCCTGCGGGCCCGCGGCCTCGCGACGGCGGTGTGGGGCCTGGACCCCGCGAACGCGGAGGCGGCCCGTGCCGTCGGAGCGATCGACCGGGTCGCGGCGAGCCTAGGCGAAGCGCTCGACGGTGCCGACCTGGTGCTGCTGGCCGCGCCGGTGCCGGTGAACCGTGCGCTGCTCGGCGACGCGGCGCTGCGCGAGGCGCTCGGGCCGCGCGCGGTGCTCACCGACGTCTCGAGCACCAAGGCGAGCGTGGTCGCCGCCGCGCACGCCGGGCTCGGGGCGCGGCTCGGCCGGTTCGTCGCCTCGCATCCGATCGCGGGCTCGGATCGCGCCGGTCCGGCCGCGGCCCGCTCCGACCTGATCGCGGGCGCGCACGTCATCGTGTGCCCGACCGAAGACTGCGACGCCGATGCGCTCGCGACCGTCGAGGCGATGTGGGCCGCGCTCGGGGGCCGGGTCGCCCGGATGGACGCCGCCCATCACGACCGTCTCTTCGCCGAGGTCTCGCACTGGCCCCATGCGGTGGCCTTCGCGCTGTCGGCGTCGGTCGGCTGCGGCCCGCTGGCGGACGATGCGCGCCGCTACCATGGGGCCGGGCTGCGTGACACGACGCGGGTCGGCGGGTCGCCGCCCGACCTGTGGGCGGGCATCCTGCTCGACAACCGCGAGGCGTCGCTGGCCGCGGCCGCGGCCTTCCGGGTCGAGCTCGAGCGGATCGAGCGGGCGCTGGCCGACGGCGACCGCGTCGCGCTGGTGGCCGCGCTCGAGCGCGGCGCGGCCTGGCGCACGACGCTCTAGCGGCCCGCCGCGGCTCAGCCCGCCATGCCCGCGCGGATCGCCTCGATGCGCTCCCGATTGACGCCGAAGTCGCGACGCCCGAGCCGGGAGGCCGATCGGACGTGGATGACCGCCGCCTGCTCGTCGACGAGAAACTCGACGTCGTCGACGAAGCGCAGCCAGTGCGTCGTGAACTCGGCGTAGAGATAGCCCGGCCGCTCGTCCACGATCGCGGCACCCGGCATGGCAGCGACGACGGCGCGCAGCCGTGCGAAGGCGGCTGCCGGATCCGGGCTCGCGGCGATCGGGGCGATCCGGTGGTACTCGGTGGTCGCGACGCTGGACACCGCGTTGGACAGGTCCTCGCGCACCGGGCGGAGCCGGCCGTCGACCGGTCCGCGCTGCGCCGGGCGCGTGCCCGACAGCAGCCCGCCGCAGGCCGCGAGCGGCAGGGCTGCCAAGACCAGGAGCACGCCGAGCGCCAGGCGGCGCCCGGTCAGTCGGTCCGGACGCCGCGCGCCGATCATCCCGCCTTCCGCAGCCGGCGGATCAGGCTGGAGGTGTCCCAGCGGTTGCCGCCCATGCGCTGGACGTCGCCGTAGAACTGGTCGACCAGCGCGGTCGCCGGCAGCGGCGCGCCGTTGCGCTTGGCCTCGTCCAGGCACAGGCCGAGGTCCTTGCGCATCCAGTCGACCGCGAAGCCGAAGTCGAACTTGTCGTCGACCATGGTCTTGCCGCGGTTGTCCATCTGCCAGGACTGCGCCGCACCCTTGCCGATCACGTCGAGCACCAGCTTCATGTCGAGGCCGGCGGCCAGCCCGAAGTTCACGCCTTCGGACAGGCCCTGGACCAGACCGGCGATGCAGATCTGGTTCACCATCTTCGCGAGCTGGCCCGCGCCGGGCGCGCCGATCAGCGTGAAGGCCCGCGAGAACGCCATGCCGACCGGCATCGCACGCTCGAAGGCTGCCGGCTCGCCGCCGCACATCACGGTCAGCAGGCCGTTGACCGCGCCGGCCTGGCCGCCCGAGACCGGGGCATCGACGAAGTCGACGCCGGCGGCCTTCGCGGTCGCGTAGAGCTCGCGGGCGACCTCGGCCGATGCGGTGGTGTGGTCGACGAACAGCGCGCCCTTCGCCATGCCGGCGAACGCGCCGTCCGGCCCGAGCACCACGCTGCGCAGGTCGTCGTCGTTGCCGACGCAGGCGAACACGATCTGGGCGCCGGCGGCGGCCTCGCGAGGGGTGGCGGCGGACGCGCCGCCGTACTCGGCGACCCAGGCCTTCGCCTTCGCGGCGCTGCGGTTGTAGACGGTCACGTGGTGCCCGGCCCGTGCGAGGTGCCCCGCCATCGGGTAGCCCATCACGCCCATGCCCAGGAACGCCACCTTGTGCGGGGTGACCGCGTCGTATGTCTTCGTCATCGAATCCTCCTCGCCCCGATTCTACGGGACGCGGAGGCGGCGACGTCCGACCTCCCGGTGCGGCTCAGGCGATGCGGTCGAGCCAGCGGGCGATGGTGCCGGCGACCGTGCGCCAGCGCCGCTCCAGCATCGGCACGTGCCCCACGCCGGGGATCCGGACGGGTTCGGCGCCCCACCTCGCGACGACCTCGTCGAGCGCCGTCGGCGGGATCATGCCGTCCTGCTCGCCGTGCAGCGCGAGCATGGGCACGCCGTCGGCGCGCCCGGTCGCGCGGCTCATCGGCGCCCAGGTCATCTCCCACAGCGCGCGACCCGACTCCCGTCCGAGCAGCCGCGCGAGCGCGCGATCGCGGTCGCCCTCGCCGTCGGCGGGCAGCGGGTCGTGGGCCAGCAGGTCGATGATCCCCCGACCGTCGCGCGATCCGAGCGCCACCTGCATCAGGCTGCCGAGCGCCTGCGGACGGCGCAGCGCCATCCGCGACACCGAGGCGATCAGCCCGCCCGGCGGCACGCTCGACAGCAGGACGGCGGCGCGCGGCTGAGTGCCCTGCGCGAGCAGGCGCTGCAGCACCAGTCCGCCCATCGACGAACCGAAGACCACCGCCGGCCGGCCGATCGCGTCGAGCGCGCGGACGACGTCGCTGCCGTAGTCGTCCAGTCCGTAGGCATCGAGCAGCGGCGCGCCCTCGCTGCCGCCGTGCCCGCGCAGCGAAAGCGCATGGACGTCGTGGCCGCGGGCGGCGAAGAAGGGCATGAAGGTCCGCATCCAGCTGCCGGCATGGGTGTAGGCGCCGTGCACCATCAGGATGGGCGGGCGCGCCGGCTCGCGTGCGCGCAGGCTGAACATCTCCAGCCGGGGTTGCCAGGGCGCCTGCAGGGAGTCGACGGCGAGCTCGGGAAGGGCGGCCATGGGAACGGGATCCATCGTGTGTCTTCACGACAGCATCGGCCCGCCGCGGACTCTCCGGAGTGATGCAGTGCACGCCATGCCCTCGGCGGTCGGCGCGGGGCGCCGGATGGCACGCTGCCCGGGGCGGTCGGTGGGGCCGCCCCCGGCGCTACGTCGCGGCGAGGCGCCGTACCCCCACGCCGCGCCGAACCAGCGCGTGCTGCAGCGCGTCGGGTCCGGCGAGGTGCAGCGCCCCGACCAGCGCCATCGCCCGGCCGGGCTCGTCGAGGGCACGGTCCAGCACCTCGGCCATCGCCGCGTCGCGATCGGCGAACAGCCGCGTGCGCAGCGCCGCCAGCGGCCCTTCGGGGGGGTATGCGAAGTCCTTGAGCGCCGCCAGCTCGGCGAGGTCGCCGCGGCGCCACGCGTCGACGATCCGGACGTAGGTGCCCGATTGCGCGTCGCGGTGCGCGAGCCGCAGCGCGAGCGCCGCGTCCTGCTCGGCGAGGGACCCGCCCGCGAAGGCCGCCACCTGCGCCTCGGCGGTCTCCATCTCGACGATCGGCAGGGCGCGCGCGCGGGCGCGCCGGATCAGGTGCAGCTCGACGCCGTCGCGCGGGTCCGCGCCGAAGTGCAGGTCGTCGGGGTCGGGGAGCAGCAGGGCCAGCGCCCACGGCTGCAGCCGCTGCAGCTCGCCCAGTGTCCACGGCTGCTGGTGGAGCGCGCGGCGCAGCGCCCGCAGGGTCTCGGGGCGCAGCACGTTCGCGAGGGTGGCGCCCTCGGGCAGCAGCGCGCGCGCGGTCGCCGCGGCACGGATCTCGGCCCTGCGGCCGTCGGTGTCGATCTCGACGATCAGGCGGGTGGCCTCGCCGAAGGCACGCTCCAGCGGCTCGGGCAAGGGATAGAAGCGGGCGAGGCCTGCGTGCACCGTGGCGAGCAGCACGATCCGCCCCGGGGCCTCGGGCCGTGCGAGCTCGAAGGCCGGCGGCGCGTACTCGAAGCCGGGCAGGCTCCGGTACGCGCAGCCGGCGGTGGCGGCCGCCGCGAGCAGCGCGCCCCGCAGCAGCGCGCGTCGTGGCGCGCAGGGCGCCACGGCGCGGACCGCGTCGGACGGCCGCGGCCCGCAGCCCGGCTCAGAAGGCCGCGGCGTGCCCGTCGCGGCGGCTGTCGCTGGCGGCGACGTAGCCGTCCTCGATCGAGTCGGTCATGCGCCAGATGAACTGGCCCGAGCCGAAGTCCATGTACGGATCGGCGACCGGCGCGAGGTTGTGCCCCATCGCGCGCAGCGCCTCGACCACCGCCGGCTCCATCGTCGACTCGACGTCCAGGTCCAGGCCGCGGTTGACCTTCCAGCGCGGCGCGTCGCAGGCCGCCTGCGGGTTCTGGCGGTAGTCGAGCATGCGGACCAGCGTCTGCATGTGGCCCTGCGGCTGCATGTTGCCGCCCATCACGCCGAAGCTCATCTGCGGCTTGCCGTCCTTCGTGAGGAAGGCCGGGATGATCGTCTGGAAGGGGCGCTTGCCCGGTGCCACGACGTTCGGGTGCGACGGATCGAGCGAGAAGCAGTGGCCCCGGTTCTGCAGCGACACGCCGGTGCCCGGCACCACGACACCCGAGCCGAAGCCCATGTAGTTCGACTGGATGAAGCTGACCATCCGGCCTTCCGAGTCGGCCGCGGTCAGGTAGATGGTCCCGCCGGGCGGCGGCATGCCGTGCGAGAAGCTGGTCGCCCGGTCGCGCCGGATCAGCTTCGCGCGCTCGGCCAGGTAGCCCGGATCGAGGAGCTGCGCGGGCGTCACCTTCATGTGCCGGATGTCGGCGACGTGCGCGTAGACGTCGGCGAAGGCGATCTTCATCGCCTCGATCTGCAGGTGTCGGCTCTCGGCCGAATCCGGCGGCAGCGAGCCGATGTCGAAGTGCTTGAGGATGCCCAGCGCGATCAGCGCCGCGATGCCCTGGCCGTTCGGCGGGATCTCGTGCAGGCGGTGGCCGCCGTAGTCCATGCCGATCGGGTCGACCCAGTCGATCGAGTAGCCCGCGAGGTCGGCGGCGCTCATCGAGCCGCCGTTCGCCGCGGCGTGCGCGACCAGCTTCGCGGCGGTCTCGCCCTCGTAGAAGTCGCGGCCCTTCGTGGCCGCGATGCGCCGCAGCGTGCCGGCCGCGCCCTGCAGGACGAAGCGCTCGCCGTACTCCGGCGCGCGGCCGCGCGGCAGGAAGTGCTCGGCGAAGCCGGGCTGGTCCTTGAGGATCTCGACGTGCGCGTCCCACTTGCGCTTGACGATCGTCGACACGTTGTAGCCCTGCTCGGCGTATTCGATCGCCGGCTGCAGGCACTGCTCGAACGACAGGCGGCCGAACTTCTCGTGCAGCGCCGCCCAGCCGGCGACGCAGCCCGGGACCGTCACCGTGTCCCAGCCGCGCAGCGGATAGACGCCGCCGTGCTTGCGCTTGAAGTACTCGACGTCCCAGGCCGCGGGCGCCGTGCCCGACGCGTTCAGGCCGTGGAGCTTCTTGCCGTCCCAGACGATGGCGAACGCGTCCGAGCCCAGGCCGTTGGAGCAGGGCTCGGTGAGGGTGATGGTCGAGGCCGCGGCCACGATCGCGTCGATCGCGTTGCCGCCGGCGGCGAGCATCCGCAGGCCGGCCTGCGCGGCCAGCGGCTGCGAGGTGGCGACCACGTTGCGGGCGAAGACCGGCGTGCGGACCGTCGGGTAAGGGTTGTTCCAGTCGAAGTTCGTGGTCATCGGGAGGATTCCGGAAAGGGAAGGATCTGTCAGCAGCCGAGGCGATCGGCGAGATCGTCGAAGCCGGTGCTCGTGACGTCGAAGCGGTCGCCGTCGCGCGGCACGTCGCCGCGGCGCAGCGGGCCGAACTCGAGCGGGCGATCGACGTAGGCGGTCCGAAGCCCGCAGGCCGCCGCGGCGCGCAGGTCCGCAGCATGCGCGGCGACCATCATGACCTGCGCCGGGGCGAGGTCGAAGGTGTCGGCCACCCCGAGGTACGCACCCGGCTCGGGCTTGTACGCACGGTACACCTCCGCCGACAGCACGCAGTCCCAAGGCAGAGCGGCACGCTTGGCCATCCGCGTGAGCAGACCGACGTTGCCGTTCGACAGCGGGGTGATCACGAACCGCGACTTCAGGCGGGCGAGGCCGGCGCGGGCCTCCGGCCACGGGTCGAGCCGGTGCCACGCCAGGTTGAGCGCCACGCGTGCCGATTCGTCGAGGCGGTCCGCCACGCCGAACTCGACGAGTGTCGCATCGAGGTTCTCGCGGTGCAGCACGTCGAGCCGGACCCAGGGACGGGTGCCGGCACGGACCGCCTGCATCGCCGGCTGGTAGCGGCTGCGCCAGGCGTCGGCGAACGCGCCGCCGTCGACGCCGAGGCCGAGCGCGTCGACCTCGCGGGCGATGCTGCCCCGCCAGTCGACGACGGTGCCGAACACGTCGAAGGCGAGGACCTGGACCTCGTCGAAAGCGGGCATGGCGTCTCCGTGGCGTGGGGGGTCAGCGTTCGGAGAGCGCCAGGCGCACGCCGAGACCGATGAAGATCGCGCCGATCGCGCGGGGCAGCCAGCGCACGCCGAGTGCCGCGCCGCGGGCCCAGCCCTGCGTCGCGGACCGCGTCCGCAGCGCGGCGGCGGCCGTCGCGGCCAGTGTGCCGACGGTGCCGGTCACGAGCGTGCCGTTGGCGACGAACACCGCGCCCAGCACCCCGAAGGCGAGGGCGGGACGGGACGAGGCCGGATCGATGAACTGCGGCACGAATGCCAGGAAGAAGAGCGCCACCTTGGGATTGAGCACCGACACGAGCACCGCATCGCGAAAGATCGCGACCGGTCGACACGCCGGGATCGCGGGGGGCATGGGCGACGCCTGCGGGGTCGCGTCGGGTGCACCGCGGGCGGTCAGCATCCTCAGGCCGAGCCACGCCAGCCAGGCGGCACCGACGAGCTTGAGCGCGTCGAAGGCGGACGCCGACGCCGCGAGCAGCGCGGACACGCCGAGCGCTCCCAGCGCCACGTGGACGAGGCCGCCTGCACCGATGCCGAGCGCGGCGACCCAGCCGGCCCTCGCGCCGTGCAGCCCGGCCTGTGTCGACGTGTAGACGAGGTCCGGCCCCGGCGTGAGGTTCAGCAGCA
>RPRK01000081.1 GCA_003818495.1 Burkholderiales bacterium
CAGCCCGGCAGCCAGGCCGCCAGGTGCGCCGCGACGCCCTCGGCGGCCGGTGACAGCGCCCGATTCGCGCGGCGGTACAGGCAGACCTCGCGGATCGTCTCCGGATCGCGGACACGGCGCATGACCATCCCCATCGACACGGCGATCGCGCCGACGTAGGCCGGCGCCAGCGTCGCGGCCAGCCCCTGCGCGGCGGCGCCGAGTGCGGTCGTGACGTTGTCGACGATCTCGACCGGCATCACGCGGCTGTCCTCGGGCTGGGTCAGCATCATCTGTGCGACGCTGCGCTCGTGGTCGCGGCCGGCGGAGACCAGCGCATGGCCCTGCAGGTCGCGCCAGGTCAGGCTGGCGAGCGCGGCGAGCGGATGCGCGGGCGCGCACCACAGCACCCACGGGCTCTCGAAGAGCGGCGTGCGCAGCACCTCGTCGCCGACCGCGCGGTCCGGGCCGATCGCGATCTCGACGTCGCCGCGCGCGACCGCTTCGACCAGGCCGTCGACCGGCACGTCGTGGATCCGCACGCTTACCTTCGGCCGCGCCGCCCGCCAGGCCAGCGCGGCAGCCGGCAGCGCGGTGGCCGCCAGGACCAGCGGCGCGCCGATCCGCACGATGCCGGTGGCGCTGTCGCGGATGTCGGCGGCCGCGCTCTCGGCGGCCTGCACGTGGCGCAGAACCGTTTCCGCGGCGTTCAGGTACTCCCGGCCGGCGGTGGTCAGGGACACGCTTCGGGTGGTGCGGTCGAAGACGCGAAATCCGAGGTGCCCCTCGAGCTCGGCGACGAGCTGGCTCACGGCCTGGGCCGTCAGCCCGAGCCGCCCGGCCGCCGCGCTGATGCCGCGGGCCTCGGCGACGGCGACGAAGGCCTCGATCTGGCGGATCGTGAATCGCGTCAGGGACATCGGAGTGGGTCGGGGTTCGGAACGCTCGGACGGGCCGATTCTCAAGCGCCTCTTGCGAGCGGCGGTCGATTGATTGATTGTCGGCCACGCCCGACGTTCGGATACTCCGGGCACGGTGCAGGCGGGCGCTGTGCCGGCGGCGATCGTACCGCCAATCCCCGCTGCGCGACGGCCGGCCGACCGACCGGCCGACGCGAGCCGCCATCGAACCGAGGAGACCCCATGCCCCACCCTGCCCTGGCGCCCGCCCTGCATGCCTCGCTCGCCGCGGAGCTGCGCACGGCCGAGCGCACCCGCGTCGCGACCACCCAGTTCTCGCGCCGACACCCGTCGATGACGATCGACGACAGCTATGCGATCCAGCGCGAATGGATGAAGCTCGAGCGGGCCGAAGGCCGGCGGGTGATCGGCCACAAGATCGGGCTGACCTCGCGGGCGATGCAGATCGCCTCGCAGATCACCGAGCCCGACTACGGCACGCTGCTCGACAGCATGCTGCTGCGCGACGGCGGCGAGGTCGAGGCGGCGCGTTTCCTGGTGCCGCGGCTCGAGGTGGAGTTCGCCTTCGTGCTCGCCCGCCCGCTGCAGGGTCCGGACCTGTCGCTGATCGACGTGCTGAACGCCACCGACTACGTCGTCCCCGCGCTCGAGCTGATCGACGCGCGCATCGAGCAGTTCGACCGCGAGACCCGCGCGCCGCGCAAGGTGGTCGACACCATCGCGGACAACGCGGCCAACGCCGGCATCGTGCTCGGCTCGCGGCCGATGCGCCCGGACGCGGTGGACTGGCGCTGGGCCGGCGCGCTGCTCTACAAGAACGGGGTGATCGAGGAGTCCGGCCTGGGCGCTGCGGTGCTGAACCACCCCGGCAACGGCGTGGCCTGGCTGGCCAACCGCCTGGCGCCGCACGACGAGCGCCTCGAGGCCGGCGAGATCGTGCTGGGCGGTTCGTTCACCCGACCGGTCGCCTGCGCGGCGGGCGACACCCTCCATGCCGACTACGGCCCGCTCGGGTCGATCTCGGTGCGCTTCGTCTGACGACAGGAACTCGCATGAACAGGATCGACGTCGCGGGCGTGTCCGTCTCGCCCGACCACTACATCGGCGGCCTTCGGGTCGCCTCGGACCAGACCTTCGAGGACCTGTGTCCGATCGACCAGCATCGGCTGGGCGACATCGCCGAAGGCACGGCCGAGCACGTGGACGCGGCGATCCGCGCCGCGCTGCAGGCCTTTCCCGCCTGGTCGGCCCTCACGGCGGCCGAGCGCAAGCCCTACCTCGACCGGTTCGCCGAGGAGATCGGGCGGCGCGCGGACGCGTTCTGCACACTCGAGAGCACGGACGCCGGCGTGCTGCTGTCGCGGATGCGGCACGGCGTGGTGCCGCGCGCGATGCTGAACATCACCTGGTTCGCGAACCATGCGCTGAGCCTGCAGGACCGGCCGATCGAGACCGAGCAGGCGAGCCATCGCGTGCGGCACGATCCGGCCGGCGTGGTCGCGATCGTCACGCCGTGGAACGCGCCGCTGATGCTGTCGACCTGGAAGCTCGGACCGGCGCTGGCCGCGGGCAACACCTGCGTGCTCAAGCCACCGGAGTGGGCGCCGCTGACCTGCTCGCTGCTGGCCGATGCCGCCGATGCGGCGGGCCTGCCGCCCGGTGTCCTCAACGTCGTGCAGGGCGCGGGCGCGACCACTGGGGCGATGCTGGTCGGCGACCCGAGGATCTCGCGGTTGTCGTTCACCGGCAGCGTGCCGACGGCGCGACGCATCGCGCAGGCGGCGGGCGCCAACCTCGTGCCCTGCAGCCTCGAGCTCGGCGGCAAGAGCCCGTTCATCGTGCTGGAGGATGCCGACACCGACGCGGCGGCGGCGACCGGCGCGCTGATGTACCGCAACGCCGGGCAGGTCTGCCTCGCGGGCACGCGCTTCCTGGTCCACGAGCGGGTCGCCGATCGCTTCGTCGAGGCGCTGCGCCGGCATGTCGCGAACCTGAACGTCGGCGATCCGCGCGAGCCGGCCACCGAGATCGGCCCGGTCATCCATCCGCGCCAGGTCGAGCGCGTGCTCGGCTTCGTCGAGCGGGCGGTGGCCTCCGGCGCGACCGTGCTCTGGGGCGGCGGACGGCATCCGTACGGCGCGCAGTACCTGCAGCCCACGATGCTCGCCGACGTCGAGCAATCCGACGAGATCGTCCAGCACGAGGTGTTCGGGCCGGTGCTGACGCTGCAGACCTTCGCCGACGACGACGAGGCGGTGGACCTGGCCAACGGCACCGACTACGGCCTGGGCGGCGTCTGCTACGGCGAGACCGCGCATGCGATCGCCGTCTGCGACCGCGTGAGGACCGGCTTCATCTGGGTCAACAGCTTCGGCATCCGCGACCTCGCCGCGCCCTTCGGCGGCATCAAGCGCAGCGGCGTCGGCCGCGAGGGCGGCGACTGGAGCTTCGAGTTCTTCTGCGACGTCAAGGACGTCGTCGTGCCGAAGAAGCCCTTCGTGGCCAGCTTCGCCCACCGCTGACAGGAGCCGATCGATGAACGAAGGACGGATCGTCGGCGCGGCCGTGGTCTCGCACCACCCGGGCCTGATGCAGTGCGAGGACTTCCGCAGGATGATGGGCGCCGGTCAGGATTCGGACCTGATCGCCGGCTACGCGCGGCTGCGGGCGCGGATCGCGGCGGCCCGGCCGGACGTGGTCGTGGTCTTCGACACCCACTGGTTCACCACGGGCTACCACCTGGTCGACGCGGGCGCGCGGTATGCAGGCACCTACGTGTCGGACGAGATGCCGTGGTACCTGCACGGCGTGCCCTACGACTATCGCGGCCATCCGCAGCTCGCCCACGAGATCGAGGCGGCGTCCCGCGAGCGCGGAGGCTTCAACCGCGCGATCGACCATCCGGGGCTCGGTCGTCACTACGCGACGCTGAACCTGGTCAAGCAGCTGCGCCTGGAGCTCGACGACGTGCCGGTCGTCACCGTGAGCTCGTGCCAGAACTGCCGCTGGCAGCACTTCCTGGAATCGGGTGCCGCGGTCGCCGAGGGCATCCGGCGCAGCGGGCTGCGCGCGGTGCTGCTGGCCTCGGGCGCGCTCAGCCACCGCTTCAACGACATCGACTGGAAGCCGACCCACCCGCGGATCTTCCACGAGTCCAACGTGTCCAGCCCCGAGAACGTCGCGAGCGACAAGGGCGCCATCGAGCTGTTCCGACAGGGCCGGCACGACCTGATCCTGGAGCGCTGGGACACCGAGTACCGCAAGCGGTACTGGGAGGCGTCCGGCGCGCACTACCTGCAGATGGTGGGCGCGCTGGGCGGCGCCGAGTGCCGCACCCGGGGCGAGCCGCTGTCGGAGTACGAGAACGCACGCGGCACCGGCAACATCCACCTGTGGTTCGACACGGCCGCGGAGGGCTGAACGCATGGACTTCGAGTTTCCGTATCGCGAGCTGCCGGCGGTGCTGCGCGGCCCCCGCGTCGAGCGCCGGCACGTGCTGATCGGCGGCAGCGCCTTCTGGGGCACGATCGTCGAGGACGGCCCCGACGCGGGCGCGCTGCGCCTGGACGACGGCCGACTGCTGCAGGCCGATGCGCAGGTCTACCTGCCGCCGGTGTCGCCGTCGAAGATCATCGCGGTCCACATCTCGTATGCGTCGCGCTCGCACGAGACCCGCGACCGCCCCAAGC
The DNA here is from genome assembly GCA_003818495.1 of Burkholderiales bacterium. Classification (GTDB taxonomy): domain Bacteria; phylum Pseudomonadota; class Gammaproteobacteria; order Burkholderiales; family Burkholderiaceae_E; genus UBA4615. The sequence continues at coordinate 4,589 of RPRK01000081.1, forward strand.
CGTCCGAGACGCCGACCTACTTCACCAAGCCGCCGAGCTCGCTCAACGGGCACGGGGGGCAGATCCTCAAGCCGGCCGACTGCACGTACCTGAACTACGAAGGCGAATACGCCGTGGTGATCGGACGCACCACGCGAAACGTGACGCCCGACGAGGCCTGGGACTGCATCGAAGGCTTCTGCCCGGCGCTCGACATGGGCCTGCAGGACTTCCGCGACACCGACCAGGGCTCGATGCTGCGGGTCAAGGGGGCCGACACGCTGCTGCCGATCGGACCGGGCATCGTGCGCGGCGTGAACCTCTTCGAGCAGACGCTGCGCACCTACGTCGACGGGCTCGTCGTCCAGGAGGCGAACATCGGCGACGAGACCATCTGGGGCCCGCACTACGTGATCGCGGACATCGCCCGCCACATCACGCTGGTGCCCGGCGACGTGATCCTGATGGGCACGCCGTGCCACTCGCGCTCGATCGATCCGGGCCACCTCGTGGAGTGCGAGATCACCGGACTGGGCCGCGTGGGCGGGACGGTGGTCGCGATCGACGCGCCGCGCGCGGGCGCGCTGGGCGTCGGTCACCCGCCCGGCGACACCCCCGAGGTCAGGCGCGTGGCGCTCGGCTTCGATGCGCGCGTGCCGGCGCACCTCAAGGACAACCTCGCACGCGCCAAGGCCGCTAGACGCGGGGCATGAAGAGCCGGAACGTCGCCTGGGCCAGCGCCACCGGCACGCCCTTCGCATCGAGCAGTTCGGCCCGCACGAAGGCCGTCCGGCCGGCGCTGCGGACCGTGGCGACGTGGCACTCGAACGGACCGTCGCGGGCGGGCGCCGGGTACTGCACGCTGCAGTCCACCGTGGCGCAGCCGACGGCCTGCTCCACGCTCGAGATGGCGGCGAACGCCATCGAGGTGTCGAGGATGGTGAACAGGATCCCGCCGTGCGGCTGGCCCGCCGTCGGCCAGCAGACCTCGGGCGTCGGCGTCAGCACCGAGCGCGCCGTGCCGCCCTCGCACGCCAGCAGGCGGATCCCGAGAGTCCGGTAGAGCGGGCTGTCGTTGAAGCCCGCGATGTCGTCATCGGTGTAGCGCATGAGGCCGGCCGTCTCCGTCGGTGCCGAGGCAGTCCGGGATATAGCACATCGAACGGACCGGGCGGAGCGGGCCCGGACCGGATCCCGATAGACTCGCGAGGTTGCCGCGCCGACTCGCGCGACGCCCGCCCCGGACCTCCGATGCTGACCTTCCTGAGCCCCGAACAGCGCCTGCACCACCCCCGCACCTACTACTCGCGCGGCCGGATGCGCACGCCGCAGGAGATTCCGGACCGGGTCGACGCCCTGGTCGACGGCGTGAGGCAGATGGGCTTCGACATCCGCGAGCCGGCCGACGCGGGCATGGCGCCGCTGCTGGCGGTGCACAGCGCGCCCTACCTGCGCTTCCTCGAGACCGCGCACGCGCAGTGGGCGCAGATGCCCGCCGACTGGGGCGACGAGGTGATGTCGAACGTGTTCGTGCGCGAGCCCAACGCGCTGCGGGGCATCCTCGCCGAGGCCGCGGCCTACCTCGCGGACGGGAGCTGCCCGATCGGACCGTCGACCTGGCGCTCGGCGTACGGAGCCGCGCAGTCCGCGGTGGCCGCGACGCAGGCGGTGCTCGCGGGCAGCCCCCACGCCTACGCGCTGTGCCGCCCGCCCGGTCATCACGCCCGGCGGGCCGCGGCCGGCGGCTTCTGCTACGTGAACAACGCGGCCGTCGCGGCCCAGATGCTGCGCGCGAAGTACGGTCGCGTGGTGGTGTTCGACGCCGACGTCCACCATGGCCAGGGCGTCCAGGAGATCTTCTACGACCGCAGCGACGTCTGCTACGTGTCGATCCACGGCGACCCGACCAACTTCTATCCGGCGGTCGCCGGGTTCGCCGACGAGCGCGGCGCCGGCGCCGGGCTGGGCTGCAACCTGAACCTGCCGATGCCGCACGGCTCGCCGGAGCAGGTGTTCTTCGATCGGCTCGAGGAGGCCCTGGTCGCGATCCGCGCCTGGAAGCCCGATGCGCTGGTGTTCGCGCTGGGCTTCGACATCTACGCGGAGGATCCGCAGACCCAGGTGGCGGTCACCAGCGACGGCTTCCAGCGGCTGGGACAGGCCGTGGCGTCGCTCGGACTGCCGACGGTCTACGTCCAGGAAGGCGGCTACCACATCGAGACACTTGCCCGGAATGCCGGCCGGTTCTTCACCGGCGTGCTGCAGGGCGCCGCGGGCTGAGCAGGCCGCCCTGCTGCGCCCCGCTGTCTACCCGCCCTCGGCCGCTTCGGGGTCCGTGGGTTCGGCGCCCCCGAGCAGCGCGCGCAGCCCCGCCGGCAGTCCGAAGCGCTTGCTCAGGCTGTCGACCGTCGCCGGATCGCCGCGTACCCGCAGCAGCGCGCCCTCCGCGTCGGCACGCTCCTCGAGCACCTCGCAGGTCGAGAAGATCTCGCCGCGCATGTTCTGAGACGTCCAGGGCAGGAACAGCTCGGCCTCGGCCAGGCCCTTCTGGAAGAACGCGCGCAGGGTGGCGTGCAGCGCCGCGACATCGGCCTCCCGGCGCGCGCTCATCACCACGCAGTCGGGATAGCGTGCGCGCAGCGCCGCCTCGGCCTCGGACTGCGCGTGCGCGTCGCCCACGCCGTCGATCTTGTTGAAGACGCGGATGCGCGGCAGGTCCTGCGCGCCGATCTCGGCGAGCACCTCGTCGGTGACCTTGATCTGCCGCTCGAAGCCGGGGTCGCTCGCGTCGACGACGTGCAGCAGCAGCGAGGCCTCGGCGGCCTCCTCGAGGGTCGACTTGAACGAGGCGACGAGGTCGTGGGGCAGGTTCTTGATGAAGCCGACGGTGTCGCTCACCAGCACCCGCGGCACGGTCGGCGGATGCAGCGCACGCACGGTGGTGTCGAGCGTGGCGAAGAGCTTGTTGGCGACCAGCGGATCGCTGTCGGTCAGCGCGCGCATCAGGGTCGACTTGCCGGCGTTGGTGTAACCGACCAGCACGACGCGCGCGATGCTGCTGCCTTCCTGGCGGCGGGCGCGCTGCGTCTTGCGCTCGACGTCCATGCGGGCGATCTCTTCCTGCAGCTCCATGATCCGGTTGCGGATCTTCTGCCGATCGAGCTCGCCGTGCGACTCGCCGGCACCGCGCCCGCCGGTGCCGCTGCGCTGGCGCCCCTTCGGACCGGCGAGCTTGGCCGCCTCGCGCAGCCTCGGGCCCATGTAGCCGAGACGCGCGATCTCGACCTGCGCACGGGCGGCGCGCGAGCGGGCGTGACGGTGGAAGATCTCCAGGATGACCATGGTGCGGTCCATCACCTCGCAGCCGACCTCGATCTCGAGGTTGCGGGCCTGCGAGGGCGAGATCTCGTGATCGACCAGCACGACGTCGACGTGGCGGGTGTCCGGATCGGCCGCCGAGCGTGCGGCTTCCTTGGCGCGGGCGGCGCCGCTGCGTGCGGTGGGGCGTTTGGCGGGAGCCGCCTCGGGGCGCTCGTCGACGGTCACGTCGAGCATCGGATCGTCGTCCGCATCCAGGCCTTCGTCGTCCGCCGACGCGGACTCGAGCGCGCCGTACTCGACGAACCGACGCATCTCCTGGCGCTTGCCGACGCCGAGGTAGCCGGTGGTGTCGAAGCTGGCGCGCTTCTGGGTGAAGGTGCCGACGACCTCGTAGCCGAGCGTCTTGGCCAGTTCGCGCAGCTCGTTGACGGAGACGTCGAGCTCGACGTCGCTCACGCCGGGCAGCTGCACCGCGGCCACGACGGCTCGGGTGGGGGTGTCGTTGGGATCCGTTCGCATCGTTGTGGAGACCGCCTGCCTGACGTTCGCTGCTGGGGCATCGGGCCGCGCGACGCCCGTTCACGGCGGCGGGGGCGGCCCGACCCGTGTATCCGGCCGGCAAAGTACCACGATCGCGGCCGGGACCCCGACGGTGCGGCCACGGAGCGCGGACGGGGCCGGCTCCGACCGCTGAACGCGGCGCAGGCGGACGCATCGCACCGAAGCGCGCGATCGGGATGCAGTCCCACGCGCCGGGCGAGCAGTTTCTCACGCGGGCCGCCGTCCGTCGGCCCTAGGATGCCGTCAACCCTTCGAACGAGCCTGCCATGCGGACCCAGATCACCTTGCTCAGAGAGCAGCTCGCCCGGCACGTCGCCTCGTGCGGCACCGACGACCCGCAGGTCGAGCACCTGCGCTGGCAGATCGCGAGTCTCGAGCGCCAGGCACGCTGGCGCGAGGACGCGGCGGGCATGTTCGGTGCGCCCCGGCGCACGGCGGAGCCGCGCACGGACCTGCGGCCGCGCTGACGCGCGGGCCGGCGCCTCAGCAGCCGAGGCCGCCGAACTGCGCGAGCGAGCGCAGCCAGCGCCCCATCTCGTCGACGACCTGATCGACCGACATCAGGTAGTCCGCGTCCCCGCCCAGGCTGCGGCCGTGCAGCGTGCGCACGTCCTGCCGCAGACCGGCGCCCGGCAGGCCGCCGATCTTCAGGTCGTCGAAGAACTCCCGATGCAGCCGGGCGGTCTCGACCGGCGCGCTGCACAGGTTCACCAGCGGCAGGCCGAGGCCGATCACGCGGTCGAGGTCGTCGGCCAGCCGATCGATCGGATACCACTGCTGCTGGCCGCGCGGGTTCACCGCGTCGAGGTCGCGACGCCGGATCAGGTCGTCGAGCACGTTGCGGCGCATGTCGGGCCCGAAGGCCTCGGGCAGGCGGACCACGTGGCAGGTCGAGAAGCGGCCGGCGACGATCCGCTCGAACTCGAGTCGGTGCTCGCCGTAGGCTCGGCTGTGTGGCGTGTCGAAGGGCGTCGATTCGTCGACGCGGACCGGCACCGGGTAGACGTCGATCGTCGACACCAGCACGAAGCGCTCTGCGCGCACCTCGGCCAGCGCGCCGGCCAGGCTCAGCATGTTGCTGCGGTCCCCGCCGGGGTTGCCGTTCGCGAGCCAGCGGTTCGACGGCAGTCCGGCGCACACCAGCAGCTCGAACTCGCGGCCCCGGATGGCGTCGATGTCCTCGCGATCGAAGCAGGCGTCCCAGGCGCGCTGGCGCGCGAGGTTGCGCCCGACGAAGCCGGTATGGCCGATCAGCCCCCTCACCGCCCCGAATCCTCTTCGGCGGTCGGGAACGGAGCGCGCATCGCCGGCAGCGGCGCGGGGGGGAGCCCGGCACGCGACCGTTCGGCCATCCGCACGTACAGCGCATCGAGCTCGCGCGCGGTGCGTGCGCTGTCGAAGAGCGGCGACTCGTCGCGGGCCCGGCGCAGCCGCTCGCGCAGCGTCGCCATGCGCTGCGGATCGTTGGCGAGCGTGCGGGCCAGCGACTCGTAGGACGCCATGTCCGCGACCGCGAGCTCGGGCAGTCCGACCGCATGCAGCAGGCTCGCGGCCACCCGGCCGACGAACGCGTTGCCGGTACAGGTGACGACCGGCACGCCGGACCACAGCGCATCGCTGGCGGTGGTGTGCGCGTTGATCGGCAGCGTGTCGAGGAACAGGTCGGCGTGAGTCAGGCGGGCCAGGTGCTCGGCGGGCGGCGCGACCTGCGCGAAGACGAGGCGCGAGCGTTCGATGCCGCGCGAGCCGGCCTCGCGGATCAGGTTCTCCTCGGCCTGCGGGTTCGAGGCGAGCAGCCAGAGCACGCTGCCGGGCACGTCCTTCAGCAGCCGGCACCAGACGTCGAAGGTGTCGGGGCGGATCTTGTAGGTGTGGTTGAACGCGCAGAAGACGAAGGCGTCCTGGGGCAGTCCGCAGGCGGCCCGCCCCGGTGGCACGCCGACCTCGCGCATCCGGTCGTTCGGCTGGTAGCAGTCGGGCAGCCAGGCGAGCGCCTCGGTGAACTCGTCGGCGCACGCGGGCGGCAGCACGACCGGGTCGACGATCGCGTAGTCGATGAACGGCGCGCCGCTCGTCCCCGGAAATCCCAGCCAGGCGACCTGCACCGGCGCCGGACGCATGGCGAGGATCGAGACCCGCGCGTGCAGCGTGTAGCCCTTCAGGTCGACGAGGACCTCCACGTCGTCGTCCCGGATCCGCTGCGCGGCCTCGCGTTCGCTCAGGCCCGCGATGTCGACGAAGGCGTCCCCGGCCCGCTCGAGACGGCGGCGCATCGCCGACCCGTCGTCCGGGCCGTAGGAGTACAGGCGGACTTCGACCCGCTCGCGATCGTGCAGTTCGAGCACCTGCACCAGCAGCATCGCGGTCGCATGGGTGTGGAAGTCGTTCGACAGGTAGCCCACGCGGACCCGACCGGTGCGCGGCGCACGGCGCGGCGCAGGGGCCGGCAGCGGCGCGACCGAACCGTAGCGCAGGCTCGCGTGATCGCCGAAGGCCCGACGCTGCACCGCCGCGTCGGCACCGAAGGACAGGAACATGAAGGGGTTGATGTCGATCCGTCCGGGCTGCGCGACTCGCGCGGCGAGCGCGGAGAGATCGAGTTCGAGCCGACGCCAGTCGCAGCCGTGCAGCGCGTGGTGCACGATGCCGCCCAGGCCCTGCTCCCAGCCGGGACGCAGCGCGACGGCCGTGCGCAGGGACTCGACGGCCTCGGCGTGCAGGCGCAGCCGGTCGAAGGCGTTGCACAACGTGATGTAGGCATCGAAGCCGTCGGGCTTGCACGACAGCGCGGACATCAGTGCGCCGACCGCAGCGACGTGCCGGTTGGTGCGGTCCAGCGCGATGCCGTAGTCCAGCCACGACTCGTAGCCGGCGCCGGGGCGCCGGGCGACGGCCTCGGCGTCCTCGAGCAGGTCCTCGTAGCAGTGACGCTCCATGCGGGCGGCGACGCGCATCTGCCGCGCCAGCACGTAGTGCGGATCGGCGGCGAGCGCGCCGTCGGCGGCGGCGATCACGCCGACGTGATCGCCGAGCTTGCGGCGCGCCTGGGCGAGGTTGACCCAGTAGAGCGGCTCGCCCGGGGCGATGCGCACCGCCCGGGCGTGCGACTTCTCGGCCTCCTTCCATCGCCCGGCACGTCCGTGCTCGACGCCCGTGCGCCAGTGGCGCTCGGCCTCCGGCCGCACGGCGGCGGGAATGGCGGGGCGAGGCGGGGCGATCGGGACGGGCATCGGACGGGACCGGGGCGGTGACGTGACCCGAGCGATCTTGAGGCCCGACCCCGACCGTCGAGGCCCGGAAAAACGGCGGTTTGGCGGTTCATCTCGGTTACGCCGCAGCCGAGCCGGGACGCGTCCCGAAAGCCTCCGAAGCACGGTTGACGCCGCCCGCCATGCGGCTTTCCGGCGATGTCGACGGCGCCCGGCGCCGTGGCATCATCGCCACATGGAAGCCCAAGACTACGATCGTTTCCGCGTCGAGGACGGCGCGGAAGTGATGGACCTGCTGCGCCGGTCGCTCGCATCGCGCGCGATGTGCTCGGTGCGCGCCGCCGGCCGACCGGAGACCTACCTGTCGCCGTTGCGCGAGATCGCCGACGACGGCGAGGCGGTGCTCGATCCGCCGCGCGCGCCGGTGATCGAGCGGGCGCTCGCGGCCGGCAGCGTCGCGGCCATCGACCTGCGGCTGCCGGAGTGCCGGGTGAGCTTCGAGGCCCGGGTCGCGCAGATCGGCCAGGTCGACGGACGGCCGCTGCTGCGCCTCGAGCGGCCCGCATCCCTGGTCCGCGTGCAGAAGCGCGAGACCTTCCGCGTGCAGGTGCCGGAGCATCTGGGTCTGCGGGTGACGCTGGTGCCGACCGAGCCGACGCTCGACGCGCTGCCGCTGCACGACCTGTGCGTGCAGGGGGCGGCGCTCACCATCCGGGGCGGTGCGCGCGAGCAGTTCTGGGCGGGCAGGCTCTTCGAGGCGGCGCGCATGACGATGCCCGACGGAACCGTCTGGACGACGGCCCTGCGGGTGATCCACGCGGGCGTCATCCGTCGCCTCGCCGACGGCAACGAGCTGCGGGTCGGCGTGCAGTTCGTCCACCCGCCCTCCGGTCTCGAGTCGGCGGTCGCGCAGGTCGTCGGCCGGATCGCGCGCGGCAAGACCGCCTGAGCGGCGCCTCGCGCGTCGCGGCGACGGGCGCCCTCCGCGGACGCGCCCTCGTCCCACGCGCGGCGACCCCTCGCAGGCCCGCGGCTTCGAAGGGAGATCCGACCCGGTGGGTATAATCCGAGGGGTCGTCGATGTGACGTCCACCCATCGAAGGAGCCACCGATGAACACGCCCACCGATTCCTCCCGCGCGAAGATCGCCGACGAGTTCGCCGCCGCGATGTCCGAAGCACAGGACATCCTCACGCGCGCCGCGACAGAGACCGGCGACAAGGCACGCGATCTGCGCTCCCAGGTCGAGACCAAGCTGCTGCATGCGAAGCTGCGGCTCCAGGAACTCGAGGGCGAGGCGGTCGACCGCGCCAAGAACGCCGCCCGCGTGACCGACGACTACGTGCACGACCACCCGTGGCAGGCGATCGGCATCGCGGCCATCGTCGGCTTCGTGGTCGGTCTGCTGATGAACCGCCGCTGAGCGCGGCGATGCGCGAGACCGGAGACGCCCCCGCCGGTCCCGCCGCCGGCGATCCGAACGGCCCGTCCGCGGACGGGTCCGCCGGCTCGGCCGGCATCCGCGAGCTGCTCGGTCGGCTGGCCGCCTCGTTCGTCAGCGCAGCGGATACCCGGGTCCAGATCGCCGCCCTCGAATTCGCCGAGGAGCGGGAGCGGGCGCGCGACCGTCTCGTGCTCGTCCTGATCGTGGCTCTGGCCGCCGCGTTCGCGCTGCTGGCCGCCAACGCACTGGCGGTCGCCCTGCTGTGGGACCGCCTCGGCTGGGTCAGCCTGGCGCTGCTGACGCTGCTGTGGTCGCTGGTGGCCGGCGTCGCCGGCTGGCGGCTCGCCCTGGCGTCACGCCGCGAGCAGGCGCCCTTCTCCGCCACCCTCGCGGAATTCGGTCGGGATCGGGCGTGGCTCGTCGAGCGCTTCGGGAAGCGTTCGCGATGAGCGCCGACGACCGTCGCATGACCCCTTCGCAGCGCAAGGCGCTGCTGGTGTCCCGTTCGGAGCTGGAGCGGCTGCAGATCGCCCTGCTCGTGCACGAGCTTCGCGAGCGCGTCACGCCCGAGCGCCTCGAACCCGGGCGGGGCCGCCGTGCGGGCACGGTCGCGGCCGCGCTCGTCGGCGTCGGCCTGCCGCTGCTGGGGCGCAAGCGCCTGTCACGGTGGCTGAGCAGCGCATCGCTGGCGATGACCGCCTGGCGCGTCGCGCGCCAGTGGCGCGGCGGCAGGAGCTAGCCCGCACGGGGCCGCGATTCGCCCCGATCAGTCCTCGCGCGTCCACCCCGGGCCCGGGTCGTAGCTGACGATCCTCGCAGCCAGCGTCCGGGTGGCCGGGCCGAGGTCGCGGGAATGCACCTTGCCGTCGTGGTTGATGATGAAGGTGCGCAGACCGGAGCGGCCGTACGAGGCGGGTGTCGCGATCGCCGCGAAGCCACGCAGCAGGCGCTCCCCCGAGCGATAGTCCATCGCGCCGCCCCGGGCCGCGGCGCCCTGCGCGGACAGCGCGCGGAACCGATATCCGCGGAACGGTTCACCTCGGCCGGCCCCTGCGGCCATCTCGAGCGCTCGCAGGCCGAGCGGCGACGCCGGCTCGCCGGGGGCCGTGTCCCAGTACAGACCGTCGCGCTTGCCGGGCCGGCTGCCGAGCCGACGCGCGTACTCGGCGACGCCGTCGCCGTCGCGGTCGGCCTGCGCATAGAGATTCTGCGCATCGACGTAGGCGTGCAGCGCCGCGATCGCCGCCAGTTCGTTGCGGGCCATCCTGCGGGCATCGATCTCGTCCAGACCGGCCCGGGTGTCCCAGGACCAGCGTCCGTCCGCGCCCCGCACGATCGGCAGCGGGTACGGCCATGCGGTGGTGTCCAGGAGCAGACGCGCGCGATCGGCGCCCTGGGTCTCGACCGCATGGCCGCGTGCCCACGTCCGTACGAAGGCGTCGCGCACGGCGGCCATCGATGCATCGTCCGGGATCGGCACGACCCGAGGCGCATCGACGCCGAACAGCGGCCCGAACTCGCGACGATCGCCGGAAACCACCGCATCGAAGAGTGCGTCGACGGCAGCCTGCGGGCTCGGGAAGCTGCGCTGGCCGCTCACCGGCGCGGCGCACAGCGGCGACAGCGCGGCGCTCAGTGCGACCGCCACGGCGGCGCGCCGCCAGGCTGCGGCACGCCGCCCGGTGCGCTTCGAGAGAATCTGCTGGGTCATCGTCGGCTCCGGATCGGTTCGGTCAGCGTGCGTGGCGCGCAGCGCCGGGCGGGCGTCCGCCACCGGCCGGGCGGGCCGCCGGACGTGGCGCAGGCGCGGGGCGGGCTGCCGGGGCCGGACGCGGCGCGGGTCGGGCAGCGGTCGGGGCGGTCGGGCGCGGCGCGGGCCGCGCGGCGGGCGACGGGACGGGGCGCGCGCCGGGCTGCGGCCGCGCGGCCTGGCTCCGGTCGATCGCTGGCCGGTCCTGCCCAGGGCGTTCCAGACCCTCGAACGCACCCCGATCGGGCACGGCGGGTCGCGGGGCGGGACGCTGCGGGTCGGGCCGTCCGGCGCTCCCGGGACGCTGAGCCGCACCGGGCCGGTCCCGGGTCGACGCCTGCTGCCGGTCGCGCTCCTGGGCGACCAGGTCGTTGCGGTCCCGCGCCGCGACCGCGCTCTTCTGCACCCGATCCCGCGAAGCGCGGTCGTTGCGCGGCACGTCGCGTCGATGCGAGGCGTCGTACTCCCACGTGTTGCCGGTCCGCAGGTAGTTCTGCTTGTTGTTGACGTGGATGGAATTGAAGTTGTTGACGTTGATGTTGACGTCGTTCCCGCCCCAGTTGAAGCCACCCCAGATCGCATTGGTGACCGCGATGCCGACACCGAACGCGATCCCGCTGGCGAGCGCCGTGCCGACGTAGTACCCCGGAGGCGGCGGCAGGTAGATCGGCGGGTAGGTCGGATACGGCCAGGCGCCGTACACCACCGTCGGGTTGTACGAGGGCACGTACACGACCTGCGGGCTCGGGGTCTGGATCAGGATGGTCCGGTCCTCGGACACCACCGTCAGCTTGTCGTTCGACTGCAGGTTGCCGGCGAGCTGGGCCTTGAGGCGCAGGGCCTGCACGGCCGACATCACGTCGGGACGCTGGTCGATGAAGGCATCGCCGACCTGCTGTGTCCAGTCGGGATTCGCGTCGAGCAGGTCGAGGACCTGCGGGAACGCGACCAAGGAACGTACCGACGGGTCCCAGGGCTGGTTGTCGACCGCCCGGACCGCGGCGTCGCCCTTGTCCTTGAACGTGGGGTTGCGGCGCAGCCAGTCGGCCGCGAGGCCGATCTCTGCCGGATAGGCCGACGCCATCAGCACCTGAGCGAGCACCGAGTCGGGATACAGCGCGATCGGCGCCAGGAGCTGCTCGAGTTCGGGCTGCGTGTAGCGCGTCTGTGCGCGCAGATCGCCGGCGGGCGCGGCGAGGCCGGCGAGCGCGAAGCAGACGACGGCGAACGCCGCGATCCTGCGCAGCAGGCCTCGACGGGCCGGCACGCCCTGCGCGTCGGCGGCCACGGCGACCTGGGGGAAGCACGTCATCGGAAAGCTCCTCGAATCGGATCGGGTATCGGCGCGCCCCGCGGTGCGGCGCTCAGCGCGGCATCGGCCTGGGCATCGGACGCGGCATCGGCATCGGCCGGGGGACCGGCGCAGGCAACGGGCGGATCGGCATGGGGGGCGCGACGCCGATCGGCGGCACCGCCCCCATCGGCGGCCCCCACCACGGGTCCGTGGGCCAGGCCGAGTAGCCGTACCCGTAGCCGTAGCCGACACCGACGCCCATGCCGACCGACACCGAGCCGCTCGCGCAGCCGGCCAGCGACAGCACCACGGCGAGCAGACCGGCGCGCAGCGCGCCTCGGGCGGCCGGGCGGGCCGGCGAAAGACAGGTCTTCATCGCGGGCCCTCCACCGGCCATTGCGCGACGCCGAGCGGCGCCCCGGTGGCATCGGCGACGATCGCGGCACGGCCGCCCCGTCGCTGCGGCGAGGGCTCGACCAGCACGCGCCCGCCTGCGGCGACGACCGCGCGCAGGGTCGCCGGCAGGTCGACGACGCGCAGATAGGGCAGCCAGGCGCTTTCGCGCGCGGCCGCGGCGCGATCGACGACGCCGGCCCGGGGCAGCTCCCCGGTGCTCAGCAGCCATTCGTCGCGGTCGTTGCTGCTCGAGACCCGACGGCGCGCGTAGTGCCCGAGGGCGCGATAGAACCCCGCCATGCGCGCGGGGTCGGCGGCCCAGAGCTCTCGCCACAGCCATTCGCCCGCCACCGGATCGAGGTCCGCCGGATCGCCTTCGACCGTCCGGATGACGCCGAACGGCGCGCCTTCGGGATCGGCGAGCAGCGCGACCTTCCCGCGGCCGAGCTGCGTGCCGGGTGCGACCAGCGTGCGCCCGCCCTCGGCGGTCGCGAGCGCGACGGCCGCATCGACGTCGGGAACCGACATCAGGCCGATCCAGCGCGACGCCGGTGTGCGGCCGTCGCGACCGTCGGCGATCCGCAGCACACCGGCGACGGGTCGGCCGTCGAGCCGCGCGAGGCGATAGGCGCGCTCGCCGGCGCCCCGGCGCGTGATCGTCCAGCCGAAGACCGTCTCGTAGAACGCGGCCGCGCGTTCGGGGTCACCGGTGAGCAGCTCCTGCCACACCCACTTGCCGTGGCGCAGTTCGCCCGGTGCATCGGCGACCGGAGGCCAGCCGTCGCGCGACTGCGCGACCGCCGGCAGCGCCGCCGCCGCAGGCATCGCGCCCAGCGCGGCGAGCACCCGCCTGCGCACCGCGGCGGAGATCGGTATCGATCGGTTCACGACGGACTCCCCGGCGCCGCGCGACGCAGCACCATCAGCTCCAACCCCTTCGCATCGAACAGACGCAGCCGGTCGCCGTCGACGCGCCATCCGCCGGCCCGCTGCAGCCGCGACAGGAATGCCGACTCCAGTTCCATCGCTTCGGGCGGACCGGCCATCCGCGTGGACAGGGCGGCACTCACGTGCAGCCAGTCGGGACCGGCGTCGACGCGCGCGCCGTACCGATTGACGCCCGACATGCCGGAGACGCGCGAGCCGGCGTCGAACGCCATCGTGACCGGCGCGCGGGCACCCGCGGCGGCGGTCGGCGCCCCACGCATCGACGCGAGCTGCCAGGTGGTGCCGGCGAGCGCCGGCGGCAGGGTCGAGGACATGATCGGCCTGCGTTCGAGTTCCTGGACCAGGACGGTCCGCAGCGAGGGGGCATCGGCGGGCGGGCGGGGAATCGGCACCTGGCGCACGAGCACGTCGGTCTCGTGGCCGGGCCGGAACTCGAAGCCCTCGATGTCGCCGAAGAACCGCTTCGACGGTCCGTCGGGACTGTCGCGATAGGTCATGCACACGGTCGGCGCGACCCCCGCGCAGTCGACGAGCGCCGGACCGATCGTCCAGCGCATCGCCTGCGGCGAGGCGGTCGTGCCGCCTGACGGCAGAGAGGCGGTGGTGCCGCCTGACGGCAGAGAGGCGGTCGTGCCGCCTGGCGTCGGCAGGGCGACCGGCGCCGCGCAGGCCGCGGCCAGTGCCGCACACGCGCCCGCGAGCGCTGCGGCTCGTACGATCGCCATGGGTGTCCTCCCTGAACGCGACGCGCGGTGGCCGCCGTCGTCCGCGCGGAGTGTAGCGGAGCCCAGGCCGTTCGGAGTTCGCGCGGCCCCGCTGGTACCATCATCGGCACACCTTCGGAGAGGGGCCATGGCACACGCGTCCGAATCGAATCAGGAAGGTGTCGGGGCGATCCCCCGCCCCCGCGGTCGGCGCAGGCGGGTCACGCCGGCGGTGCTGGCCGCCATCGCGACCCTCGTCGTCCTCGCGCAGGGCCCGGTGCGGGCGCAGGCCCCGGGTGCGCCGGACTCACCCGCGCGGACTCCGGCCACCGAGCGCGGCCGCGCGCTCTACGAGACACGCTGCATCGGCTGCCACGAGCGCTCGGTCCACCAGCGCGAGAGCCGCCGGGCGCAGGACTTCGCGTCGCTGCGAGGCGAGGTGGCCCGATGGAATACGACGGCGGGCGGAGAATGGCGCGACGAGGAGCTCGACGCGGTCGCCGCCTACCTGAACGACCGGTTCTATCGCTTCCCGTGTCCGACCACGGTCTGCCGCGCGCCCGCGCGGGCCGCGCTGCCCGCGGGCGGCGGCTGAGCGCCGCCCGGGACGGCGCGCATGGACGCCTCGAGGCGAGGCGTCCGACCGATCAGGGAATGCGGCGAAGAACGGTGCCGCTGCGCACGGGCATGCCACCCTGCGGGGCCACACGCGGTCCGCCGCGGGACGGCTGGGGCTGCCCCTGGGAGGCGCGTGCCGGCTGAGCCTGCGGCGCACGGGCCGGCTGGCCTTGCGAGGCCTGCGTCGACGGTCCCCGGCCGGCACTCGAGCCCGGCTGCGCCGGACGCGGTCCGCCCTGCGACGGCGAACGCGACGGCGCGCCCTGGGCGGCGCCGCGCGACGCGCCCGAGCCCGACG
>RPRK01000082.1 GCA_003818495.1 Burkholderiales bacterium
AGATCCAGTACCCGGTCAAGGGCGCGACGATCATCGGCAACGGGCCGGACGCGCTGACCCGCGTGACGATGATCGGCAACGACATGCGGCTCGACACCGGTGTCGGCGTCTGCGGCAAGGACGGGCAGTCTGTGCCGGTCGGCGTGGGCCAACCGACGTTGAGGCTGGAAGGCTTGACGGTCGGCGGCACCGCCTGAGCGGCGCCGTGCCGGTGCGGGGCGTCAGTCCTCGGCGTGGCGCTTGTCGAAGTCCCACACCGCCTCGAAGCCCATCATCTTGCTGAATGCCATGAAGTCCGCCATCGGCACCGGGCTGCCGATCGACGAGCGCGTCGCCAGCACCTGGCCGTAGGCCTTCTCCATCGCGTATCCCGCCGACAGGAAGCCCGCCGCCGGGTAGATCGCGATCGCGAAGCCCATCTGCTCCAGCACGGCCGGCGGCAGCACCGGCGTGCGGCCGCCCTCGACGACGTTGATCAGCATCGGCAGGTCGAAGGTCGACGCGATCTTCGCCATCTCCGCCTCGGTTTCCGGCGACTCGACGAACAGCACGTCCGCACCCGCCTGCGCATAGGCGTCGGCCCGGCGCAGCGCCTCGTCGAGGCCGAGCGTCGTGCGCGCGTCGGTGCGCGCGACGATCAGCATGTCGCCGCTGCGGGCTTCCTTCGCGACGCGGATCTTGCGCACCATGTCCGCCATCGGGATCACCCGCCGGCCCGGCGTGTGGCCGCACTTCTTCGGGAACTCCTGGTCCTCGAGCTGGATGCCCGCGGCCCCCGCCGCCTCGTAGCCCGCGACCGTGTGCGCGACGTTGAGCAGCCCGCCGTAGCCGGTGTCGCCGTCGCAGATCACCGGCGTCTTCGCCATCGTGCACATCGCGCGCACGCGGTCGACCATGTCGGAGTAGGTGGCCAGGCCCGCGTCGGGCAGCCCGAGGTGCGAGGCGACCGTGCCGTACCCGGTCATGTACAGCGACTCGAAGCCCATGCGGTCGGCGATCCGCAGCGAGACCATGTCGTACACGCCCGGCGCGGCGATCAGCCGGCCCTTCTTCAGTACGTTCTTGAGCGACTTCCGGTTCATGCCTGGTCTCCTCGGGGCTGAACCGCATGACGGCCGTCGATTGCGGCCGGTCTGCGGGGCACGTGCCGGCGAAGGCTACGGACGCACCCGAGCGGCGTCAATCCGCGGCGTGGTCCGGAAGGCGCCCTTCAGTGAACGTCGTCGGCTGCGTAGAATCGGGATGCAGCGGTTGCTCTCGTCAGTCGCCCCCCACCGGTCGCGTCCATGTCCCAGGTCGATGTCGTCGTGGTCGGAGCCGGCATCGCCGGCGCGTCGATCGCCTATTTCCTCGCGCCGCACGTGCGCGTCGTCGTGCTCGAGCGCGAGGCGCATCCCGGGTACCACAGCACCGGGCGGTCGGTCGCGCTGTTCTCCGAGACCTACGGCACGCCGCAGGTGCGGGCGCTGTCGCGCGCGAGCCGGGCGTTCCTCGAGGCCCCGCCGGCCGGGTTCTCGGAAGTGCCCATCCTGACCCCGCGGGGCGCGCTGATGGTGGGCGGGCCCGACGACGAGGCGCTGCTCGCCTCGGAGCTGCTGGCGATGCAGCGGCTGGTGCCCGAGGTGCGGCGCATCGAGGCCGCCGACGTGCTCGCGACGGTGCCGGTGATGCGGCCCGAGGCCACCGGTGCCGCGATCCTCGAGCCCGGCGCCTGCGACATCGACGTGGCCGCGCTGCACCAGGGGTTCCTGCGCGGCCTGAAGGCGCGCGGCGGGGCACTCGTCTGCGACGCCGAGGTCACCGCGGTCGAACGCACCGCCACCGGCTGGACGGTGCGCTGCGGCGAGCGCGCATGGCAGGCCGCCGTGCTCGTGGACGCCGCGGGCGCGTGGGCGGACGTGCTCGCGCGGATGGCCGGGGTGCGCCCGATCGGCCTGCAGCCGCGGCGCCGCGCCGCCTTCACCTTCGCGCCGCCGGCGGGCGTCGATGCGCGCCCTTGGCCGGCGGTCATCGCCCTCGACGAGAGCTGGTACATCAAGCCCGACGCGGGGGTGCTGATCGGCTCGCCCGCGAACGCCGACCCCGTCGAGCCGCACGACGTGCAGCCCGAGGAACTCGACATCGCCCTCGCCATCGACCGCATCCAGCGGTCCACCACGCTGGAGATCCGCCGCCCGATCCGCACCTGGGCGGGCCTGCGCTCCTTCGTCGCCGACGGCGACCTGGTCGGCGGCCCGGCGCCCGACGAGCCGGCCTTCGTCTGGAGCGCCGCGCAGGGCGGCTACGGCATCCAGACCTGCGCCGCGATGGGCGAGGCCTGCGCCGCGCTCGCCCGCGGCGTGCCGATCCCGGCCCACCTGGCCGCACACGGCATCGACGCCGCGATGCTCTCGGCCGCACGCCTGACGGGCGCCCCGGGGGCCGGGGCATGAAGGTCTTCAGCGCCACCCTGGCCACCGAGACCAACACCTTCGCGCCGCTGCCGACCGGGCTCGACGCCTTCCGCGACCGCGGCTACTTCCCCGCGGGCACCCACCCCGACGCGCCGCAGCTCTTCACCGGGCCGCTGTGGGCCGCTCGGCTGCGGGCGAAGGACCTCGGCCTGGAGCTCGCCGAAGGGCTGTGCGCGTCGGCGATGCCGGCCGGACCGACCACGCGGCTCGCGCACGAGACCCTGCGGGACGAGCTGCTCGCCGACCTGCGCGCCGCGATGCCGGTCGACCTGGTGCTGCTCGGCCTGCACGGCGCGATGGTCGCCGACGGCTGCGACGACTGCGAGGGCGACCTGCTCGCCCGCGTGCGGGCGATCGTCGGCCCGGGCGTCGTCATCGGCGCCGAGCTCGACCCGCACACGCACCTCACCGACGCGATGGTCACGAACGCCGACCTGCTGGTCGCGTTCCGCGAGTATCCGCACACCGACGCCGTCGAGCGCGGGCTCGAGCTGGTCGACGCCTGCGTGGCGATCGTGCGCGGCGGGATCCGCCCGGTGCCTGCGGTGTTCGACACCGGCACGCTGCGCACGCTCCACACCTCGCGCGAGCCGATGCGCGGCTTCGTCGATCGCGCCCGCGCGCTCGAGGGCCGCGACGGCATCGTGTCGATCTCGGCGATCCACGGCTTCCCGTGGGCCGACGTGCCCGAGCTCGGCACGAAGCTGCTGGTGTACGCCGATGCCGACGCGGCGCTGGCGCGCGCCACCGCCGATCGGCTCGGCGCCGAGCTGCGCGCGGTGTGCGATGCGATGCGCACGCGCGGCCCGTCGATCGACGCGGCCCTCGACGATGCGCTCGCCGGCCCCGCCTGGCCGGTGGTGCTCGCCGACGGCGCCGACAACGCCGGCGGCGGCGCGCCCAGCGACGCGACCTTCGTGCTGCGCCGGCTGGTCGAGCGTGGCGTCGAGGGCGCGGTGCTGGGTCCGCTCTGGGATCCGGTGGCGGTGTCGATCGCGATGCAGGCCGGCGAGGGCGCCCGCGTCGCGCTGCGCATCGGCGGCAAGGTGGCTCCGGTCTCGGGCGACCCGCTCGATGCGACGGTCGAGGTCCGGGCGCTGCGGCGCGACGCGACCATGCCCGGCCTGTCGGGCAGCGTCGAGCCGCTCGGCGACTGCGCGCTGGTCGCGATCGGCGGCGTCGAGGTCCTGCTCAATGCGCGCCGTACGCAGGGCTTCTCGACCGAGATGTTCACGCGGATGGGCGTGGACCTGTCGGCGCGCCGCATCGTGGTGACCAAGTCCTCGCAGCACTTCTACGCGTCGTTCTCGCGGATCGCGGCGCGCACGATCTACGTCGACGGCCCCGGCACGCTGACGTCCGACCTGACCACGCTGCCCTACCGCAAGGCCCGCCGCGCGGTGATCGACGGGTTCTGAGCGCGGCCGCCGCCCGTGGTGCCCCGACTTGCGGTGCCCGGCCGATCCGGCTAGAGTGCCGCTCACCATGTCGCGCCGCTGGTTCTACGCGTTCTTCTTTTTCGGCTTTCCGCCCGCTGGCGGACTGAGTCGGGAGCGCGTTCAACCCTAGCAGCACAGCGCCCGAACAGAACCGCCAGCCCGAGAGGCCTGGCGGTTTTTTGTTTTCGGGGCCTCGCAGAACGAATCAGGGAACGAAGAGAAGGATCCGACCGATGAACGCCAAGCACGCCACCGACGACGTCCGAATCCGCGAGATGAAGGAGCTGTCCCCGCCCTCGCACCTGCTGCGCGAGTTTCCGCTCCGCGACCGTCCGGCGCAGCTCGTCTACGAGACGCGGCAGTCGATCCACCGGATCCTGCACGGGATGGACGACCGGCTGCTGGTGGTGGTGGGTCCGTGCTCGATCCACGATCCGAAGGCCGCGCTGGAGTACGCCCGTCGCCTGGCCGGCGAGCGCGAGCGCCTCAAGGACCGGCTGGAGATCGTGATGCGCGTGTACTTCGAGAAGCCGCGCACCACCGTCGGCTGGAAGGGGCTGATCAACGATCCGGGCCTGGACAACAGCTTCGACATCAACCGCGGCCTGCGCCTGGCCCGCGAGCTGCTCGTCGAGATCAACGAGCTCGACCTGCCGGCCGGCACCGAGTTCCTCGACATGATCACGCCGCAGTACGTGGCCGACCTGATCTCCTGGGGCGCCATCGGCGCCCGCACGACCGAGTCGCAGGTGCACCGCGAGCTGGCCTCGGGGCTGTCGTGCCCGGTCGGGTTCAAGAACGGCACCGACGGCAACGTGCGCATCGCGCTCGACGCGATCAAGGCCGCCTCGCAGCCGCACCACTTCCTGTCGGTCACGAAGGGCGGCCATTCGGCGATCGTCTCGACCAACGGCAACGAGGACTGCCACCTGATCCTGCGCGGCGGCAAGGCGCCGAACTACGACCGCGCCAGCATCGACGCCGCCTGCCGCGAGGCCGGCAGCGCGGCGCTCGCCTGCCGGCTGATGGTGGACGCGAGCCACGGCAACAGCCAGAAGAAGCACGAGAACCAGCTCGCGGTCGCCCGCGACCTCGCCGAGCAGCTCGGCGACGGCGAGTCGCGCGTGTTCGGCGTGATGGTCGAGAGCCACCTCG
The DNA here is from genome assembly GCA_003818495.1 of Burkholderiales bacterium. Classification (GTDB taxonomy): domain Bacteria; phylum Pseudomonadota; class Gammaproteobacteria; order Burkholderiales; family Burkholderiaceae_E; genus UBA4615. Next base: position 5,048 of record RPRK01000082.1, read on the forward strand.
TCGCCGGCCGCCAGGACCTGCAGGTCGGTCGGCCGCTGGTCTACGGCCAGAGCATCACCGACGCGTGCCTCGGCTGGGAGGACACGATCGCGGCGCTCGAGACGCTCGCCGAGGGTGTCGCCGAGCGTCGCGTCGCGCTGGCGAACTGAGCGCGCACCCGACGCGCGCGAGCGACTCCGTCACCGGTCGCCGCGTACCCGTCGGGCTCGGGCGGCCGTCCGTCGGACGGTCCGCCGCAGCGTGCCCCGTGCCTCGTTTCGCGGGGATTCGTGCCCGGATCGCCATGCTATAACCGACGCGAATCCACACGGAGGACGCCATGGAGGCATCCACGATCAGGCCCCCCGCGGGCCCCGCGACTGTCCGGCCCGAGACGGTGATCCGGCAGACGCCCCATGAGCGTCTGAGCGCCCTCGGCCTGCGGCCGATCGGCCGGGCCAGCGAGTTCGCCGACGACATCCACGGCCTGATGGCCAAGACGCCGCTGTTCTCGGGGCTCGACATCGAGGAGACCCGCAAGCTCGGCGCGTTCATGTACGTGTACGAGGCGCCGGCCGGCGTGACGATCATCTCCGAGGGCGAGAGCGGCGACTTCATGATGCTGCTGATGAGCGGCATGGTCGACGTGCTCCGCCGCAATCGCTACAACTTCCCGTCGCGCATCGCGGTCGCCCACTCGGGCCACGCGCTCGGCGAGATGTCGATGTTCGACGGCGAGCCGCGCTTCGCGTCCTGCGTGACGCTCGAGCCCTCGCGCATCGCGGTCCTCACCCGCGACGCGATGCTGCTGGTGCTGCACGACGAGCCGCGGCTCGGCAGCAAGATCCTGCTCAAGCTCGTGCAGCTGCTGTCGGACCGGCTGCGCCAGACCAGCGCGAAGCTGGTGTCCTACCTCGAGGCCTCGCGCGAGGCCTAGCCGCACGCGGCCCGGCCAAAGGCCGCCGCCGCACCAACGGGTGGCGTGAACGGCCCCGTCTCGGGGCGTTCCGGACACTTTGTTCACCCGGCATCGACTTTGCTAGGTGAGGTCTCCCCCGAGGAGACCCGATGACCGACTCCGCGCGCGCCCCCGCGCCCGATGACGCCCCCGTCGACTGGCACCAGCAGGAAGTGCTGCTGATCCGCGAGGTGGGGCGGCTGCTCGGACGCAGCGTCGAGCCGAACTTCGTCATCCGGCAGACGCTGCGCCTGCTGTCCGAATGGGTCGGCCTGAACCGCGGCCGCGTGCTGCTCTGGGACAGCGGCGAGGAGTCGCTGCGCATCCGGCACTGGTACGGACTGACCGCCGACGAGGCGTCTCGCGGCGTCTTCGCCCGCGGCGAGGGGGTCAGCGGCGGCGTGCTGCGCACCGGCATCGCCCGGGTGGTGCAGGACATCGACGCCGAGCCCGACTTCCTGTGCCGCTCCGTCGAGCGCGCCCGCCTGCCGAAGGAGACGGTCTCGTTCATCGCCGTGCCGCTGCGCGAGGGCGACCGGGTCTGCGGCGTGCTCGCGGCGCACCGGCTGCGCCACCGTCGGCGCGGCATCAGCGACGACCTCGAGCTGCTGCAGACGGTCGGCACGCTGCTCGGCCAGGTGATCCGCGTCAACGAGGAGCTGCGGCGGCGCACCGAGCGGCTGGAGACCGAGAACCGCGACCTGCGCGAGCGGCTCGGTCAGCAGCTGCCCAACTTCGGCATCCTCGGCGACTCGCCGGCGCTGCGCGACAGCATCGCGCAGGCCCGGCGGCTGGCCACCGGCGACCTGACGGTGCTGCTGCTGGGCGAGTCGGGCACCGGCAAGGAGCTGTTCGCCCGCGCCATCCACCAGGCGAGTCCGCGCGCCGGCCGCCCCTTCGTGAAGGTCAACTGCGCCGCGGTGCCGGAGTCGCTGTTCGAGTCCGAGTTCTTCGGCCACGAGCGCGGCGCGTTCACCGGCGCGGTGACCGCGCAGCCCGGCCGCTTCGAGCAGGCCGACGGCGGCACGCTGTTCCTCGACGAGGTCGGCGAGCTGCCGCTGGCGATGCAGGCGAAGCTGCTGCGGGTGCTGCAGGACCGGGTCGTGGTGCGGGTCGGCAGCCGTCACGAGCTGCCGCTCGACGTGCGCGTCGTCGCCGCGACCAACCGCAACCTCGCGGCCGCGGTCGCGCGCGGCGCCTTCCGCCTGGACCTGTACTACCGGCTCTCGGTGCTGCCGCTGCAGCTGCCCGCGCTGCGCGACCGGCCGCAGGACGTGCCGGTGCTGGTGCGGCACTACGCGCACGAGGCCTGCCTGGCCTGGTCGCGCGCCCCGGTGCAGTTCAGCGAACCGGCGATGAAGCTGATGCAGGCACATCCCTGGCCGGGGAACGTGCGCCAGCTGCAGAGCGTGGCGATGCGGCTGGTGCTGATGACCCACGGCGCGCTGATCGACGCGGCGAGCGTCGCCGCGCAGCTGCAGGCCGAGCCCGACGTGTCGGCCGATCCGGCGCCCGAGACCGACTCGCGCATCGTGCCGTCGGTCGCGTCGCTGCCGTCCGCGGTGGCCGCCCCGGCCGGGGCGGAGCTGGTGCGGCCGTACGCCCCGGTGGTCGCCGGCGATGCCGAGCGCGTGCGGGACGCGCTCGTCCGCGCCGGGGGCAACCGATCGCGGGCCGCGCAGATGCTCGGCATGACCCGCCGCCAGTTCACCTATCGGCTCGAGAAGCTCGGGCCGGGCGGCGGCTGAGCGCACGGCAACTGTCGACATTGCGCACGCACGGTGGCCAATTTGTGCAGCGTGCGCGCGCCGTCGGGACGCGGCGGGGTGCCGCGCGGCGGCCGCCGGCGGGAGCGATCCGGCGCCGCGGCGGACGCGGGGCGCGCCGCGCGATCGGCTCGAACGCGGCCCGGGGCGCGGCGCCGCAGGTGTCTCGATCGCCCAGGGGCGGCCCGTCCGCGGTCGACGCGCGCCGCGCGCCACGCCCGTCCTCGCGCAGGGTGGCACGGCGATTGCAAGGCAGGGCCGATCTCACCCCACCCCACACGAAGAGGCTTCCCATGGCTGCAGTGCCGAACACGGTCATCGAGACCACCTGGGTCAAACCGATCGACGCCACCGGGCTGGCGGCGTTCGCCGAGAAGGGCCGCAACAATCCCGACTCGCGCGGCACGGTCAAGAGCCGCACGGTCTACGACGGTCAGTTCCGCTCGCTGACCTACGTCGGTGCGCACACCCCGGTGGTGGTCGACGAGCCGCCGCACCTGTTCGGCCAGGACACCGCGCCCGCGCCGTCCGAGATCCTGCTGTCGGCGCTCGGCGGCTGCCTGTGCGTCGGCATCCATGCCGTCGCCACCCACAAGGGCGTCAACATCTCCAGGATGGAAGTGCTGCTCGAGGGCGACATCGGCAACCCGGCCGCCTGGGGGGCCGGCGGCGCGCAGAAGGCGCCGCACCAGATGGGCTTCCAGGCGGTGCGCGCCAAGGTGATCCTCGAGGCCGACGCCTCGCGCGAGGTGCTGGCCGAGATCGTCCGCGAGGCCGACTACGCGTCGCCGATGGCGAACTGCTTCCGCAATCCGATCCCGACCGACGTCGCGCTCGTCTGAGGTCCGGGAGGACACGCCATGGGTGCCATCGACACCGAGCTCGCCTGCATCGACCCGGCCGCGCTGGCCGCGACGGTCGAGCGCGAGCTCGATCCGCTCGTCGGCCGCATCGATCGCGGCCTGTATCCCGCGGCGGCGCTGCGTGCGCTCGGCGCGCAGGGCGCGTTCCGCCACCACCTCGCCACGCAGCGTCCCGACGGACGCCGCGACCTGGTGGGTGCGATCGACGCGCTCGGCGCGATCGGCCGCAGCTGCGGCTCGAGCGCGTTCATGGGCTGGTGCCAGGACGCCTGCGCCTGGTACGTCGAGCAGGGCGCCTCCGAGACGCTGCGGCGCGAGCTGCTGCCGAAGCTGGCCAGCGGCGAGGTGCTCGGCGGCACCGGCATGTCCAACCCGATGAAGTACTTCGCGTCGATCGAGCGGCTCGCGCTGCAGGGCACGCGCGTGCCCGGCGGCTGGCGGGTGTCGGGCCGGCTGCCGTGGGTCTCGAACCTCGGCCCGGACCACGTCTTCGGCACCGCGTTCATGCCGCTGGGGCCGGACGGCGCGCCGCGCACCGGGGCGGGCGTGGAGGTGATGGCGCTGGTGCGCTGCGACTGGCCCGGCGTCACGATGACCGAGGTCCCCCCCTTCCTCGCGATGGACGGCACCGGCACCTACGGCCTGGCGTTCGACGAGGTGTTCGTGCCGGACGACCACGTGCTCGCCGATCCGATCGGGCCGTGGCTCAAGCGCATCCGCAACGGCTTCGTGCTGATGCAGGTCGGCATCGGCGCCGGGATCATCGAGGGCTGTGTCGCGCTGATGCGCGAGTCGAACCTGCGCCTGGGCCACGTCAACGCGTTCCTCGAGGACGGCCCCGACCAGATCGAGGACGAGCTCGGCGCGCTGCACGATCGGGTCGCGGTCCTCGCCGACGCGGTGCTCGATCCGGCGGACGCCCGCTTCGCCGAGGTGCTGACCGCGCGGCTGATGGCGTCCGAGCTGACCCTGCGCGCCACCCAGTCGGCGATGCTGCACACCGGCGCGGGCGGCTATTCGCTCGCGTCGCCGGCCCAGCGCCGGCTTCGCGAGGGCTACTTCGTCGCGATCGTCACGCCGGCCATCAAGCACCTGCGCAAGGAACTCGACCGGCTGATGAGCGCGGGCGTGCGATGAGCGAGGCCGCGCGCGCGCTCCGACGCTGGCTCTGCGAGGCCTGCGGGCTCGTCTACGACGAGGCCCGGGGCGATCCCGACAGCGGTCTCGAACCCGGCACGCGCTTCGAGGACATCCCCGAGGACTGGACCTGTCCGGTCTGCGGTGTCACGAAGGCCGACTTCCGGCCGATCGAGCCGGCGCCGCCGCGGATCGCGCCGGCGGCGGGTGCAGCGGCCGGCGCTGCGCCGGCCGCGACACCGGCCACGATGCAGGCCGGCGAGGGCGTGGTGGTGGTGGGCGCGGGCACCGCGGGCTGGGCGGCGGCGCGAGCGCTGCGCGAGGCCGGCTGGAGCGGCCCGATCACCCTCGTCACCGCCTGCGACGGCACGCTCTATCCGAAGCCCGTGCTGTCGGTCGCGCTCGCCCGCGGCCTGTCGGCGCAGGCGCTCGCCGAGCGCAGCGGCCCCGAGCTCGCCGCCGAGCTCGGCGTACGCCTGCTCGCACGGACCTGGGCGCTGGACCTCGACGTCGCGCGTCGGCGGCTGCTGACCACGCGCGGCACGCTGCGGGCCTCGCACCTCGTGCTGGCCACCGGCGCCCGCGCGCGCCGGCCCGCGCTCGCCGGCGCCGGCGCATCGAGGCTCTTCGCGGTCAACGATCTCGCCGCGTATGCGCGGCTGCGCGACGCCTTCGACGCGGCCCTCGCGCGTGCGGCGGCCGAGCGGCGCGCACCGCGCCTGGCCATCGTCGGCGCGGGCCTGGTCGGCTGCGAGCTGGCCGACGACTTCGCCGGCGCCGGTGCCGAGGTGACGCTGCTCGAGGCACGCCTGCTGCCGCTGGCCGAGCGGCTGGACGCCGCCACCGGCGCGCGGCTGCGCGATGCGCTCGGCGCGCGCGGCGTGCGCTTCTCGGGCGGCGCCGTGGTGCGCGAGGTGCTCGTGCCGAGCGGCGCGCAGGCCGACGACGCGCAGCTGGGCCTCGTCTGGGAGGCCGGCGGCGGCTCGCACGCCGGGCGCTTCGACCTCGGCCTCGTGGCGGCCGGCATCGAGCCCGAACTGCGGCTCGCGCGGCGGGCCGGCCTGCCGGTGGCGCGTGGCGTCGTGGTCGACGCCGAGACGCTCGCCTGCGCGGACTCGCGTGTCTACGCGCTCGGCGACTGCGCGGAGGTCGACGGCCGGCTCGGCTGCACCATCGAGCCGATCGGCCGTCAGGCACGCACCATCGCCGGCGGCATCGTCGGCCGCCCCGTGCCGTACGTCGTGCGCGATCCGGTCTGGGTCGTCAAGACACCGAGCCTGCCGCTGACGATCCGGCCGGCCCTCGCCGCCACGGCCGCAGCGTCCTGACCGGCGGGGGCGGCCCGATCGTGACCGACGTCGCCCGCGTGCTGCACGCCTTCCCGCCGTCGGGCAACTGCCAGCGGGTCCGTGTCTTCCTGTCGATGCTCGGGCTGCCGTTCGAGGAACGGATGGTCGACATCCGAACCGGTGCGCAGCGTGCACCGGCCTTCCTCGAACTGAACCCGACGGGCCTCGTCCCGGTGCTCGTCGAGGACGGCCGCGTGCTGCGCGACAGCCATGCGATCCTCGTCTACCTCGCGCGTCGATACGGGGGCGAGCGGTGGTGGCCGCAGGATCCGTGGGCGCTCGCCGAGCGCATGCAGTGGCTCGCCTTCTCGGCGAACGAGATCCACAACGGTCCGAACATGCTGCGTCGGCACCATCGGCTCGGCCTGGCCATCGACGTCGAGGCGACCACGGCGCGCACGCTCGCCGCGATGGCGGTGCTCGAGGCGCGACTCTCGGGCCGCGACTGGCTGGAGGGCGATGCGGTGTCGATCGCCGACATCGCGGTGTACCCGTACGTCGAGGCGCTGCCCGACGCGAAGCTCCCGCTCGATCCGTGGCCGGCGACCCGCGCGTGGCTCGCGCGGATCGCCGCCCTGCCGGGATGGCTGCCGATGCCGCAGCCCGCGCCGCGGCCGGCAGCCTGATCCGTCCTCAGTTCGACGGGAATCCGCTCTCGATCGGCAGCCCCGGCTCGCGCGACCATTCGTTCCACGAGCCGAAGTACATCCGCACGTCCGAGAAGCCCGCCTCCTTCAGCGCGACATAGGTGTTCGAGGCGCGCGCGCCCTTGAAGCAGTAGAGGTAGACGGTGTCCTTCGGCGAGATGCCCGCCGTGCGGCAGTCGGCGAGGATCTCCGACGGGCTCTTGAAGACCGGGCCGGTGGCGGAGGGCTTCATGAAGCGGTACCACTCGATCCACTTCGCGCCCGGGATGCGGCCCTTGCGCGGCGCGAAGTCCGGGCCGTAGGGCGAGGAACTCGTGCCGATCCACTCGTCGACGTCGCGCACGTCGAGCAGCACCACGTCGGTGTCGAGCGCGGCGAGCATCTCCTCCTTGGTGACCATCAGCGAGGCCATCGATTCCGGCAGCGGGAAGCTCGCGGGCGCGGGCGAGACGGGCGCGGTGTCGACCGGGAGGCCCGCGGCCTTCCAGCCGGCAATGCCGCCGTGCAGGATGCGGATCTTCGGGTACTTGAGCCACGACAGCAGGAAGTAGCCCCGGCACGACTGGCCGAAGCCGCTGTTCATCGACTCCTCGTACAGCACCGCGGTCTCCTCGCCCGACAGGCCCGCCGATCCGAACGCATCGGCGAACGTCTGCTTGAGCTCGCCCAGTCCCTCGGCGGTCGAGGTCGCGAGGAAGGTGAAGATCTCGCGCAGGTTCACCGCGCCGGGGAGGTGGCCGGACGCATAGGCATCGGGGTCACGCGTGTCGATGAGCACGACGCGTTCGGACGACGTCATCGTCGCGAGGTCGGTGGGCGAGATCAGCACGGGATCGGACATGGCGCGGCTCCAGCGGAGGGTGAGGGAACCCTGCCCTGCGCAAGCGGCATGCCACGGTGCGCGATGCACCGACCCCGTCGGACGCCGTCGTGCCCGCGCGCCGCACCGGCCCGTGCATCGAACCGGGGCGGTGCACGATGGCCGTGCGCAGTGCCCCGATGCCCGGGGAGCGCCCCGCGGCAGGGCCGATGCCCCCATCGCGTGCGGGGCGATGCGGGTCGCGGCTGCCGCGACACGGCGCGATCGTCCGTCCGACGCTGCGCGCTGTGTGACCAATCGGTTCACATTGGTCAGCACGACCCGCGTTCGAAGCGCGAATGGCACTCGCACCGGCCGCGATGGCACGCCCCTTGCAAGTGAGCCGCACCTTCGACGGAACCTCCTCATGACCAACGTCTACCGCCCCTACGACGCCTATCGCCGCCTCGGCCACGCCTGCGGACGCTGCGGCGTCGTGCATGCGTCCGGCGAGTCCGATCCGCACGCCGCCGACGACGCCGCGCTCGAGCGCACGGGCGCACCGATCGATGCCGAGCAGCTGTCGAACGACACCGTCGAGACCGCGCTGATCCGCGCGCTGTTCCCGAACGACGCGCAGCGCCGCCGCTTCATCCGCGCGGTGGGCCTGAACACCGCGCGCGCCGCGATCGCGTCAGTGCTGCCGATCGGTGCGATGCAGGCGATGGCGCAGGACAAGGGCAAGCTCGAGAAGACCGACCTGAAGGTGGGCTTCATCCCGATCACCTGCGCGACGCCGCTGATCATGGCCGAGCCGCTCGGCTTCTACAAACGCCAGGGCCTGACCGTCTCGCTGCAGAAGACCGCGGGCTGGGCGCTCATCCGCGACCGGATGATCAACAAGGAGTACGACGCGTCGCACTTCCTGTCGCCGATGCCCGTCGCGATCTCGATGGGGCTGGGATCGGTCGCCGCCCCGATGCGCGTCGCGACGATCCAGAACATCAACGGCCAGGCGATCACGCTGTCGCTCAAGCACAAGGACAAGCGCGATCCGAAGACCTGGAAAGGGTTCAAGTTCGCCATCCCGTTCGAGTACTCGATCCACAACTTCCTGCTGCGCTACTACCTGGCGGAGAACGGTCTCGATCCGGACAAGGACGTCCAGCTGCGCGTGACGCCGCCCGCCGAGATGGTGGCGAACCTGCGCGCGGGCAACATCGACGGCTTCCTCGGGCCCGATCCGTTCAACCAGCGCGCGGTGTTCGACGAGGTCGGCTTCATCCATGTGCTGTCGAAGGACATCTGGGACGGTCACCCGTGCTGCGCGTTCGGCACCTCCGAGGCCTTCATCAAGGAGAACCCGAACACCTTCGCCGCGCTCTACCGCGCCGTGCTCGAGTCCGCCGCGATGGCGCGCGACCCGAAGAACCGGCCGCTGATCGCCCGCGTCATCTCGCCCGCGGCCTACCTGAACCAGCCCGAGGTGATCGTCGAGCAGGTGCTGACCGGCCGATTCGCCGACGGCCTCGGCGGCGTGAAGAACGTCCCCGACCGGACCGACTTCGACCCGATCCCCTGGTACTCGATGGCCGTCTGGATGCTGACCCAGATGAAGCGCTGGGGCTACGTGAAGGGCGACGTCGCGTACAAGGACATCGCCGAGCAGGTGTTCCTGCTGACCGATGCCCGCAAGCGCATGAAGGAGCTCGACCAGAAGGCCCCGGACAACGGCTACAGGAAGTTCAAGGTGATGGGCAAGGAGTTCGACCCGGCGCAGCCGAAGCAGTACGTCGACAGCTTCGCGATCAAGCGCAGCTGAGCCGCGATGAATTCGGAACGTTCCCTCTCGCTGCGGGCCGCGGCGCTGTCGCTGCTGATCCTCGTCGTGCTGCTCGGCGCGTGGCACCTCGCCACCGCGCCGAGCGGCACGGCGACGGCCTCCACCGCGGACGACGAGTACGCCAAGCTGATGGGCAAGGCCGCGAGCTCGGCGGCCAAGACCGACGGCCTGCCGACCCTCGCGCAGATGGCCGACACCACGGTCAAGCACCTGTCGGCGCCCTTCTACGACAACGGTCCGAACGACAAGGGCATCGGCATCCAGCTCGGGCACTCGCTGCTGCGGGTCGGTGCGGGCTACCTGCTCGCGGCGCTGGTGGCGATCCCGGTCGGCTTCATGATCGGCATGTCGCCGCTGCTCTACCGGGCGCTCAATCCGTTCATCCAGGTGCTCAAGCCGATCTCGCCGCTGGCGTGGATGCCGATCGCGCTCTACACCATCAAGGACTCCTCGGCCTCCGGCATCTTCGTGATCTTCATCTGCTCGATCTGGCCGATGCTGATCAACACCGCCTTCGGCGTCGCCTCGGTGCGCCGCGACTGGCTCAACGTCGCGCGCACGCTCGAGGTCGGTCCGATGCGGCGCGCCTTCGAGGTGATCCTGCCGGCGGCGGCACCGACGATCCTCACCGGCATGCGCATCTCGATGGGCATCGCCTGGCTGGTGATCGTGGCGGCCGAGATGCTGGTCGGCGGCACCGGCGTCGGCTACTTCGTCTGGAACGAGTGGAACAACCTGTCGCTGACCAACGTGATCTTCGCCATCGGGCTGATCGGCGTGGTCGGCATGCTGCTGGACATGGCGTTCGCCGGCCTGCAGCAGTACGTCACCTGGAAGGAATGACGGTGAAGGACGCATTCCTGCGAGTCGAGGGACTCGCCAAGCGGTTTCCCTCCTCGAAGGGCGAGCTGACGGTCTTCGACAAGGTCGACTTCGGCATCGCCAAGGGCGAGTTCGTCTGCATCATCGGCCATTCGGGCTGCGGCAAGACGACGATCCTGAACGTGCTGGCGGGCCTGGAGCAGCCGACGAGCGGGTTCGTGTTCATGGACGGCCGCGAGGTGTCCGGTCCCGGACTCGAGCGCGGCGTGGTGTTCCAGGGCCACGCGCTGATGCCCTGGATGACGGTGCTCGCCAACGTGTCGTTCGCGGTGCGCTCGCGCTGGCCCTCGTGGAACCGCGCGAAGGTCGACGCGCAGTCGCGCCGCTTCATCGAACTGGTCGGCCTGTCCGGGGCCGAGCACAAGAAGCCCTCGGAGCTGTCCGGCGGCATGAAGCAGCGGGTCGGCATCGCGCGTGCGTTCGCCATCGAGCCGAAGATGCTGCTGCTCGACGAGCCGTTCGGCGCGCTCGATGCGCTCACGCGCGGCGTGATCCAGGACGAGCTGCTGAAGATCTGCGCCGAGACCCATCAGACGGTGTTCATGATCACGCACGACGTCGACGAGGCCATCCTGCTCGCCGACCGCATCCTGCTGATGAGCAACGGGCCGAACGCGCGGATCGCCGAGGTCGTGCGCAACACGCTGCCGCGCGACCGCACCCGCCTGACGATCCACCACGACCCGCAGTTCTACAAGATCCGCAACCACCTGGTCGACTTCCTCGTGCACCGCTCCAAGCTGATCCAGCAGGGCGGCGTCGACACCGCGGCGGGCGCCTCGGGCGGGCCGCTCGAGGTGTCGCCGGGCCTGGAGCCCGACGCGCCGGACCCGGCCCCGACCGTGCCGGCCCCGAGGCTGCACGCGGTCCGCTGAACCGGTCCGCCGGAGCCTCCGGCGGACCCCGACATTCCCGACATCCCCCACGCATCCGACACTGGAGACACGACACATGGATCGCACCGACGTCACCCGCAAGATCGTCGAGACGAAGGTCCGCAAGGGCATCAAGTGGGCCGACGTGGCGAAAGCCGTCGGCGACAGCAAGGAATGGGTCACCGCCGGCTGTCTCGGCCAGATGACCTTCAACGCCAAGCAGGCCGCGATCGTCGGCGAGATCTTCGGCCTGGACGAGGACGACATCGCCTGGCTGCAGGTCGTGCCGTACAAGGGCTCGCTGCCGACCGCCGTGCCGACCGATCCGCTCATCTACCGCTGGTACGAGATCGTCAGCGTCTACGGCATGACCATCAAGGAGCTGATCCACGAGGAGTTCGGCGACGGCATCATGTCCGCGATCGACTTCTCGATGGACATCGCCCGCGAGCCCGACCCCAAGGGCGATCGTGTGCACGTGGTGCTGAGCGGCAAGTTCCTGCCGTACAAGACCTACTGATCCGGCGCGCGGCGGGCCATGGCCCGCCGCGTCTCGGACCTCGGGTGCTGCGGCATACTGGCGCCTTCCTCAGGCCCGGACGCGCACCGTGAGCACCCTGCTGCTGATCAACCCGAACACCTCGACCTCGGTCACCGAGCTCATGGCCGGCGTCATGCGGCCCCTGCTGGGTCCCGACGTCGAACTCGTGACGGTGACCGCGCGCTTCGGCGCGTCGTACATCGCCTCCGAGACCGCCTATGCGATCGCCGCACACGCGGTGCTCGATGCCTGGGCGTCGTACGTCGCCGGCGGCGGGCGCTGCGACGCCATCTGCATCGGCTGCTTCGGCGACCCGGGCATCGCGGCGCTGCGCGAATCGGCCGGCGTGCCCGTGATGGGCCTGGCCGAGGCCGCGCTCCTCGAGGCCGCGAGATGCGGCCCGCACGGCATCGTGACCGGCGGTGCCGCCTGGAAGCCCATGCTCGAGCGCTTCGCTGCGGCCAACGGCCTGCAGCAGGGCCTGCAGGGCATCCACGTCGTCGAGAAGAGCGGCGTCGAGCTGATGAACCAGCCCGACGGCGGCGCGGCCGAGATCCTCGGGGCGCTGCAGGCCGCGATCGGACCGGACACCGCGGCGCTGGTGATCGGCGGCGCGGCACTCGGCGGCATCGCCAAGCAGGTGGCGCCGCGCGTGCCGGTGGCGGTGATCGACAGCGTCCAGGCCGGCGCCCGCTGGGCCGCCGCGGCGCTGGGTGCGTCGCCGTCGGGCGCGATGCGCGATGCGGGCGTGCGCTGGACGGGGCTGTCGGGCGAGCTGTCGACGGTGCTGGCCGCTCCGGGCTGAGGCGCCCGGGCGCGGTCCGGGCCTCGATCAGCCCTTGGCCCGACCCTTCTGCCAGAGCACGTCGCTGCCGCCGGCATGCCGGTTCAGCACTCGCGCCAGGACGAACAGCAGGTCCGACAGGCGATTGAGGTACTGCCGGCACAGCGGGCGCACCGGCTCGGCGTGACCGAGCGCCACGACCATGCGCTCGGCCCGCCGGCAGACGGTGCGGGCGACGTGGGCGATGGCGGCGGCGCGCGAGCCGCCGGGCAGGATGAACTCCTGCAGCCGGGGCAGCGTGGCGTTGTGCTTCGCCAGCAGCGCGTCGAGCCGGGCCACCTGTGCCTCGGCGATGTTCTCGAACCCGGGAATGCACAGCTCGCCGCCGAGGTCGAACAGGTCGTGCTGGATCTCGAGCAGCTCGGCCCGGACGTCGTCGGGCAGCTCCTCGCACAGCAGCACGCCGAGCGTCGAGTTCAGTTCGTCGACATCGCCCATCGCGGCGACGCGCAGGCTGTCCTTGGAGGTGCGGCTGCCGTCGCCGAGGCCGGTGGTGCCGTCGTCGCCGGTGCGGGTGGCGATCTGGGTGAGGCGGTGTCCCATGAGCTGAATCCGGTACGTCGTGTGGTGCGGATTCTACGGGTCAACGGAGAGTCCCTCTCAATGGCCCAGCTTGGAACGTATCTTGCACTACCTCGCCGTCCGCACCGCGATCGGGCCGATGCACCGCGGCGGCGCGGGACGAACACAGACCGACGACCTCATTTCACGGAGAACCCTGATGAAACTCGCCCCCCTGGTTGCAGCCGGCCTGATCGCTGCAGCCGGCAGCGCCCACGCCGCCGACTTCAGCGACACCTGGATCGGCTACCGCTACAGCAGCGGCTACGCCGAGCCCGCGATCGCCAAGGACGTGCCGAAGAACATCTTCACGCTCGCCCACTTCAGCGGCTACAAGTACGGCACCAACTTCTTCTCCGTCGACCTCCTGCGCTCGCTCGAGAACGATCCGGCGAACCGCAACAGCACCAGCCAGGCGCAGGAGCTGTACGCGGTCTACCGCGGTTCGGTCTCGTCCTCGAAGACGCTGGGCATGAAGTACGACCTGGGCCCGGTCAAGGACTTCTCGCTGACCTTCGGCTTCGACGCCGGCGCCAAGGACACGGCCTTCGCGCCGAAGCCCCTGAAGCTGCTGATCGGCCCGACCGTGAACTTCGCGATCCCGATGGGCTTCGTCGACGTCAGCCTGCTGGCCTACGACGAGACCAACAACAACGGCATCGTCGGCCGCAAGGTCCAGTTCGACACGACCTACCAGCTCGGTGCGCTCTGGGGCGTGTTCTTCAACCTCGGCACCCCGGCGAAGTTCACCGGCTTCGTCTCGATCACCGGTCCGAAGGGCAAGGACGGCTTCGGTGTCGAGACCGAGACCGAGACGCTGCTGCGCACCTCGGTGCAGTGGGACCTCGGCACGCTGGCGGGCCTGAACAAGGGCACGTTCTTCGCCGGCATCGGCTACGAGTACTGGAAGAACAAGTTCGGCAACCCGTCGGGTTCGACGGGCTCGAAGAACTCGGTGCCGGTGCTGGTCGCCGAGTTCCACTTCTGATCGGCCGGCGCGCGCCGCA
>RPRK01000083.1 GCA_003818495.1 Burkholderiales bacterium
CGGACCCCGCAGGCGGACGGCGTCGACGAGGTGCTCTGCCTGGACGGCCTCGCGACACTCGCCGACGCCTGGATCGACGGCGTGCACGTGCTGGCCAGCGACAACATGTTCGTGTCGCACCGGGTGAGGCTGCCCGCGCCCGGCGCGCCCTCGTGCGAGCTGGTCGTGCGGTTCCGATCGCTCGACGCCGCGCTCGCGGCCTTGCGCGAGCGGCCGCGCTGGCGCGCGCCGATGGTCGAGAACCAGAAGCTTCGGCGCGTCCGCACGACGCTGCTCGGACGCACGCCGGGGTGGTCGCCGGCGGCGGCGGCGGTCGGTCCCTGGCGGCCGGTACGGCTGGAGACGGCGCGCGGGCTGCGCCCGGCAGTCGCCTGCTCGCTCGATGCGTCGCTCAGCGGGGACGACGGCTGCGTGCGGCTGCACGGGCATCTCGACATCGAGGCGGCTGGGCCGCTCGAGCTCGTGCTGGAGGAGGGGGGGCGGACGTGGCGGGCGCCGCTCGCCCGTGGCGCCGACGGGGCCGTCGCCGGCGAGCTCGTCGTGCCCGCGGCACGGCGCTGGTGGCCGAACGGCTATGGCGAGCCGGTGCTGCACCGGGCGAGCATCGACGAGGCGGCGCACGCCGGTCGTCCGGCCCGGCGGCGGGTCGCTCTCGGCACGGTGGGCTTTCGCTCGATCGAGATCGACCGGGCGGACGACGGCTTCCGTCTCGTGGTCAACGGCGTGCCGGTGTTCTGCCGGGGCGCCTGCTGGATGCCGCTCGATCCGGTGGCGCTCACGGCACCCGCCGAGGCCTACGCGGAGGCGGTCGCGCAGGTGCGCGAGGCCGGCTTCACGATGCTGCGTGTCTGCGGCCCGACGGTCTACGAGGACGACGCGCTGTACGACGCCTGTGACGCGGCCGGGGTGCTGGTGTGGCAGGACCTGATGTTCGCCAACCTCGACTATCCGGGCGACGATCCGGCGTTCGCCGCCTCGGTGTCGCGGGAAGTGCGCGAGCAGCTCGGGCGACTTCGCGGACGGCCGTGCCTCGCGGTCGTCTGCGGCAACAGCGAGGTCTCGCAGCAGGCGGCGATGCTGGGTGCGGCTCGCGAGGCCTGGTCGCCGCCGCTCTTCGAGACGACCCTGCGCGCGCTCGCCGAGGCGTGCGTGCCCGGCGTGCCGTACTGGCCCTCGAGCGCGTGGGGCGGCGCATTCCCGCACCAGGCGGGCAGCGGCACCACCTCCTTCTACGGCGTCGGGGCGTACCTGCGGCCGCTCGACGACGCCGGTGTGCTCGACGTGCGGTTCGCGACCGAGTGCCTGGGCTTCGCGAACGTGCCCGAGCCTGCGGCGATCGAGCGCATGCCGGGCGGCGCGGGCCTTCGGGTCCACCATCCGGGCTGGGCCGCGCGCACACCGCGGGACCTGGGGGCGGGCTGGGATTTCGACGATGTCCGAGATGCCTACCTGGCGAGCGTCTTCGGCATCGACCCGGTCGCGCTGCGCCGCGAGGACCATGACCGGTATCTGGAACTCGGCCGGGTCGTGACCGGCGAGGCGATGCGCGCGACCTTCGTGCGCTGGCGTGCGCAGGGCGCGCGCTGCGGCGGCGGCCTGGTGTGGACGCTGCGCGACCTGTGGGCCGGTTCGGGCTGGGGCCTGCTCGACGAGCGCGGCGAGCCCAAGGCCGCCTGGCATCTGCTGCGCGCGGCGCTGCGTCCGCGTGCCGTCGCGGTCACCGATCGCGGCGGCGACGGCCTGAGGCTGCACGTCTTCAACGACAGTCCGGCGCCGCTCGCCGCGACGCTCGAGCTCCAGCGCGTGCGCGACGGCGAGCCGCTGGGCCTGCCCGCATGCCGGGCGATCGAGGTCGCGCCCCATGGCGCGGCGGCGATCGACGCGGTCGCGATGCTCGAGGGCTTCGAGGACCTGAACCACGCGTACCGGTTCGGGCCGCGATCGATCGACGCGGTGTCGGTCACGCTGCGTGGCGACGATGGCACGCTCATCGATCGCTGTGTCCATGTCTGCGACGCCCGCGTCGGTGCCGCCGAGCGCGACGTCGGCCTGTCGGTGGAGCCGGCGGCGATGCCCGACGGGCGTCCGGGCCTGCGGATCCGCACCCAGCGGCTCGCCCGCTGGGTGGCGGTGCGCATCGCGCAGCATGTGCCCGACGACAGCTATTTCCACCTGCCGCCCGGCGGCGAGGTGCACGTCGGACTGCGCCCGCTGGTGCCGGGTGCGCCGCTGCGCGGTGCGGTGCAGGCGCTGAACGCCGAGCGGCGCGCCCGGGTCGACGCATGACCCCGATCGCCGTCCCCACGCCCGTGCCCGGCTGGTTCGGCCCCGCCGGCCGACCCGCGCTCGGCTGGGTCCATCGGCCCGCACCGGGCGGGAACGCCGCCGCCCTGGCCGGGACGGGCGTGCTGCTCTGCGGGCCGCTCGGTCCCGAGGCGATGGGCACGCACCGGACGCTGCGAGCCCTCGCGACCTGCCTGGCGCAGGCCGGTCTGCCGACGATGCGCTTCGACTACGACGGCACCGGCGACGCCGCCGGGGACGAGCTCGACCCGGCGCGGCTCGACGCCTGGCTGCGGACGGTGCGCGATGCGATGGCGGCAGGCCGCGCGCGCCTGGGCGTCTCGCGCTGGATCCTGGTGGGCGTGCGGCTGGGCGCGGCGCTGGCCGCACAGGTCGCCACCGGGCGCGAGGACGTCGAGGGGTTGGTCGCGATCGCGCCGGTGCTCTCGGGGCGCGCGTTCGTGCGGGAGCTGCGGGTCTTCGCGATGGCGGGCGCGGCACGAAGCGCGCCCGATCCGCGCGCGCTGCACGAGGTCGGCGGCTGCGCGTTCGACGAGGCCACCTGGGCGTCGATCGCGGCGATCGACGTCGCCGCGCTGCAGGGTCCGCCGCCGCCGCGGGTGCTGGTGCTCGAGCCGCGGCCCACCCCCGGCCTCGACGGCTGGGCGACGCGGATCGCGCAGGCCGGTGCGCGACTCGAGGTGCAATCCTTCGAGGGCGCCGACGCGATGATGCGCGATCCGCACGAGACCGAGGTGCCGCAGGCGATGCTGGCGAGCGTCGCGGTCTGGGCCGCAGGGCTGGCCGCCGAGGCGGCGCGGCAGGAGCGGGCCGGGCAGGCCGCGCGGCCGGATCCCTCGCGCGCCCCGCCGGTCGACGGCCCGGATGCCGCGAGCCTCGTCGGCCCGGACGGCGTCGTCCACCTCGAGCGCGTGGTCCGCATCGGCCGGGATCGCGCGCTGGTCGGCGTGGTCGCCGAGCCCGCCGAGGGGGCGGGGGGCGCGCGCCGGGCGGGCGTGGTGATCCTCAACGCCGGCGCGGCCCACCGAGTCGGCCCGAGCCGCAGCACGGTCATGCTCGCGCGCCGGCTGGCCGCGCTCGGCCATCCGGTGCTGCGCCTGGACCTCCCCGGCCTGGGCGACAGTCCCGCGCGCCCGGGCGAACCGGACAACGTCGTCTATGCACCGCACGTGCTGGAGGCGGTCGCCGTCGCGGTCGACTGGATGCGCGCGCATCCGCGTGCCGAGGGCTGCCGGCTGGTCGGCCTGTGCTCGGGGGCCTACAACGCCTTCAAGGCAGCGGTGGCGGGGCTGCCGGTCGACGGCATCGTCGCCATCAATCCGCTGACCTTCTTCTGGCACGGCGACGAGGGCGACGGTCCGGACGCCGAGCATCGGATGATCGCCGACGCGGTCCGCCTGCGCAGCGCGGCAGCCAAGCCCGGCGCCTGGCGGCGCGTGGTCAGCGGCGAGGTGCCGGTCGCGGACATCCTCTCGATCGTCGCGCGCCGCGCCGGCGGCTCGCTGGTCCGGGCCCGCCGATCCCTCGCCCGGAGCGTGGGGCGACCGATCGGCGACGACCTCGAAGCCGAACTTTCAGCGGTCGCACGCCGCGGCGTGCCGATGCATTTCGTGTTCGCCTCCGACGAACCCGGGCTCGCGCTGCTGCGCTTCGGCGGCGGCGCCACCATGCGGCGACTGAGCGCACGGGGCGCGCTGACGATCGACGACGTCCCGGACGCCGACCACACCTTCACCCGGCGCGCGGCCCGTGAGCGGCTGGTGTCGGTGGTCGCGGCCCGGCTCGGGTCGGGGTCGGGTCCGTCGGCCGCCGCGGGCACCCCGGCGGACGTGCGCGAGTCGGCCTTCGCCGCGGAGCGATGACGCTCCGGCGGACGGACGACGCGGTCGTCGAGCTCGGGCCGGGTCCGCTCGTCGTGCTGCTGCACGGCTGGGCGATGTCTCCCGGGGCGCTGTCGCCGTTCGCGGCCTCGATCGGTTCGGGCGGCACCTGGGTGTTCCCCGGCGGCCCGGTCGAACTGGCCGACGGACTGCGGGGCTGGTGGGCGGTCGACGAGGCCGCCCGCACGCAGTCCCGCGCCCGCGGGCCGCGCGACCTCGCCGCTGCCCGGCCGGAGGGCCTGGACGCGGCGCGCCGACGCCTCGCCGAACTGCTGGACGAGCTCTGCGAGCGCCATCCCGGACGCCCCCTCGTGCTCGGCGGCTTCTCGCAGGGCGGGATGCTGGCCTGCGACCATGCCCTGCGCGGTGCACGACCGGTGGATGGCCTGGCCATCCTGTCGGGTTCACGCCTCGCGTACGACGAATGGCTGCCCGCGATGCCGAGACTGCGTGGCACGCCGGTGCTGGTGGCGCACGGTCGCGAGGACCCGGACCTGGCGCTCGCCGGCGCCGAGCGTCTGGCCGACGACCTCCAGGCGGCGGGCGCGCGGGTCGACCGGGTGGTGTTCGACGGCGGCCATGCGATCCCCCTTGCGGCGTGGCGGGGCGTGCGTCGGCTCGTCCGGGCGGTCGCATCGCCGCCGCCGTGAGATCCATCACCGCCGAGCGGCCCGTGAGCGGCGAAGCTGGAACATATTTCCAATTCGGCAACTGTCAGGACACGATCGAATGGCTCATGCACCGCAGCGCCGCACCGAGGCGCCCGTCGCCGCATCGGCGCCCGACGCCGAGACGCTGCTGGCGCGGATCCGCTCGATCGCGAGCGAGGTGGCGGCCCCGAACGCCTCCGACGTCGATGCACGCGGCCGCTTCCCCGTCGAGACCTTCGCCGCGCTGCGCGAGGCCGGCGCCCTGTCGGCCGCGGTGCCGGCCGAGCACGGCGGCTCGGGCTGCGGCATGGCGGCGCTCGCCGAGCAGTGCGCGGCCCTCGCGCAGGGCTGCGGCGCGAGCGGCATGGTGCTGGCGATGCATCACATCCAGGTGCTCTGCCTGACCCGACATGCGGGCGCATCGCCGTACTTCGCCGGCGTGCTGCGCGACCTGTGCGAACGGCAGCTGCTGCTCGCCTCGGTCACCTCCGAGGTCGGCGTCGGCGGCGATACCCGGACCAGCCGCTGCGCGGTGATGGGCGATGGCGCGTCGATCTCGATCGACAAGGACGCGACCACCATCTCGTACGCCGAGCATTCGGACGCGATGCTGATCACCGCGCGACGCGATGCCGACGCCGCCTCCAGCGACCAGGTGATCGTCTACGCGCCGCGCGCCGCGCTGCGCCTGGAGAAGACCGCGAACTGGGATCCGATGGGCATGCGCGGCACCTGCAGCCCGGGCTTTCGCGTGCGCTTCGACGGCCGCCCCGAACAGATCGTGCCGGTGCCGTACGCGGACGTCTCGGCGCTCACGATGGTGCCGAGCTCGCACATCCTGTGGTCCGGGGTCTGGACCGGCATCGCCGCCGACGCGGTGGCGCGGGCGTCGGCCTTCGTGCGGGCCGAGGCGCGGCGCACCCCCGGGACGATGCCGCCGATGGCGGCCCGGCTGGCCGAGGTGTCGGTCGAGCTGCAGACGATGCGCAACCACTGGCAGTCGCTCGCGCGGGAGTTCGATCGCCTGGCCCTGCAGGGCGACGGCGGCGGGCTGGCGACCATCGGCTGGGCGCTGAAGATGAACAACCTGAAGATCGCGAGCTCGGAGGCCGCCCCGCGGATCGTCCACCGCGCGCTGCAGGTGATCGGGATCCAGGGCTATCGCAACGATTCGCGGTATGCGGTGGGCCGACAGTATCGCGACGTGCTGTCCGCCTCGCTGATGGTCGCCAACGAGCGCATCGCGTCGAAGACCGCGACGATGCTCCTGGTGCACAAGGACGACTGACCGGCGCGCGGCGACGCGACGCGGAGCGACGATGGACGAAGAAGGCGAGCTGTTCCTGCAGGGTCTGGTGGCGCACCGGCTGATCCTGCCCTCGGACGTGCCCGGCGTGTTCGGACGCGGCGCGGTGTTCGAGGACGTGCTCGAGCGCTTCAACGCGCTGGCGGGCGCCTCGGCCGCGCCGCAGGTCCCCGAGCTGACCTGCTTCCCGCCGGTGATCGATCGCAAGCTGCTCGAACGGGTCGGCTACCTCGGCTCGTTCCCGAACCTGTGCGGCTGTGTCCAGAGCTTCTTCGGCGACGAGCGCGGCGCGCGGCGGCTGGCCGATCGGGTGCACGCCGGAGAGCCTTACGAGGACCTGCTCGGGCCGACCTCGGTGGTGCTGAACCCGTCGGCCTGCTACCCGGTCTATCCGACGCTCACCGGCACGTTGCCGGCGGGCGGGCGGCTGATCACCGCGACCAACTGGGTCTACCGTCACGAGCCCTCGCGCGAGCCGACCCGCATGCAGTCCTACCGCGTGCGCGAGTTCGTGCGGGCGGGGCGACCCGACGAGGTCCTGGCCTGGCGCGACGACTGGCTCGCCCGCGGCCTGGCGCTGCTGCGCAGCCTGGGACTGCCGGTGCGCGAGGACGTCGCGTCGGACCCGTTCTTCGGCCGGGCCGGCCGCTTCCTGGCCGCCAGCCAGCAGGAGCAGAAGCTCAAGTACGAGCTGCTCGTGCCGGTGATCTCGGCGACGCGCCCGACGGCGGTCGGCTCGTTCAACGTCCACCACGACAAGTTCGGTTCGATGTTCGACATCCGCAGCGACGACGGCGAGGTCGCCCACACCGCCTGCATCGGCTACGGCCTGGAGCGGGTGACGATGGCGCTGTTCCGCACCCACGGTCTCGAGACGGCCGACTGGCCGGCGGACGTGCGCGCGCTGCTGTGGCCGTGACGCAGCCGACCGCCGACGCCGCCGCCGACGCGATGCCGGTCCATCCGGCGATGCCCGCGCTGTCTGCCGCGGGCCATCGGCCGCACTCCCTGCACGCCCCGGAGCGGACCTGGGTCGAGAAGAACTGCTACGTCGACGTCTGGATCGAGCTCCTCGCCGCGCTCGGCCTCGAGCCCAGGGCGATGCTGGGCACCTCGGTCGCGCTCGATTTCGAGGGCGACCAGTGGACCTTCTACAAGCCGTCGCACGACGAGGTCCGCGCGCTCTACGGCATCGACGTCCGGGAGCTCAACGTCTGGCGGCCGATCGATGCGCACCTGGCCGAGCACGTGGGCGCCGGCCACCTGGTGAGCACCGAGGCCGACGCGTTCTACCTGCCCGACGTCGCCGGCACCGACTACCGGCGCCAGCATGCGAAGACGACGATCGTCGTGGCGGCGATCGATGTCGCCGCCCGCCGCCTGGGCTACTTCCACAACGCAGGCTATTTCGAGCTCGGCGGCGAGGACTTCGACGGCGCCCTCGGACTGGGCGGACCCGTGACCCGGCGCGCGCTGCCCCTGTACGCGGAGCTGCTCAGGCTCGATCGCGTCGTGCGCCGGACCGATGGCGCGCTGCGCGCGCAGGCGCTCGACTTCCTCGCCGCGCACCTGGCCCGCGCGCCCGCGCGCGATCCGGTCGAGGCCTTCGCCGCGCGGATCGACGCCGACCTCGCCGCGCTGGTCGCCGAGGGCCCGGAGGCCTACCACGCCTGGGCGTTCGCGACGCTGCGCCAGCTCGGCAGCGCGGCCGAGCTGAGCGCGCTGCACTGCGCGTGGCTGGCCGACGGCCGGGCCGGTCCGCTGGCCGATGCCGCCGCCGCGTTCGAGCGGGTGTCGGGCGAGGCCAAGTCGATGGTGCTCAAGGCCGCCCGCGTGGTGGTCGTGCGCAAGGCCTGGGATCCGCGTCCGGCGCTCGAGTCGATCGGCCGTGTTCGGGCCGAAGGACTGCGCGCGGCGGCCGCCGCGCTGGGCTGAACCGACGCCTCAGGCCCGGCTGTCCGCCAGCAGGCGCAGGCGCGGGACCAGCGCGACGCCCGCCGCGGTCACCAGCGCGCACCCGATGGTGAGCCCCTGCAGCAGCGTCGCCGCGACGAAGCCTGCGGCGGGGTCGATGCCCGCCGGCGCGAGCGCCCAGTGGTAGGCGAGCTGGAAGGTGCCCACGTAGCCCGGCGCCGCGGGCAGCGCGAGCGCCAGCGTCGACAGCGCGCTGCACAGCACGATCGTCGCCGCGTCGACCTGGATGCCGGCCGCCCACAGCGTGGCCGCGACGCACGCCACCCACCCCAGCCATTGCGCCACGCACCAGCCGAGGTAGCGCACGAGGAACGCCGGATCGCGCAGGGTGGCCAGGCCGTCGCAGCAGGCATCGGACTGGCTGCGGAGCACCTCGGCGAGCCGGGCGGGCAGGTGGCGGGCGAGCGCCGCCACGGTCCGGCGCACCGCCGCCGGGCTCAGCGTCGCCCAGGCGAGGACGGCGATCGCCACGGCGACGGCAGAGCCGATCGCGAGGCCGACCTGCCAGAGCACCGGCGCGTGGGGAACGGGCAGCACGGCGGCCGCGATCGCGAGGGCGGCCAGCGCGAACAGCAGGTCGACCACCCGTTCGACCGCCATCGACGACACCATCGTGCCGGCCGGGATGCCGAGGCCGCGTACCGCGACCGCGATCCGGGCGAGTTCGCCCGCCTGCATCGGCAGCACGAAGTTGGCGAGGTAGCTGGCCATCTGCGAGGGCATCACCTCGGCCGCGCGGGTGGCGCGCAGCGGCGCCAGCGAGGCCGCGGTGCGCTCGGCGCGGGCCCGCATGACCAGCGCGAAGCCGGCGACGTAGAGCGCCACCGGCCACGGGTCGATGGCCGCGAAGGCCGAGGCGAGCGCCTCGGCCGACATGCCGCGCACGACCACCGCCAGATAGGCCGCGCTCGCGAGCGCACCCAGCGACAGCCAGACGATCGTGCGCGCGCGGCTCACCCGAGTCCGGCGGCGGCGCGGGTCAGCCGCAGCGAGAAGCCCGCATGCACCGGCACGTCCAGCTTCGCCGAGGGCGGTGCGATCGCGCAGCCGGTCGGGCAGGTGTCGGCCAGGCGGCGGACCTCGTCGGGCGAGACCGCGTTGAAGCCGTCGGGCGCGAAGCGGCTGTTCAGGAAGGTGATCAGCGCATCCAGCTCGTTGCCGACGCCGTGCTCCATCGCGCGGAACGAGCGCTCGACGAAGTCGATGAACGCGGGCTCCGGCGCCTTGACGCCACGACCGATGCCGACGTGTCCGATGGCACGCCCCGCGAAGGCCGACGCCGGGTAGAGGTTCGCACCGTCGAGCAGCACGCGGGCGCGCGGCGCGGCCGCGAGGATGGCGTCGAGCCCGCTCTGGTAGACGCCGTGGCCGGTGCACATCACCACCCACTCGGCTTCGGCCAGCGTCGAACCGAGGTCGTTCGAGAAGCAGTCCGTGAGCCCGGTCCGCGCCAGGTTCTGGTCGTCCGGCTTGACGTACGGATCGTGGATCGTGACGGTGCAGCCGCGCGCACGCAGCGCCCGGCCGAGCGCCAGCGTCGGCGCGTTGCGCGTGTCCTCGGAGTCGAACCGGTAGGCCGCGCCAAGCAGGGCGACGCGACGGCCGTCGACGCTGCCGAAGCGCTGCTCGGCGTGGGCGACCGAAGCGGCGGGCGACTCGTCGTTGATCGTGCGGGAGAGCAGGATCAGGCTGCGCGAGACATCCATGCCGGCCTCGCGGGCGCGCCACCACAGCAGGACGCCGTCCTTGGGCAGGCAGTGGCCGCCGACGCCGATCGTGGGCACCAGCACGCCGCCGCTGGGCACGGCGGTGGCCGATGCGGAGGCGTCGTCGGACTGCGCGATGCGGGCGTTCACCGCGTCGCGGACCGCGTAGAAGTCGACGTCGTTCGCGTCGCACCAGCGGACCACCTCGGCGGCGAATGCGATCCGCACGTCGCGGTAGGCGTTCTCCAGCGTCTTGACCACCTCGGCCGACAGGCTGTTGGTCCGGTGCAGCACGCCCTCGGTGACGATGCGCGCGTAGATGCGCGACACCAGCACCGGGGTCAGCGGGTGCAGGCCGGCGATCAGCTTGTCGGAGCGGGCGACCCGCTCCACCAGGCGGCCGGGCATCACGCGGTTCGGGCTGTTGCCGAGCAGGATGTCGCGACCCTCGACCAGGCCGTGGCGGGCGAAGTGCTCGCGGATCACGGTGGCCATCGTCGACGGCGCGAGCGTGGACTCGAACACCACCACCGGCACGTTGCCCGCCGGCTTGTTCGCCAGCGCACGGGCCAGGTGCCCGAGGGCCTCCATCAGCGGGCCGTAGTCGGGGCCGTCGCCGTCGCGGTCGGTCTGCACCGAGACCAGCACGAGGTCGGCGTCGGCGACGTCGTTCCAGTCGTGGGTGGCCGAGAGCACGCCCTCGGCGACCGAGTCGCGCACGATCGCGTCGAGCGCGGGCTCGACGCCACCGATCACCGACTCGCCGCGGTTGATCGCGTCGACCTTCCAGCCGGAAGTGGGGGAGGCGCGCTGCACGACGACCACGCGGGCGGGGGCGTCGTGCCCCTCGTGGATGCGGGCATGGGCCAGCAGGGCGGCCATCGGCATGCCGACGATGCCGGGGCCGACGACGGCGATCTTGCGCACCGACCAGTCGGCGTCGTGTTCTGAGGTGAATCGAAGCGGCATGTCTAGGGTCTCCGCGTTGGACGCGTTCGGGGTCCGGAGGGGCGGCCTCAGGCCGGATGGGGTTCGGTGACGAGGTCGGGCAGGGCGACCGGCTGCATCGGCTGGCCGCCGCTGCGCAGCGAGCGCTCGGCGGCTTCGAGCACGCGCAGCACGCGCAGCCCGTCGTGGCCGTCGCTGACCGGCGTGGCGCGGGTCCGCACGCACTGCACGAAGTGCTGGACCTCGAGGCGCAGCGGCTCGGTGAACGGGATGTGGGGCACCAGGATGTCGCCGAAGCGCAGTCCGGCGTACTCGGCGAAGCCGTCGTAGTCGGTGCGGACGTTGGCGCCCTTGTCGTAGATGCGCAGCTTCTCGGTCGACTCCAGATCGTCGAACACCGCCATGCGACGGCTGCCCACGATGGTCATCTTCCGGGTCTTGTGCGGGTCGAGCCAGCTCACGTGCACGTGCGCCATCGACTGGTCGCCGAAGCGCATCGTCATGAACGCCACGTCCTCGACGCCGCGATGGATGCAGGCCTGGCCGCGCGCCGAGACGTCGGTCGGCTCCTGCCCGAGCATGAACAGGATCGACGACACGTCGTGGGGCGCGAAGCTCCAGAGCACGTTCTCGTCCTCCCGGATCGTGCCCAGGTTCAGCCGCTGCGTGCTGATGTAGTGGATGGTGCCGAGCTCGCCCGAGCGGATCATGTCGCGCAGCCGGATCACCACCGGGTGGTACTCCAGCAGGTGACCGACCATCAGGACCCGGCCGCCGGCCTCGGCCATCCGCAGCAGCTCCACGCCGTGGGCCACGTCGAGCACCATCGGCTTCTCGAGGTAGAGGTCGCGTCCCGCGCGCAGCACCGTCTTGCCGATCGCGTGATGGGTGGGGGCGGGCGTGGCGACCACCACCGCGTCGACCTCCGGGTCGTCGAGGACGTCGCCGAGGCGTCGCGTGGTGCGCGCCTCCGGATACTGGCTCGCGGCCGCCGCGAGGCGACGCTCGTCGGTGTCGCAGATCCAGCGCAGCCGCGCGTCACGCAGACCGTCGAGGTTGCGGGCGAGGTTGTTGCCCCAGCCGCCGATGCCCACCAGGGCGAGGCCGACCGTTTCGCGTTGCGTCATGTCCGTCCTTCCTTGCTCAATGTCCGGATGCCTTCGGCGATCCGCGCGCCTGCGCGGCCGCCGCCATAGAGGTCCAGGGCCCGCGCCCGCAGGGCGTCTCGGTCGTGGTTCGCGGCGAGGTGCCGGCCGATCGCCGCATCGACCGTGCCGGCGTCGGTGGCGAGCGCGTTGGCGCCGCAGTCGACGGTCTCGACCCACTCGGTGGTGCCGCGCAGCGTCACGCACGGCACGCCGAGCAGGAACGCCTCCTTCTGCACCCCGCCCGAGTCGGTCAGCACCATCGACGCGTCGCCGGTCAGCCGCAGGAAGTCGAGCGGGCCGAGCGGCTCGACGATGCGCACGCCGGCCGCCGCGGCCGTCTCGGGCCAGCCGGGTGCGATCGCCGCGATCGCGCCGGTCGTGCGCGGGTGCAGCGGCAGGACCAGCGTGCCGAGCCGGCGGGCGGCCGTGGCGAGCGCATGGAGCAGCCCGGGCAGCACCTCGGGCCGGGTGCTCTCGGCGCGGTGCAGCGTGGCGACCGCGTAGCGTCGGGGCGCGAGCCCCAGCGTCTCGAGGATGCGCGACTGCGAGGCGGCGATCCGCTCGGCGTGCAGCACCGCCTCGGCGGACACGTCGCCGCTCAGCACGGTGCGCTCGCCCAGCCCTTCGACGAGGAGCCGCTCCCGGGCGGTCTCGGTCGGGGCGAACAGCAGGTCGCAGAGGTGATCGACCGCGACCCGGTTCAGCTCCTCCGGCATCGAGCGGTCGAAGCTGCGCAGACCCGCCTCGACGTGCGCGCAGGGCACGCCGAGCTTGGTCGCCGCGAGCGCGCCGGCCAGGGTCGAATTGGTGTCGCCGTAGACCACGACGGCATCGGGGCGCAGCCCCAGCAGGGTCTCCTCGATCGCCTCGAGCATCCGGCCGGTCTGGCGCCCGTGCGGGCCCGAGCCGATGCCGAGCGCGGCGACCGGTGCCGGCAGGCCGAGCTCGGCGAAGAACGCGTCCGACATCGCCGGGTCGTAGTGCTGACCGGTGTGCACGACCAGGGGCTCGCCGTCGCCTGCCGCGAGCTGCGCGCGCAGCACGACGCCCAGCTTCGGGAACTGCGGCCGGGCACCGACGAGGTGGACGACGCGCGCGCTCATTCGTGGAAGGCCGCCACCGCGTCGACGACCGCCTGCAGCTGCTCCGGCTCGAGGTCCGGATGGACCGGCAGCGCGAGCGTGCAGTTCGCCGCGGCCTCGGCCTGCGGGCAGTCGCCCGGCGCGTACCCGAGCGGCGCGAAGCAGGCCTGCAGGTGCAGCGGCACCGGATAGTAGACCTCGGTGCCGATGCGCTCGGCCGCGAGGTGCGCCCGCAGCGCGTCGCGCCGCGGGCTGCGGATCACGTACTGGTTGAACACGTGGCGGTAGCCGTCGCGGACCGCCGGCAGGCCGATCGCGCCGTCCAGGCCGGCGGCGCGGAAGGCCGCGTCGTAGCGGGCCGCGTTCGCCCGGCGCGCCTCGGTCCAGGCGTCGAGGTGCCGCAGCTTGACGCGCAGCACGGCCGCCTGCAGCTCGTCGAGACGCAGGTTCGCGCCGATCACCGCGTGGTGGTACTTCGGCTTGCCGCCGTGCACGCGCAGCACGCGCATGCGCTCGGCGAGCGCCGGGTCGGCCGCGGTGCACAGGCCCGCGTCGCCGAATGCGCCGAGGTTCTTGCTCGGGAAGAACGAGAAGCAGCCGATGGTGCCGAGCGCGCCGGCGCGTCGTCCGCCCGCGACCTCCGCGCCGATCGCCTGCGCGGCATCCTCGATGATCGGCAGTTCGTGCTCGGCGGCGATCGGGGCGAGCGCGTCCATGTCGGCGCACTGGCCGTACAGGTGCACCGGCATCAGCGCGCGGATGCGCGCGCCGCTCGGTCGGTGCCAGAGCGCGCCGTCGCGCCGCTCGCAGTCGCGCTCGATGGTCGCGCGGACCGCGGCGGGCGACAGGTTGCAGGTGTCGGCGTCGATGTCGCAGAAGACCGGCCGGGCGCCCAGGCGGGCGATCGTGCCCGCGGTGGCGAAGAAGCTGTACGGCGAGGTGAGCACCGCATCGCCCGGACCGACGCCCAGCGCCATCAGCGCCAGCAGCAGCGCGTCGGTGCCCGACGAGGTGCCGATGCCGTGGGCGGACTGCGAGTAGTCCGCGATCTCGCGCTCGAGCGCGGCGACGTTGGGGCCGAGGATGAAGTGCTGCGATTCGCAGACCGCCTCGATCGCGGGCAGGATCTCGTCGCGCAGCGCGCGCCATTGCGACTTCAGGTCGAGCAGCGGGATCTCGGGTCGGACGAGGGTGCTCTGTGTCATGCGTCGTGCTCCGCGGTCAGGCCGTCGGCGGTCCTGAGATAGGTGTCGCCGCAGCTGCGGCAGGTGGTGCGCTCGCCCGCCGGGCCCTTGGCGGCCAGCGGGAGCGATACGCCGCAGCGGCAGACCCAGCCGCGCAGGCGGGCGGGGTTGCCGTGGACGAGCGCGAAGTCGGGCACGTCGCGGGTGACGACGGCACCGGCGCCGACGAAGCACCAGCGACCGAGCGTGACGCCGCAGACGATCGTCGAGTTGGCGCCGAGCGTCGCGCCGCGGCCCACCGCGGTGCGGCGGAACTCGTGCTTGCGCTCGACGTGGCTGCGCGGGTTGATCACGTTGGTGAACACCACCGACGGGCCGCAGAAGACGTCGTCGTCCAGCTCCACGCCGGTGTAGACCGACACGTTGTTCTGGATCTTCACGCCGTCGCCGATCCGCACCCGCGGGGCGACGACGACGTTCTGGCCGAGCACGCAGTTCGCACCGATCGTGCTGTCGGACATCACGTGGGCGAAGTGCCAGATGCGCGTGCCGGCACCGATGGTGCACGGCGCGTCGACGACGGCGCTCGAGTGGGCGAACCAGTCAGGCTGCAAGGGCATGTCCTCCGGCAGGTGCATCGATCAGGGTCAGGTGCCACAGCTCGAGCTGCAGCGCGCCCCACATCGCGCGGCCGAACGGCTGCTCGCCGTCGATCAGCCGCGCCAGGGCGTCGGGTTCGAAGAGGCCGCGCTCGCGACAGGCCCGCGAGCCCAGCACGTCCGCGACGAACTGACGGGCCCGGCCGCGCGACCACTGCTGCAGCGGCACCGGAAAGCCCATCTTGTCGGTCCGCCAGACGACCGAGGCCGGCAGCCACGGCGCGGCGACGTCGCGCAGCACCGCCTTCAGGCGTCCGCCCGCCAGCAGCGCCGAGTCGGGCAGGCGCGCGGCGGCCTCGGCGAGTGCCGGATCGAGCAGCGGCACCCGTGACTCGAGGCCGACCGCCATCGAGACACGGTCCTCGACCTGGAGCAGCGCGGGCAGCGTCGTGGTCAGGTCGAATTCGAGCATCCGCTGCACCGGGCCGGCGCCCTGCGGCGCGTCGAAGATCGCCTCGACCCGCTGGGCGACGGCGGCCCGGCGGGCGGGGTCCCGGTGCGCGGCAGCGAGCCACGCGGTGTCGGTCCCGGAGCGGTCGATCAGGCGGAAGTAGCGGGCCCAGGCCGGCGCCTCGAGGCCGTTGCGCCAGGCCGACCGCAGCAGCGGGCGGTACGGCCCGAGTGTCGCCAGGCCCGGCTCGAGCTGTGCGAGCGTCGGACGCCGCGGATCGCTCCGGCCGGAGATCGCATCGTCGAGCGCGGACTCCAGTGCGCCGACCAGATGGCGGGCGTAGCCGGCGAACAGCTCGTCGCCGCCCTGGCCGCCCAGGCACACCTTCACGCTGCGGCGCGCCAGGCGCGACACCATGAACTGCGGGAACAGGCCCGGGCCTGCCGCCGGTTCGTCCATCTGCCGCGCCAGGCGCGGCATCTGCTCGATCCAGTCGTCCTCGGTCGGCCAGAGCGTCTCGAGCCGCGCGCCGACGTGCGTCGCCACCGCGCGCGCATGGACGGTCTCGTCGAATTCCGGCCCCTCCCGGAAGGCGCCGGTGAACGCATGCAGCGGGCCATCGTGGGCGCGCGCCGCGGCGGCGGCCACCAGGCTCGAGTCGAGGCCCCCGCTCAGGTACAGGCCGAGGGGGGCGTCGCTGCGCAGCTGCCTTCCGACGCTCGCGGCGACGAGCCCGCGCAGCGCCTCGGGGTCGACCGCATCGTCGCCGTCGAAGCGGCGCTGCCAGTAGCGCCGGCCGCGCGCCTCGAGCGTGCCCAGGTCGATCCACTGCAGGTGCGCGGGCTCGAGCGCATGCACGCCCTGGAACAGCGTGCGTCCGCCCAGCACCACCTGCAGGGCGAGATAGTCGTCGAGCGACTGGGGATCGAGCGCGCGCGGCGTGCCCGGCGCGGCGAGCAGCGCCTTGATCTCGGAGGCGAACAGGATCCGGTCCGCCTCGCGCCGCCAGTACAGCGGCTTGATGCCGAAGTGGTCCCGGGCGACGAGGCAGCCGTGCCGCCTGGCGTCGTGCAGCACGAACGCGAACATCCCGACGAGCCGCT
This sequence comes from Burkholderiales bacterium, assembly GCA_003818495.1. Classification (GTDB taxonomy): domain Bacteria; phylum Pseudomonadota; class Gammaproteobacteria; order Burkholderiales; family Burkholderiaceae_E; genus UBA4615. Next base: position 16,336 of record RPRK01000083.1, read on the forward strand.
CGACCGCCGCCTCGCCCCACTGCAGATAGGCCCGCAGCAGCACCTCGGTGTCGCATCGGCTGACGAAGGCATGACCGAGCGCGACCAGTTCGTCGCGCAGCTCGACGTGGTTGACGATCGCGCCGTTGAACACCAGGGTCACGCCCTCGGCCTGCATGGGCTGCGCGCCGCCCTCGGGATCGATGATGGCGAGCCGGCGGTGCCCCAGGCCCACGCCCGGCTGCAGGTGCCGGCCCGCGCCGTCCGGCCCGCGATGGCCGATGGCGTCGGCCATGGCCTCGAGGACGCGCGCATCGGGCGTGCCGGCGCGCTGCAGGATGGCGACGAGACCGCACATGGCGCCCGGCCTCAGGCGGCCTGCCGGACGGGCAGTCCGGGGTCGGCTTCGAGACGGCGCGCGTGCTCGCCCATCGGCACCAGCGTCCAGTGCCGGCGCAGCGTGCCCAGCACGCGCTCGAGCAGCTCGACCTTGCGTGCGCTCGGCACGTCCATGCCGGGGAAGAACGCGAGCTGGTGGAGCTGGTCGCCTCCGATCACGTCCAGCGGATGCAGCAGGAAGCTCGGTTGCGTGCCGGTCGCGCGGCAGCCGAGGATCGCGATGTTCAGGTAGAGCGCCATCAGCGGCTCGGACCACTTCGCCAGCCACGCGAGGTAGCTGAAGTGGAAGGGCGTGCGCACGCCCGGGATGGTCGTCACCGGGATCTCGAGCAGCCGACGCCCGCCCGCCAGCGCCCATCGGTAGGGGGCGTTCGGCCGCAGGCCGTCGGCGAACTCGCCGAACAGGCCGGCGCGCAGCTCGCGTTCCTCTGCGCTCAGCTTGGCCGTGCGGAAGTAGTAGGCGCGGGCGATCGGGCCGAGGAAGGTCGGCAGCGTCGAGGCGTCGAAGCGGTGGCCGCGTTCGGCCAGCACCTCGAGCAGCTCGGGGCACCAGCTGAAGCCGGGACCGCGGAACCCCACGGGCTGGACGCCGCAGGCGTCGCGGATCGCCTCGTCGGTACGGCGGATCTCGTCGGACAGCTGCTGCGGCGTGTAGGTGTGCAGCCAGGGCTCGTGCTCGTACGAGTGGTTGCCGATCTCGTGGCCGGCCGCGACGATGGCCCGCAGCGCTTCGCGGTTCTCCGGCGCGGCGGCGTCGGCACCGACGACGAAGAACGTGATCTTCAGGTCGAGCCGCTCGAGCAGGTCGAGCACGTACGGCACGAACGTGTCGAGGTACGACGGCCGGGAGACCCAGCCGGGGTCACCGTGGATCTTCAGGTACGACCAGAGGTTGTCGAGGTCGAGCGAGACGCTCGCGATGCGCGCGGGCGTGTTCATCGGTCCGCCTGCGCGTCGGCGCGCATCGCGCGGCGCAGCTCCGCCAGTCGCTGCTCGACGACGCCGAGCGTCTCGTCGACGTTCAGCGTGCCCTGTGCGATCTGCGCGGAATTGAGCTGGAACACGTTCGGCACCCCGGTCACGAGCGACGGCATCGCGCGCTCGGTGTAGTCGATCGTGGAGACGGCGAGCACGTGGCGGGCACGGGCGACCTTGGCGTCCAGGACCTGCGAGCGTCGGAAATGCGGGTGCATCCGCTCCAGCGCGGCGATGCACGGCTCGAGGATCGCGGCGTCGTCCTCGGCCCACTGCGGCGCGTCCTGCGGCAGGTAGATCGGCAGGTAGACCAGCGAGCGGCCGCCGAAGCGGGCCGGCGGCACCAGCGCGGTCATCTCGATGACGCCGGTGAACGGCACCCAGCGGTCGGTCACGTTGGTCACGTAGTACGGCGACAGCGGCTGCTCGATCAGCAGCGACACGCAGACGATGCCCTGGGTGACCACCGCGGCGGCGCGCGCCCGCTCGGCCTGCGGCAGCGTCGGGCAGACGGCGGCGAACACCGGCACCGGCAGGGTCGAGACCAGCCGGTCCGAGACGATGCGTCGTCCGTCGGCCAGCGTGGCGACCGCGCCCGCCGCCTCGCCCGCCGCCTCGCCCGCGATCGACACCACCCGCGCCTCGTGCAGCGTGCGCACGCCGGCCGCGTCGAGGCGGCGCTGGAGCGCGTCGATCACGATCGCGTAGCCGCCGTCGATCCAGCCGAAGAGCTCGCGCTTGAGGCCCGCGCGGCGCGCGGCGTACATGCGGGCGATGATCGCCCAGATGAAGGCGGCGCTCGCCAGCGGCGCGTTGTCGCCGAGCTTGCTGCGCAGGAGCGGCGTCCAGATCTTCTCGACGACCCGGGTGCCCGACCAGCGGCGCAGCCAGTCGATGGCGCTGACGCGCTCGAGCGGGCGGTGGTCGCGGATCCGGGATGCGGCGAAGATGGTCCCGCCCAGGCGCAGCTTGTCGATCAGCGACAGCGGCGGGAAGCGCAGGAACTCGAGCGTGTCCGACATCGAGTGCATCGCGCCGTCGGTGTAGAAGCCGGTGCGCGTCGTGCCCCACTGCAGTCGGTCGGCGAGTCCGAGCTCGTCGAGGAGCGTGCGCGTGCGGGCGTCCGACAGCAGCACCACGTGATAGAAGCGGTCCCAGTCGAGCCCGCCGATCGACTGGGCGCCCGCGAGGCCGCCGGCGCGCGGTGCGGCTTCCAGCAGGGTGACCGGATGGCCGGACTGCGCCAGCCGCAGGGCAAGCACCATGCCGAGCAGGCCGCCGCCCGCGACCGTCACCGACGCGGGGCCGGCCGACGCGCCGGAGGCCGCCGACGGCCCGCCCGGAGACGGCGTGGCGGGGCAACC
>RPRK01000084.1 GCA_003818495.1 Burkholderiales bacterium
GCGTGCTCGGCCTCGGCGCGCTCGAACGGGTCCATCCGCAGGTTGGTCAGGGTCGGTGCACGCAGTTGCGTGAACGGCTGCTGCCAGACCTTCAGGCCCTCGGACTCCTGCTTGAGGAAGGTGACCTTCCAGTTGTCGTAGCGCAGCGCGGCGACGCTGCCGTCGTCGGTCCAGTAGATGAACTCGCGGCGGGGCCAGGCCGCCTCGCCCTTGAGGGCGGGACCCAGGTCGTAGCCGTCGAGATGCACCTTGTACGTCGTCGACCCGATGCGGCGGCCCTTCTTCAGGTCCTCCACCGCGGTGCGGTCGCCGGCCACGGCGAGCAGCGTCGGCAGCATGTCCTCGTGGGCCGCGATGTCGTTGATCACGGTGCCGGGCTTGATCACCCCGGGCCACTTGATCATCGTCGGCACGCGGTAGCCGCCTTCCCACTGGGTGTTCTTCTCGCCGCGGAACATCGTCGTGCCGCCGTCGGGCCAGGTGAAGGTCTCGGCGCCGTTGTCGGTCGAGTACATCACGATGGTGTTGTCCTCGAGGCCGAGCTCCTTGAGCTTCGCCATCACCTGACCGACGTGCCCGTCGTGCTCGACCATGCCGTCGGCGTAGATGCCCAGTCCGGTCTTGCCCGCCGAGGCCGGCTTGAGGTGCGTGAAGATGTGCATGCGGGTGGAGTTCCACCACATGAAGAACGGCTTGTCCGCCTTCTTCGCACGCTCCATGAAGTCGAGCGCCTTGACGGTCACCTCGTCGTCGATCGTCTCCATCCGCTTGCGGGTCAGCGGACCGGTGTCGGTGATCGTGCCGCCGGCGAAGCTGTGGATGACGCCGCGCGGGCCGAACTGCTTCTTGAACGCCTCGCCCTTCGGGTAGTCCGGGTTCTCCGGCTCCTCCTCCGCGTTGAGGTGGTACAGGTTGCCGAAGAACTCGTCGAAGCCGTGCGCCGTCGGCAGCATGTCGTCGCGGTCGCCGAGGTGGTTCTTGCCGAACTGCCCCGTCATGTAGCCCTGCGCGCGCAGCAGCGTCGCGATCGTCGGGTCCTCCTTCTTCATGCCCTCGGGGGCGCCCGGCAGGCCGACCTTGGTGAGGCCGGTGCGGATGGGGGACTGGCCGGTGACGAAGGCCGCGCGGCCCGCGGTGCAGCTCTGCTGGCCGTACCAGTCGGTGAACAGCGCGCCTTCGCGGCCGATGCGGTCGATGTTGGGCGTGCGGTAGCCCATCATTCCGTTGTTGTACGCGCTGATGTTGAACTGGCCGATGTCGTCGCCCCAGATCACCAGGATGTTGGGCTTGCGCGCGCCCTGGGTCTGGGCGGCGGCGGTCGTGCCGGTGAGGCCGAGCGTCAGCGCCGTCGCGGTCGCGACGAGTGCCCCGGCAAGTTGCCTGAGTCGGATCATGGGTGGGTGTCCTCCGGTGTCATTGGGGTGGGGGTCAGGCTGTCACGAGGTGCCCGACGGCGCCGTCGCCGATCGCGCGGGCGACCGAATCGAGCAGGAGCGCGCCGTCGAACGGCTTGGCGATGAACGCGCGGCCTCCGGCCTGCAGCGCGGCGCGGCGCGAGGTCGGCTCCGGTCGCGCGCTGATGAAGACCGCGGGTGGCCGAGGCGAGGGCAGCGACGCATACCAGACCGCGCCGCCCTGGCCGCCGAGATGCAGGTCCAGCACCAGGCAGTCGGCGGTGCCGGCGTCGCCGACCTCGGTCAGAGCCTCGACGCTCGGGTAGACGCGCGCGCGGAGCCCCGCGGCGGTCAGCAGCCGGCGCAATGCCTGGCCCATGCTCGCGTCGTCCTCGACCACCACGATCAGGGGTGCCTGGGTGCCCATACGTCCTCGCTGCCCGAGCCTACCGAAGCGGAGCCGGCGGCGCGGCTGTCTTTGGGGCAGGGGCGCTGCCCCTCGGGGCAAGTCGCACCCGCGGGCGGTGGCGCGCTGGCCGTGCCCGCCCGGATGGCCCACACTGCGGCTCGCTCCGTCAGGGGCGGGCGCGGATGGGCCGCGCCCGGCCGCCTGCCCGGAACGAGCGACCCCGCACCGTGCCGAAGACGCCGACCCCCCGACCCCGGCGCACCGCTGCCGCCGTCCCCGCCGCCGCCGACCGTTCGCCCGCGTCGGCCGCTGCGGGCGCTCCTGCCGGCCCGTCCGCGGCCGGCGGGGCACCGTCACCCCGCCGTTCCCGCGCGCTCCCGCTCGGCGCGCTCGCGGTGCTGCTGCTGGCCGCCGCCGTCGCCTTCTGGGTGCTGCGGCCCGTCCCGCCCGTGCCGATGCCCGCCGATGCACCGACCGCGGCCGCCGGCGTGACCGCACCGGGTGGCCCGAGCGCCGTCGCGATCGCCCGCACGCCCGCCGAGTACGTCGACAACGCGACCTGTCTCGGCTGCCACGCCGACGCGGCCCGCGCCTGGCGCGGCTCGCATCATGCGAACGCGATGGCGCCCGCCAGCGCCGAGACCGTGCGGGGCGACTTCGCCGGCGCCGCGTTCAGGCATCGCGGCGTCGCCACCCGGTTCGAGCGCCGCGGCGAACGCTTCGTCGTGCGCACCGACGGGCCCGACGGCCGACAGGGCGAGTTCGACATCGCGTACACCTTCGGGCACTCGCCGCTGCAGCAGTACCTCGTGCCGATGCCCGGCGGGCGCCTGCAGCCGCTGCAGGTCGCCTGGGACGTGCCGAAGCGGCGCTGGTTCCATCTGCTGCCCGACGAGCGCGCACCGGCCGGCGACGTGCTCCACTGGACCGGCCGCTACCAGACCGCCAACACGATGTGCGTGTCGTGCCACGTGACCGGCTTCGAGAAGCGCTACGACGAGGCCACCGACACCTTCGCGTCGACCTGGAAGGAGCCCAACGTCTCGTGCCAGTCGTGCCACGGGCCGGGCGGACGCCATGCCGCGTGGGCGCAGGCGAAGGCCGAAGGCCGGCCGGTGCCCGCGACGCCGGGCGAGCGCCTCGGCCTCGCGGTCGACTTCACCGCCCTGGGCGGACGCGGCCAGGTGGAGGTCTGCGCGGCGTGCCATTCGCGCCGCAGCGAGCTGACCGCCACGCCCGTCCCCGGCCAGCCCCGGCTCGACCACTACCTGCCCGCGCTGCTCGCGCCGCCGCTCTATCACGTCGACGGCCAGCAGAACGACGAGGTCTTCGTCGACGGCTCGTACCGCCAGAGCCGCATGCATCAGGCCGGCGTGGGCTGCACGAGCTGCCACGACGCGCACACCGGCAAGACGAAGGCCGAGGGCAATGCGGTCTGCACGCAATGCCACGCGCCGGCCGTGAACGCCGCCGTGCCGAACGCCGCGTTCCCCAAGGCCGCCGGCACCTACGACAGCCCCGCCCACCACTTCCACGCACCCGGCTCGAGCGGTGCCCAGTGCGCCGCCTGCCACATGCCCCCGAAGGTCTACATGCAGATCCAGGCGCGGCCCGACCACAGCCTGCGCGTGCCGCGGCCGGACCTGTCGGTGAAGCTCGGCACGCCGAACGCCTGCACGCAGTGCCACACCGATCGGCCGGCGCAGTGGGCGGCTGACCGCGTCGCAGCGTGGTACGGCCCCGGTCGGCGCCAGGAGCCGCACTGGGGCGAGGCGTTCGCCGCGGCGCGCGCGGGGCGCCCCGGATCGGCCGACGCGGTGGCGCGGATCGCCGCCGACCGCGGACAGCCGGGCCTGGTGCGCGCCACCGCACTCGACCTGCTGCGCGGCGAGCCGCGTGCGGGCGACGCCATCCGCATCGAGGCGACGCGCGACGCCGACCCCGAGGTCCGGGCCGCCGCCGCCGACAGCCTCGAGTCCCTGCCGCCCGGGCCCCGCGTCAACGGCCTCGGCCCGCTGCTGGGCGATCCGGTCCGCGCCGTGCGCATCGCCGCCGCGCGCGCGCTGTCCTCGCTGCCGCGCGAGCGGCTCGATGCGGCGCTGCGTCCGGCCTTCGACGCCTCGCTCGCCGAATACGTCGCGGCCCAGTCGGTGTCGCTCGACATGCCCGGCGCTCGGCTGAACCTCGCGGTCGTCCACCAGAACGGCGGCCGGCTCGACGAGGCCGAGCGCCACTACCTGGCCGCCCTGCGCATCGATCCCGACTTCACGCCCGCGCGTGCCAACCTCTCGCGGATGTACAACGCCGCGGGCCGCAATGCCGATGCCGAGCGCGTGCTGGTCGAGGGGCTGACGCGGATGCCCGATCTGGGCGAGCTGCAGTACTCGCTCGGCCTGCTCCTCGCCGAGGACGGCCGGCTGCCTGAGGCGACCCGCGCGCTGCAGCAGGCCGCCCGCCTGCTCCCGGCGCGGGCCAAGGTGCACTACAACCTCGGTCTCGCGCTGCAGCAGGGCGGCCAGCGCAAGGCGGCGGAGGCCTCGCTGCTGCAGGCGCAGCGGCTCGACCCCGCCGACCCGCAGTCCGCCTACGCGCTCGCCGTCCTCCACGCCCAGGATGGGCGTTGGGACGAGGCGATGAAGTGGGGGGACGTGCTGCAGTCGCTGAGCCCCGGCGATCCGGGGGTCAGGCAGTTCGTCGAGCGGCTGCGAGCGAGACGCTGAGGCGCTGAGGCTTCGGAGGCTTCGGAGGCTTCGGAGGCATCGAGGGCGGCGCGGACGGCCGCCCCCGACGCGCCCCGGCGGTCAGACCACCTGGCCCATCTTGAAGATCGGCAGGTACATCGCGACGACCAGGCCGCCGATGACCACGCCGAGCACCACCATGATCAGCGGCTCCATCAGCGAGGACAGGGCCTCGACCGCATCGTCGACCTCGCGCTCGTAGATGTCGGCCGACTTGCCGAGCATGGAGTCGAGCGCGCCCGACTCCTCGCCGATCGCCGCCATCTGCAGCACCATGTTCGGGAACACCTTGGCGTTCTGCATCGCCACCGTCAGGCCCGTGCCGGTGGACACTTCCTGCTGGATCTTCTTGGTCGCCTGCAGGTAGACGATGTTGCCCGCCGCGCCGCCCACCGAGTCGAGCGCCTCGACCAGCGGCACGCCGGCCGCGAACATGGTCGACAGCGTGCGCAGCCAGCGGGCGATCGTCGCCTTGCGCAGCACCTCGCCGAAGATCGGCAGCTTCAGCATGACCCGGTCCATCGCCATCTGGACGGCCGGAGATCGGCGCCAGGCCTGCTTCATGAAGTAGAACGCGCCGAACAGCACGCCGAAGATCAGGTACCAGTTCGCGACGAAGAAGTCGGACATCGCGATGACGATCATCGTCGGCGCGGGCAGGTCGGCGCCGAAGTTCGCGAACACCTGCTTGAAGGCCGGGATCACGAACAGCATGATGACCACGACGACGATCGCCGCGACGCCGAGCACCGCGATCGGGTAGAACAGGGCGGACTTGATCTTGCCCTTGATCGCCTGCATCTTCTCCTTGTACATCGCGAGCCGGTCGAGCAGGTCGTCGAGAATACCCGCCTGCTCGCCCGCGTCCACCAGGTTGCAGAACAGCTGGTCGAAGTACAGCGGGTACTTGCGGAACGCCTGCGACAGCGAGGTGCCGGTCTCGACGTCGCCCTTGATGTCGATGAACAGCTTGGCGACCGACTGGTTGTCGGTGCCCTTGGCGACGATGTCGAAGGCCTGCAGCAGCGGCACGCCGGCCTTCATCATCGTCGCGAGCTGGCGCGTGAACATCGTGATGTCGCGCTCGGTGACCTTCTTGCCGCGCTTGTAGCGCTGCTTGCGCACCTTGACGACGGCGATGCCCTGGCGGCGCAGCGTCGTGGCGACGACCGCCTCGCCGCCCGCACGCATCTCGCCGCGGATCGTCTTGCCGGCCCGGTCCCGCCCTTCCCACTGGAAGGTGACTTCCTTGACGGGGGTGCCGCCACGGGGTGTTCTGCTCAGCGCCTTGGTCGCCATCTCGGGCTCCGGTTCATTCGTTCGTCACGCCGAGGACTTCCTCGATCGAGGTGTGGCCCTGCCGGACCTTCTTCAGACCCGAGGAGCGCAGGTCGGACACGCCGTCTCGCTTGGCCTGCGCCGCGATGTCCATGGCGTTGCCGCCGGCCAGGATCAGACGCTGGATCTCGTCGGTGATGGGCATCACCTGGTAGATGCCGACGCGGCCCTTGTATCCGCCGCCGGCGCAGCGCTCGCAGCCGACCGGGCGGTAGGGCGTCCACGTGCCGTCGAGGTCGGCCTCCTTGAAGCCCGCGGCCAGCAGCGCCTGCTCGTCGATCTCGGCGGGCTGCTTGCAGGTGCACAGCCGGCGCGCCAGTCGCTGGGCGGTGATGAGGATCACCGACGAGGCGATGTTGAACGGGGCGATGCCCATGTTCATCATCCGCGTCAGCGTGGTCGGCGCGTCGTTGGTGTGCAGCGTCGACAGCACCATGTGGCCGGTCTGGGCGGCCTTGATCGCGATGTCGGCGGTCTCGAGGTCGCGGATCTCGCCGACCATGATCACGTCCGGGTCCTGCCGCAGGAACGACTTGAGCGCGGCCGAGAAAGACAGGCCCGCCTTGTCGTTCACGTTGACCTGGTTGACGCCGGGCAGGTTGATCTCGGCCGGGTCTTCCGCGGTCGAGATGTTGGTGCCCGGCTTGTTCAGGATGTTCAGGCAGGTGTAGAGCGAGACCGTCTTTCCGGAGCCGGTCGGGCCGGTCACCAGCACCATGCCGTAGGGGCGGCTCACCGCGGAGAGCAGCGCCTCCTTCTGGTCCGGGTCGTAGCCGAGCGCATCGATGCCGAGCTTCGCGGACGACGGATCCAGGATCCGCATCACGATCTTCTCGCCGAACAGGGTCGGCAGGGTCGAGACCCGGAAGTCGATCGCCCGCTGCGCCGACATCACGAGCTTCATGCGCCCGTCCTGCGGAACCCGTTTCTCGGAGATGTCGAGCTTCGAGATCACCTTGATCCGCGAGGCCAGCTTCTCCTTGATCGCCAGCGGCGGCTGCGAGATCTCGCGCAGCTCGCCGTCGATCCGGTAGCGGATCCGGTAGTACTTCTCGTACGGCTCGAAGTGGATGTCCGAGGCGCCGCCGTTGATCGCGTCGAGCAGCACCTTCTGCAGGTAGCGCACGATCGGCGCGTCGTCGATGTCCGAGGTGTCCTCGGCCTGCGGCACCGGCGCTTCCGGATCCTCGAGTTCGATGTCGCCGAAGTCGCCTTCGGCCAGCGCGGTGACCTGCTCGGCGGCGGACGCACCGAGGCGCTCGATCGTCTTGAGCAGCTTGTCGTGCTCGACGACGATCGGGTCGACGGTCGCCTGCGCCTGGAACTTGACGCGGTCGATCGCCTGCAGGTCGGTCGGATCCGACAGCAGCACCGTCAGGCGGTTGCCGCGCTTGAGCAGCGGCAGGATCCGGCTCTCGACCAGCAGCTTGCGATCGATCAGGTCGGCCGGGATCGCGGTGACGTCGAGCGCCGCGAGGTCCATCAGCGGCAGGCCGAAGGTGTCCGAAGCGAACCGGGCGAGCTGGATCGCGGGCAGCGTGCCGCTTCGGACCAGCTCGTCGACGAACTTGGTCGGGGTGCCCTCGATCTTGCGATGCAGTCCGACCGCCTGGTCGGGCTTGAGCAACTGGTGCTGCACGAGTGCGCGCGCCAGCCCGGACAGCACGACGCTGTCGGACGCGGTACCGACGGCACTCATCGATGGCCTCTCTGTGGGGTACGTGGGGTCACGCGACCGAGTGTGCAGCGCGGCTGTCGGGATGGATACGCGTGCCCGGCGAGCCGGGGACGGACGGTGCCGCCCGACGTACGAACGGCGGCGACCGTGTCGGTCACCTGCCACGGGGTCGCGGCGTTCATGCCAGGCCCGTCGAGCGGTCCGCCGCGCCGGCCGGGGCCGCGCGACGGGCCCGCTTGGCCGTGTACATGGCGGCATCCGCGCGCTGCAGCAGCTCGCCGATCTCGGCGGCATCGTCGGGGAAGTGCGCGACGCCGATGCTCGCACCGAGCTGGCAGGCCTCGCCGTCGACGACGATCGGCGGCACCATCGCGTCGCGCAGCCGCATGCAGACGCGGGCGGCCAGGTCGCCCCCGGCGGCGTCGCGCCCGGACAGCACGGCCACGAACTCGTCGCCGCCGAACCGTCCGAGCAGGTCCTCGTCGCGCAGCACCGAGCGCAGGCGGTTCGCCGATTCCTGCAGCACGCGATCGCCCGCGGCGTGGCCGAGCCGATCGTTCACCGCCTTGAAGCCGTCGAGGTCGAGATACAGCACGTGGACGCGGAAGCCGTCGTGGGCCGCGTCCTCCAGCAGCTGCTGCAGCGCGGTCTCGGTCGCGCCGCGGTTCAGCAGCCCGGTGAGCCGGTCGCGGTGCGCGAGCTGGCGCAGCCGCTCCTGGGCGCGGTGGGCCTGGCTGACGTCGCGGACCAGGCCGTGCCAGCCGGCATGTCCGCCCGCAGGTCCACCCCCGTGCCCGCCGCGGGGCGCGGGCAGGGGCTCGCCGCTGAACGAGATCCGGCGCTCGGCGCTCCCGCCGAGCGCCCGGGTCACGCAGACGAAGTCGGCGAAGGGCTGCGCCGCCTCGAGCACGGAGTGCAGGTCGTCCCATTCGCCCGAGAGCGGCGTGGTCGCGGGCAGTTCCCAGGGGGCACGCCCGAGCAGCAGCCGCCCGAGGTCGTCGGCGCCCGGGCCGCCGCCGGTGCAGCGCACGAAGCGCAACGACGCGTCGAGCTCCCAGAACCAGTCCGAGGACAGCCGCATCAGCGCCTCGAGCCTCGCCTCGCTGCGCGCCAGGCGCTCGTGCAGCGCCCTGCAGGCCGGATGCGGCGCGCCGGCGTCCGGGCCGGATTCGGCGGGGCGGTCCATGCAGGCGGCGGTCGGATCGGACGGGTCGGGGCTCATCGGGGCAGCGGGACGGGTTCGGATCATCATCGGCCGGCCGGGCCGCCGCTGCAGCCCGGGCCCTCGGACGGCAGGCCCGGCCCGATGGAACGCCGCGCCGGCGAGCGCAGACCGATGGAACGCCGCGCGAGCGAGCGCAGACCGATGGAACGCCGCGCCGGCGAGCGCGGCGTGGCTTGCTACACTGACCCTCCCGGCACGAGGAGACGAGAGACGACATGGGCGGCACCACTGCACCGAAGGGGCTGCGCTCGCGCGCGTGGTTCAACAACCCCGACAACATGGGGATGACCGCGCTCTACCTGGAGCGCTACATGAACTTCGGCCTGTCGCTCGACGAGCTGAAGAACAGCGGCAAGCCGATCGTCGGTCTGGCCCAGACCGGCAGCGACCTCTCGCCGTGCAACCGCCATCACATCGAGCTCGCACAGCGCGTGCGCGACGGCATCCGCGACGGCGGCGGCATCCCGATGGAGTTCCCGGTCCACCCCATCCAGGAGACCGGCAAGCGTCCGACCGCCGCGCTCGACCGCAACCTGACCTACCTGTCGCTGGTCGAGATCCTGTACGGCTACCCGATGGACGGGGTGGTGCTCACCACCGGCTGCGACAAGACGACACCGGCGATGCTCATGGGCGCGGCCACGGTCGACATCCCGTCGATCGTGCTGTCCGGCGGTCCGATGATCAACGGCTATCACAACGGCGGTCTGTCCGGCTCGGGCACGATCGTCTGGTTCGCCCGCCAGGAGCTGGCCGCGGGCCGCATCGACTACGACGGCTTCCTGAAGATGGTCGCCTCGGGCGCCCCGTCCGCGGGACACTGCAACACGATGGGCACCGCCCTGTCGATGAACAGCGTGGCCGAGGCGCTCGGGATGTCGCTGCCCGGCTGCGCCGCGATTCCGGGCCCGCACCGCGATCGCTACGAGATGGCCTACTGGACCGGCCGGCGGATCGTCGAGATGATCCGCGAGGACCTGCGCCCGTCGAAGGTCATGACGCGCAAGGCCTTCGAGAACGCGATCGTCGCCTCGAGCGCGCTCGGCGCCTCGACCAACTGCCCGCCGCACGTCACCGCCATCGCACGCCACATGGGCGTCGAGCTCGACATCCGCGACTGGGACCGCATCGGCTACGCGATCCCGCTGCTGACGAACCTGATGCCTGCGGGCGAGTACCTCGGCGAGGAATTCCATCGCGCCGGCGGCGTGCCCGGCGTGATGCACGAGCTGCTGCAGGCCGGCAAGCTGCATGCCGACGCGATGACCGTCTCGGGCAAGACCGTCGGCGAGGCCTACGGCAACACGCCGGTCACCGACCGCCGCGTCATCAAGGCCTACGACGCGCCGATGCAGAAGGAGGCGGGCTTCGCCGTGCTGTCCGGCAACCTCTTCGATGCGGCGGTGATGAAGACCTCGGTGATCTCGCCGGAGTTCCGCAAGCGCTACCTCGAGGATCCGAAGGACCCGAACGCGTTCGAGGGGCGCGCGATCGTCTTCGAGGGGCCCGAGGACTATCACGACCGGATCAACGATCCCTCGCTGAACATCGACGCGAACTGCATGCTGTTCATCCGCGGCACCGGTCCGATCGGCTATCCGGGCGCCGCGGAGGTGGTGAACATGCTGCCGCCGGACGCCCTGGTCAAGCAGGGCATCACGATGCTGCCCTGCGTCGGCGACGGCCGCCAGTCGGGCACGTCGGCGAGCCCGTCGATCCTGAATGCCTCGCCGGAGTCCGCGGTGGGCGGCGGCCTCGCGCTGCTGCGCACCGGAGACAGGGTGCGCGTGGACCTCGGCCGTCGCACCGCGAACATCATGATCTCCGATGCCGAGCTGGCCGCGCGCCGCGCCGCCTGGACGCCGCCCGAGCTGCCGAGCCAGACGCCGTGGCAGGAACTGCAGCGCCAGCACATCGGGCAGCTCTCGAGCGGCGCCTGCCTCGACTTCGCGATCAAGTACCAGCGGATCTCGACCCAGCGGGGCCTGCCGCGCGACAACCACTAGGTCTCGCGTCGGCACGGGCCCGGGGCGGTCTCCCGGCCGCCCTGGGCCTGGCGCTGGCGCTGTCCCTTGCGCTCGCAGCGCCGGAGCCGGCGCGCGCCGGCGGCCCGCTCGAATCCGCGTTCGCGCAGCGGCTCGTGCAGCCCGGCCCGCTCGCGGTCGACGTGCACGACCTCGAACTGTCCGACGCCGCCCGCGCGCGCACGATCCCGGTCCGGCTGCGGGTGCCGCGGCCGTGCACCGCCGGCGCCCGGCGGCCGCTCGTGCTGTTCTCGCACGGGCTGGGCGGCTCGCGCGCGGGCGGCGAGGCCTGGGGGGCGCACTGGGCGAGCCACGGCTTCGCGGTCGCGCACCTGCAGCATCCGGGCAGCGATGAGACGCTGTGGCGGGGACGGCCGGAGGGCGTCTCGGTCGACGCGCTGCGTCCCGGCATGACACCCGCCCAGTACCTCGCCCGCGTGCGCGACGTGCCGGCCGCGATCGACGCGATCGCGGCACTCGCCGCGTCGCGTCCCGGGCTGGCCTGCATCGACGCATCGCGCGTCGGCATGTCGGGCCATTCGTTCGGTGCGCAGACCACGCAGGCGCTCGCCGGCCAGTCGCTGCCCCGACCCGCCGGGGGCGAGCCCGCGCCCTGGGCGCACGATCCGCGCGTCGCGGCGGCGATCGCGTTCAGCCCGTCGATGCGTGACGGCTCGCCCGCCGCCCGCGCATCGTTCGCGACGGTGACGCTGCCCTTCCTGTCCGTCACCGGCAGCCTGGACGGCGATGTCGTCGGTACCGGCGCGACCGCCGAACTGCGGCGCGCGGTGCACGACGCGCTGCCCGCCGGACAACGTCGACTGCTCTGGATCGACGCCGCCGACCATCGCGTCTTCAACGGCGGCGCGCCGCGGCCGGCCCGCCCGGGCCACGCCGACGACCGCGAGGTCCAGCGCGTCGTCCGTGCGGTCACGCTCGCGTTCTGGCAGGCCACGCTCGGCGACGATGCCGACGCCCGCGCCTGGCTCGACGGGCAGGGCCCGCAGACGCTGATCGGCTCCGCGGACCGCTGGCTCGCGCGCTGAGCCTCGCAGGTTCAGCCTCGCAGGTTCAGCCACGCGGGTTCAGCCACGCAGGTTCAGCCTCGCAGGTTCAGCCTCGCGGCGAGCCCCCCCACAGCCAGGCCGCGCCGCGCACGCCCGACGAGTCGCCGTGGGCGCTGCGCACGATGCGCGTGCGCAGCGCATCGGTGAACACCAGCGGAGCCAGCCGCCCCGGCAGCGCGGCGCAGGCGGTCTCGACGTTCGACAGGCCGCCGCCCAGCACGACGACGTCCGGGTCGAGCACGTCGATGATCATCGCGAGCCCGCGGGCGAGCCGATCCAGCCAGCGATCCAGGCTGGCGGCCGCGGCCGGTTCGCCCGCGGCCGCGCGCATCGCGAGCGTCGCGGCATCGAGCGATTCGCCGGTGCGGCGCAGGTGGTCGGCGGCCAGCCCCGGCCCCGAGAGCCAGGTCTCGATGCAGCCGTCGCGCCCGCACCAGCAGCGCGGTCCGGGGCGCTCGTCGTCGCGCGGCGCCGGCAGCGGCACGTGTCCCCATTCGCCCGCGATGCCGTTCGCGCCGGCGAGGGGTCGCCCGCCGACCGCGATGCCCGCGCCGACGCCGGTCCCCAGGATCGCCGCGAAGACGACTTCCGCACCCGCCGCGGCGCCATCGGCCGCTTCCGAGACCGCGAGGCAGTTGGCGTCGTTCTGGATCCGCAGCTCGCGTCCGAGCGCCGCCTGCAGGTCCTCGCGCAGCGGGCGGTTGTTGAGCCAGGTGGAGTTCGCGTTCTTCACGCGCCCGGTCAGTGCCGAGATCGTGCCGGGGATGCCCACGCCGACGGTGCCGCGTGCGCCGAGCTCGCGCTCCGCGTCGTCGACGAGCGCCGCGATCGCGGCGAGGGTGCCCGGGTAGTCGTCGCGCGGCGTGGGCACGCGCCGGCGCAGCCGGACGGCGCCCGCACTGTCGATCGCGGCGATCTCGATCTTCGTGCCGCCGAGGTCGATGCCGAAGCGCCAGGGCGCGGTCATGCGGGTTGCAGGGTCGCTCGCATCCGCCGCATGATGCCGCATCGGGCGGCCGCGCCGCACGTCGGCCGAGCACAGGCGACGATCACATGGGCACGATCGACGGCATCCGCAAGCTGGGCTTTCGCAAGTGGTACGAGCGGCAGCTCATCGAGGGCCATGTCTGGCTGGTCACGATGGTGCTCGCCCTCGTCCTGACCGCGGTCGGCTACGAGGCCCTGTCGGTGCGCGAAGGCATGCTCGACCTCGCGTACGACCTCACCGCGGTCGCGGTGGGCGTCGCGCTGTCGTGGGTCTCGTTCCGGCGGTATGCCAGCGCGATGACCGTGGCCGAGCACGTCGGTGCTCAGGCCGTCTGCCCGTCATGCGGGCGCTACGGATTCAAGGCGCTGCCCGCGTCCGAGGCGGGCCCGGCGGGCCGTCCGCTGCAGCTGCTCGCAGCGTGCCGCGGCTGCGGCCATCGCTGGCCGATCGACCCCGGCACCTGATCGCCCGCGGGTCGTGCCGGCCGGAAACAATGCCCGCACGATCCAAGGCCCCCCTTGCCATGCGGGGCCGTTGCAGCTTATAAGCTAGCCCTTCCTCGGAGCACGCCACATCAAGGCGAGCCCGGACGTGGACGGAGACACATGACTCGAGGCGGAGACGACGCTCTGTTGAGCGTGCGCGGCGTGACCGTGAAGTTCGGCGGCATCGTGGCGCTGGACGCGGTGAGCTTCGATGTGCCGCGCGGCGGCGTGTGCGGCCTGATCGGCCCGAACGGCGCGGGCAAGACCACGCTGTTCAACTGCCTGAGCCGGCTCTACCAGTACCAGGAGGGGGACATCCTCTTCGAGGGCAGCTCGATCACGCGCACGCCCGTGCACGAGATCTCGAAGCTCGGCATCGGCCGCACGTTCCAGAATCTCGCGATGTTCGGCACGCTCTCGGTCGAGCGGAACGTCATGATCGGCGCGCACAGCCGTTCGCAGTCCGGCTTCCTGGCGAGCGCGCTCGGCCTGGGCTCGGTCGACGCCGAAGAGAAGAAGCTCCGCGAGCGGGCTGCCTCGATCATGGCCTACCTCAAGCTCGAGCCGTACGCGAACCGTCTGGTCTCCGACCTGCCGTTCGGCATCCAGAAGCGCGTGGAGCTCGGCCGCGCGCTGGCCGCCGACCCGAAGCTGCTGCTGCTCGACGAACCCGCGGCGGGCCTGAACCACGAGGAGCTCTCGGGTCTCGGCGACCTGATCCTCGACATCCGCAACCGCCTCGGCATCACGGTGCTGCTGGTCGAGCACCACATGAGTCTGGTGATGAGCGTCTCCGACAAGGTCGTGGCGCTGAACTTCGGCCGCCGCATCGCGGAGGGCACCCCGGCCGAGATCCAGGCCCATCCCGACGTGATCGCCGCCTACCTCGGAGCCCCGGCCGATGCCTGACCTTCTCGAAGTCAAGGGCCTCACGGCCGCCTACGGCGCGACCCAGGTCCTGTTCGACGTCGACTTCACGCTCGCGCAGGGCCAGATCACCGCGATCCTCGGCGCCAACGGCGCGGGCAAGACCACCACGCTGCGGGCGATCTGCCAGGCTGTGAAGACCGGCGGCAGCGTGCTGTTCGACGGCCAGCAGATCGTCGGCAAGTCCACCGAGGCGGTGGTGCGGCTGGGCGTCGCGCAGGTGCCCGACGGCCGCGGCACGTTCACCGCGCTGTCGGTCGAGGACAACCTCAAGCTCGGCGCCTACGTGCGGCGCGACCGGGCCGAGGTCGCGCGCGACATCGACCGCGCCTACGAGCGGTTCCCCCGGCTCAAGGAGCGGCGCAACCAGCAGGCCGGCACGCTCTCGGGCGGCGAGCAGCAGATGCTCGCGATCAGCCGCGCGCTGATGCTGCGCCCGCGCCTGCTGCTGCTCGACGAGCCCTCGTTCGGCCTGGCGCCGCTGATCGTCGCGGAGATCTTCCGGATCATGCGGCGCATCAACGAGGAGGAGAAGGTGAGCATGCTGCTCGTCGAGCAGAACGCCAGCCTGGCGCTCGACCTCGCGCATCACGCCTACCTGCTCGAGACCGGACGGATCGCGATCTCGGGCCCGAGCGCGCAGATCAAGAACGACGAGAACGTGCGCCGGGTCTACCTCGGCTACTGAGACGGACCGACATGGAAGCGTTCCTGCACCAAATCTTCTCGGGGCTCGCCAACGGCGGCATCTACGCGTCGGTGGCGCTCGCGCTGGTGATGATCTACCAGTCGACCCACCACATCAATTTCGCCCAGGGCGAGATGGCGATGTTCAGCACCTTCATCGCGTGGTGGATGATGCAGGCCGGCATGCCGTACTGGGTCGCGTTCTTCCTCACGATCGCGATCTCGTTCGCCGGAGGCCTGATCATCCAGCGCACCATTCTCAAGCCGGTCGAGAAGGCCCCGGTCCTCACGAACGTGATCGTGTTCATCGGCCTGCTGGTGATCTTCAACTCGGTCGCCGGCTGGGTCTTCGACCACACCATCAAGCCGTTCCCGACGCCGTTCCCGAAGGGCTCGTTCATCGAGTCGCGCTACTTCAGCGCCCACGAGGTCGGTACCGTCTTGGTGATGCTGTGCGTGCTCGCCGTGCTGTTCTCGTTCCTGCGCTTCACGCCGATCGGCCTGGCGATGCGGGCTGCCGCGCAGAACCCCGAGTCCGCCCGCCTGGTCGGCATCCGCGTCTCGTGGATGCTCGGCATCGGCTGGGGGCTCGCGGCCGCCATCGGCGCGGTCGCCGGGATGATGGTCGCGCCGATCGTCTTCCTCGACCCGAACATGATGTCCGGCATCCTGCTGTACGGCTTCGCGGCCGCGCTGCTCGGCGGCATCGACAACCCCTGGGGCGCGGTGATCGGCGGGTTCATCGTCGGCGTGCTCGAGAACCTGCTCGGCGCCTACGTGATCGGCACCGAACTCAAGCTGTCCGTGGCGCTCGTGCTGATCGTCACGACGCTGACCCTCAAGCCGAACGGCCTGTTCGGCAAGGCCGTGGTGACCCGCGTATGAACTCGACGATCGACCGCAAGTGGATGTGGATCGGCGGCCTGGTGCTGCTGGTCGTGCTGCTGGTGCTGCCGTTCCTGGTCAAGAACTTCCGGGTGTTCCAGTTCAACATGGTGATGATCTACGCGATCGCCGTGCTGGGCCTGAACATCCTGACCGGCTACAACGGCCAGATCTCGCTCGGCCACGGCGCGTTCTACGCGATCGGGGCCTACGTGGCGGCGATCCTGATGACCCACGGGGGTTGGCCCTACTGGGCGACGCTGCCGCTGGCCGCGCTGGTGTGCTTCGGCTTCGGCTACCTGATGGGGTTTCCCGCGCTGCGGCTCGGCGGCCACTACCTCGCGCTCGCGACCTTCGCACTCGCGCTCGCGGTGCCGCAGCTGCTCAAGTACAAGGCGATCGAGAGCTGGACCGGGGGCGTGATGGGCCTCGTGCTCAACAAGCCCGAGCCGCCGATCGAGTTCTCGATGTTCGGCCAGCCGCTGTCGCAGGACCGCTGGCTCTATTACGTGATCCTGTCGGTGATGCTGCTGATGTTCCTGATCGCCTGGCGCCTGCTGCGCGGGCGCGTCGGGCGCGCCCTGGTCGCGATCCGCGACCATCCGATCGCGGCGGCGGCGATGGGCATCAACCTGCCGGTCTTCAAGTCGCTGACCTTCGGCGTGTCGGCCGCGTTCACCGGCGTGGCCGGCGCACTCGGCGCGGTGGCGGTGGCCTTCGTCTCGCCCGACAGCTTCACGGTGTTCCTGTCGATCACGTTCCTGGTCGGCGTGGTGGTCGGCGGGCTCGCCTCCATCCACGGCGCGATCTTCGGCGCGATCTTCATCCAGTACGTGCCGCACGTCGCCGAGGAGGTCTCGAAGTCCGCCCCCTGGGCGATCTACGGGATCTTCCTGATCGTGCTGATGTACGTGATGCCGACCGGCGCCGCCGGTCTGATCGACCGGGTGATCGGCCGGTTCCGACGCCCCGCTTCCGTCAACTCTTCCGGTCAGTCCGCGACCGCGGCCGCACCGGTCTCGTCCCACCCCGCTGGAGGTAAGCTGTGATGAAACGCAAGTTCCTGGCCGTGGCGCTCGCTGGCCTGACCGCCGCGCTGGTCGGCGGCCCCGCGACGGCGCAGAAGAAGTACGACCCGGGCGCCACCGACAAGGAGATCAAGATCGGCGGCATCAGCCCGTATTCGGGCCCCGCCTCGGCGTACGGTGCGATCGGCAAGGCGATCGACGCCTACTTCAAGAAGATCAACGCCGAGGGCGGCATCAACGGCCGCCAGATCAAGTTCATCTCGCTCGACGACGGGTACAACCCGGCGCGTACGGTCGAGCAGGCCCGCAAGCTGGTCGAGCAGGAGGAGGTGCTCCTGCTGTTCAACACGCTGGGCACGCCGCCGAATTCGGCGATCCACAAGTACATGAACCAGAAGAAGGTCCCGCAGCTGTTCGTGGCGACCGGCGCCACGCTCTGGGGTGATCCGAAGAACTTCCCGTGGACGATGGGCTGGCAGCCCAACTACCAGGCCGAAGGCAAGAACTACGCGCTGCACATCCTCGAGAACAAGCCGAACGCCAAGATCGGCATCCTGATGCAGAACGACGACTACGGTCGCGACTACCTCAAGGGCTTCCTCGACGGGCTGGGCGACAAGGCCAAGACGATGATCGTCAAGCAGGTGACCTACGAGGTCACCGATCCGACGGTCGACTCGCAGATGGTCGAGCTCAAGGGTTCGGGTGCCGACACCTTCTTCAACATCACCACGCCGAAGTTCGCGGCGCAGGCGATCAAGAAGGCGGCGGAGATCGGCTGGAAGCCGACGCACTACCTGAACTCGGTGTCGAACGCGGCGGGCACGGTGATGGTCGCGGCCGGTGCGGAGGCCGGCATCGGCGTGATCTCGGCCTTCTACCTGAAGGACCCGACCGATCCGCAGTGGGGCAACTCCAAGGAGTACAAGGACTGGCTCGCGTTCATGCAGAAGTACCACCCGCAGGGCGACCTGAAGGACAACTTCAACGTGTTCGGCTACTCGGTGGCGCAGACGCTGGAGCAGGTGCTCAAGCAGGCGGGCGACAACCTGACGCGCGAGAACATCATGAAGCAGGCCGCCAGCCTCGACTTCTCGCCGCCGATGCTGCTGCCCGGCGTGAACGTCAAGACTGCCGCCGACGACTTCTTCCCGATCGAGCGCGAGCAGCTGGCGCGCTGGGACGGCAAGACCTGGGTGCTGTTCGGCAAGGTGATCGGCCGGTGATTCGCCGCGCCTGATTCCACCAGGCCTCGGCCTGGATCCGGGCCCGCACGCCTCAAGCGCGCGGGCCCGTTCTTTTCGACCGCTCACCCCTCATCCCCCATCCGCGAGGCCGCCATGGACGCGCTCGACGACCCCCAGGTGTTCATCCCCGACCTGATCGCCAACCATGCGCGCTTCCAGCCACGCAAGGAGGCGGTCGTCTGCGGCGACGTGCGCCGCAGCTGGGGCGACTTCGACGCGAACATCAGCCGCATCGCCCACGCGCTGCTCGCCGCCGGGCTGCAGCGCGGCGACCGGGTCGCGGTGCTGATGGGCAACCGCGTCGAGATGCTCGAGGCGGTGTTCGGCATCGTGCGCGCCGGCGGCTGCGCGGTGCCGCTGTCGGGCCTGCTGACCGGCCCGCAGCTCTCCGGACTGATCGAGGACTCGGGTGCGATCGGTGCGTTCGCGACCGCGGACTTCCGCGAGAAGCTCGACGCGCTGGCGCAGCGCCCGGCCTGCCTGCGCGCGGACCTGCTGGTGGCCGCCGACGACGGCGCCGGCCCGGCGTGGCGCCCGCTCGCCGCGTTCGTCGACGGCATGCCGACCACGCAGCCCGCGGTCACCTACCGGCTCGACGACGCCTTCAACATCATCTACTCGTCGGGCACCACCGGCCTGCCCAAGGGCATCGTGCAGACGCACCGCGCGCGCCAGCACTGGGCCTGGTCGAACGCGCTCGAACTCGGCATCCGCGACACCAGCCGCGCGCTGACCACCACCTCGCTGTACTCGAACGGCACCTGGCTGGTCATGCTGCCGGTGCTGTTCTGCGGCGGCACGCTGGTGGCGATGCCGGCCTTCGATCCGAAGCGGTTCCTGCGCACGGTCGCCGAGGAGCGCATCACGCACACGTTCATGGTGCCCTCGCA
>RPRK01000085.1 GCA_003818495.1 Burkholderiales bacterium
GCTGCGCGAGCCCGCGCACGACGCACCGTCGCCCGCGCCGGCCCAGGCGGCCGGCTTCGCGCGGTGGATCGACGGGCTCGCCGGGCGTCGCCGCCGGGCCATCCGTCAGGACTCCACGCTGATGTGGCCGACGCAGAAGGCGTCCTGAGCGCGAGGCCGACGATGCGATTCACCATCTTCCAGGACACGGCCATCGGTGCCCGGGCGGTCAACCAGGACCGCATGGGGTACTGCTTCTCGCGTGCATCGCTGATGATGCTGGTGGCCGACGGCATGGGCGGCCATGTGCGGGGCGAGGTCGCGGCGCAGCTCACGCTGCAGGCCTGCGCGGCGGCCTTCCAGCGCGAGGCGCAGCCGCGGATCGCCGACCCCGCCGCCTTCCTAGATGCCGCGCTGCGCGCGGCCCATCGCGACCTGCTGCGCTACCAGGCCCAGCACAGGCTGCCCGAGGCACCGCGCACCACGGTGGTCGCCTGCGTCGTGCAGGACGACGCCGCCTGGTGGGCGCATGCCGGCGACTCGCGGCTCTACTGGCTGCGGGACGGCCGCATCGTGTCGCGCACGCGGGATCACTCCAAGGTGCAGTCGATGGTGTCGCTCGGGCTGATCACCGCCGAGGAGCAGGAGAACCACCCGGAACGCAACAAGGTGCTGAACTGCCTGGGCTCGCCGTACGAGCCGACGGTGGAGATCACCACGCGTGCCCGGCTGCAGAGCGGCGACACCCTGGTGCTCTGCTCCGACGGCTTCTGGACCGGCATTCCCGAGGACGGCTTCGCCGCGGCGTTCGCGCGCGGCCCGGTCGCGCTCACCGTCCCCGCGCTCGTCAAGCGCGCGGTCGATCACAACGGCCGCATCGCCGACAACACCACCGTGGTCGCGCTGACCTGGGAGAGCAGCGAATCGGTCGAGGACGTGCCCACGCTGTCCTCGCTCGATCTCCCGGACGGCGCGGTCACCACCACCATCTCGTTCAGCCAGATCGAGGACGGCGGGCCCGAACCGGCGCTCACCGACGAAGACATCGAACGCCAGATCGCCGAGATCCAGAAGGCGATCCAACGCTCCGGCGAGAGCACTCCAGGAGGCGACGCTTGACCCCGACCCCCGCTGACGCGATCCCTGCACGGCCGAGCGGCCGCGCGAACGACGCGCTCCGTACCGTCCGCATCACCCGCGGCTTCACCCGCCACGCCGAGGGCTCGGTCCTCGTCGAGTTCGGCGACACCCGCGTGCTGTGCACCGCGAGCGTCGAGGACAAGGTGCCGCCGTTCCTGCGCGGCAAGGGGCAGGGCTGGCTGACCGCCGAGTACGGGATGCTGCCGCGCGCCACCCATACCCGCAGCGACCGCGAGGCCGCCCGCGGCAAGCAGTCGGGACGCACCCAGGAGATCCAGCGCCTGATCGGCCGCAGCCTGCGGGCGGTGGTCGACCTCGGGCGGCTCGGCGAGCGCACCATCCAGATCGACTGCGACGTGCTGCAGGCCGACGGCGGCACGCGCACCGCGGCGATCACCGGCGCGTGGGTCGCGGTGCACGACGCGATCGAATGGCTGCGCGGGCGCGGCGCGCTGACCGACACGCCTCTGCTCGACTCGGTCGCGGCGGTCTCGGTCGGGCTCTGGCGCGGGCAGGCGGTGCTCGACCTCGACTACGCCGAGGACTCGAACTGCGACACCGACATGAACGTGGTCATCACCGGCTCGGGGGGCATCGTCGAGGTGCAGGGCACGGCCGAGGGACGGCCGTTCTCGCGCGCCCAGGTCGATGCGCTGCTCGACCTCGCCGCCACCGGCATCGGCCGGCTCGCGATCGCCCAGCGCCAGGCGATCGGATCGATCGCCTGAGTCCGATGGCCGCGACGCTGTCCCGGGTGGTGCTGGCGTCGGGCAATGCCGGCAAGCTGCGCGAGCTGCGCGCGCTGCTCGAACCCACCGGCATCGAGGTGGTGGCGCAGGGCGCCCTCGGCGTCGGCGATGCCGAGGAGCCTCACGCGACCTTCGTCGAGAACGCGCTGGCCAAGGCGCGCCATGCGAGCGCCGCGACCGGGCTCCCCGCCATCGCCGACGACTCCGGCGTCTGCGTGCCGGCGCTCGGCGGCGCCCCCGGCGTGCGCTCGGCCCGCTTCGCCGCCGACCTCGACGGCGCGCCCCGCTCCGACGCCGCCAACAACGCGCGCCTCGTGCGCGAGCTCGCCCCCCACGCCGACCGTTCGGCGTACTACTACTGCGCGCTGGTGCTGGTGCGCGGCGCCGACGATCCGCAGCCGGTCATCGCCGACGGCCTGTGGCACGGCGAGATCGTCGCGTCGCCGCGAGGCGAGGGCGGCTTCGGCTACGACCCGCACTTCCTGCTGCCCGAGACGGGACGCACGGCCGCCGAGCTCGACGCCGCCACGAAGAACGCCACCAGCCATCGCGGCCTGGCGATGCGCGAGCTGCTCTCGAAGCTGGCGCACGCGCGGCTCCTGCCCGCCGGCCCGGTCCGCTGACGCCCGTCGCCCGCAGCCGGTCCGCATGACCATCGCGATCGTTTCCGCCGCCTCGCTGTCGCGCCGCGCGAGCGGGCTGGTGCAGTCACCGCCGCTGTCGGTCTACGTGCACCTGCCCTGGTGCCTGCGCAAGTGCCCGTACTGCGACTTCAACTCGCACGAGGCCGACGGCGAGGTTCCCGAGGCCCGCTATCTCGACGCGCTGCGCGCCGACCTCGAGGCCTCGGTCCCGCAGGTCTGGGGCCGTCAGGTCCAGACGGTGTTCATCGGCGGCGGCACGCCCAGCCTGTTCTCGCCCGAGTCCATCGACCGGCTCGTCACCGACCTCCGGACCCACCTGAAGCTCGCACCCGACGCCGAGATCACCCTCGAGGCGAACCCGGGCACCTTCGAGCGCGAGAAGTTCCGGGCCTTCCGGGCCGCCGGCGTGACGCGCCTGTCGGTGGGCATCCAGAGCTTCGACGCCGGCGCCCTGCAGCGCATCGGCCGCGTCCACGACCGCGCGCAGGCGCTCGCCGCCGCCCAGGCCGCGGCCGAGCACTATCCGACCTTCAACCTCGACCTGATGTACGGCCTGCCCGGCCAGGACCTCGACGGACTGCGGGCCGACCTCGCCCAGGCGCTCGCGTTCGAGCCGCCGCACCTGTCGTACTACTCGCTGACGCTCGAGCCGAACACGCTGTTCGCGAGCCGCCCGCCCGAGGGCCTGCCCGACGACGACACCGTGGCCGACATGCAGCAGGCGATCGAGGCGGGCGTCGCCGCGGGCGGTCTCGGGCACTACGAGATCTCGGCGTATGCGCGCCCCGGCCATCGCGCACGTCACAACCTGAACTACTGGACCTTCGGCGACTACCTCGGCCTCGGGGCCGGGGCCCACGGCAAGCTGTCGTTCCACGACCGGATCGAGCGCACCGCACGCCTGCGGCATCCGCGGCGCTACATGGAGGCGGCCCTCGCCGGCGACGCGGTCGAGACGCGCCGGACGCTGGATGCCGACGAGCTGCCCTTCGAATTCATGCTGAACGCGCTGCGGCTGGTCGACGGCGTCCCCGCGGCGAGCTTCGCCGAGCGCACCGGCGTGCCGCTCGCCGCGATCGCCCGGCCGCTCGCCCGGGCAGCCGAGCGTGGGCTGATCGACCCCGACCCGTCGACGATCCGGCCGACCCCGCTCGGGCTGCGCTTCCTCAACGATCTCCAGCAGCTTTTCCTCGTCTGAGGCCTGGAGCCGGGGGCGCCGGCCGCGACGTGGACGCTGGCAGGGGCTGGCGCCCCGATCTGGGGCGTTTTGCGGTATCGTGCACCGCCGCGAAGCGCCCGCTGTCGGTGCGTCGTGGCACGATCCGGCGCGTCCGGCCTGCAGAGCCGCAGGGCGACCCCCGCCCGGGCGGTCGGTCCGGGCCGGCGAATGGCACGGTTCCTGCTAAATTCCGGGCCGAGGGAAAACTCCCACACTCGCGCGTCTTTTCCTCGCATCACCACAACGACCCCTTCGCACACCCCCCAGGAGAAAGCACCGATGGCATCTGCCAAGGACGTCATGAAGAAAGTCGCGGACAACGAAGTCAAGTTCGTTGATTTCCGCTTCACGGATACCAAGGGCAAAGAGCAGCACGTCACGGTGCCGATCTCGCATTTCGACGAAGACAAGTTCGTCTCCGGGCATGCCTTCGACGGTTCGTCCATCGCCGGCTGGAAGGGCATCGAAGCCTCCGACATGCTGCTGATGCCGGATCCGGCGACGGCCAACATCGACCCGTTCCGGGAAGAGCCGACGCTGATCCTGACCTGCGACGTCGTCGAGCCGTCCGACGGCAAGGGCTACGACCGCGACCCGCGCTCGCTGGCCAAGCGCGCCGAGGCCTACCTGAAGTCCACCGGCCTGGGCGACACCGCCTACTTCGGGCCGGAGCCCGAGTTCTTCATCTTCGACTCGGTCACCTGGTCCGTCGACATGTCGGGCTGCTCCGTGAAGATCGATTCGGAGGAAGCCTCCTGGTCGACCGGCAAGCATTTCGAGGGCGGCAACCTGGCCCACCGTCCCGCCGTCAAGGGCGGCTACTTCCCCGTGCCGCCCGTGGACTCGTTCCAGGACATGCGCTCGGAGATGTGCCTGATCCTCGAGCAGATGGGCGTGCCCGTCGAGGTCCACCACCACGAGGTGGCCGGCGCCGGCCAGAACGAGATCGGCACCCGGTTCTCGACCCTCGTGCAGCGCGCCGACTGGACGCAGCTGCTCAAGTACGTCGTGATGAACGTCGCACACAGCTACGGCAAGACCGCGACCTTCATGCCGAAGCCGGTCGTCGGCGACAACGGCTCGGGCATGCACGTGCACCAGTCGATCTGGAAGGACGGCGCGAACCTGTTCGCCGGCGACAAGTACGCCGGCCTGTCCGACTTCGCGCTGTACTACATCGGCGGCATCATCAAGCACGCGCGCGCGCTGAACGCCATCACCAACCCGGGCACCAACTCGTACAAGCGGCTGGTCCCGGGCTACGAGGCCCCGGTCAAGCTCGCCTACTCGGCGCGCAACCGCTCGGCCTCGATCCGGATCCCGTACGTCAACAATCCGAAGGGCCGTCGCATCGAGGTCCGTTTCCCGGATCCGACCGCGAACCCGTACATGGCCTTCGCGGCCATGATGATGGCCGGACTGGACGGCGTGCAGAACAAGATCCACCCGGGCGAGGCGGCGGACAAGAACCTGTACGACCTGCCGCCGGAAGAGGACGCGAAGATCCCGACGGTGTGCTCGTCGCTCGACATGGCCCTCGACTACCTGGACAAGGATCGCGAGTTCCTGACCCGGGGCGGCGTGTTCAGCGACTCCATGCTCGACGCGTACATCGCGCTGAAGATGGAGGAGGTGACCCGCTTCCGCATGACGACCCACCCGGTCGAGTTCGACATGTACTACTCGCTCTGATCTGAGACGATCGGCGCACGGCCCGGCCGCCCGCGAGGCGCGTCCGGGCCGACGAAGGGGGCGGGAGACCGCCCCCTTTTGTTTTAAACTCGCGCCATGACCCGACCCCTCCGTCGTCCATGGTGCGCGATCCTGCTGCTGGCGGGACTTCCGGCGATCCCGTCGGTCGCGCAGGCACAGGTCTGGCGCTGCGAGACGCCCGGCGGCGGCGTCGAGTACAGCAACAGCGCGGCGAGCAGCCGAGATTCGCGCTGCCGTTCGGTCGACCTGCCCAACCTGACGACGATCCCCGCTCCCAAGCTGCCGGCCCAGCCCGCCTCGAAGGGCGGTGCCACCGCGACGCCGACTCCCGCAGGGTTCCCGCGGGTCGACGCCGGGGCCCAGCGTTCGCGCGACCTGGACCGTCGCCGCATCCTCGAGGACGAGCTCCGCAAGGAAGAGGCGCGCCTGGGCGAGCTGCGTGCCGAGTTCAACGGCGGCGAGCCCGACCGGCGCGGGGACGAGCGCAACTACCAGAAGTATCTCGACCGAGTGCAGCGGCTTCGCGACGACATCGCCCGCTCCGAGAGCTCCATCGCGTCGCTCAAGCGCGAGGTGTCCTCGCTGCGCGAATGAGCTCGGGACCCCCGCGTTCCCGCTGTCCGCCGCCGTCCGGGCGCCCCCGGATCCCTCCGTACCGCTTCCGCAACGCCCCCATCCGATGACCCCGACCTCCCGCCTGCCGGAAGGCACGGACCGGCGCCGCCAGCCGGCCTCGCGCCTCGCCGGCCTGGACCTGCTCGCCTGCGCCGTCGTCCTGCTCGACGATCAGGGGCACACCACCTTTCTCAACCAGGCGGCCGAGCAGCTGTTCGAGCTGCCGCAGCGGGTGATCGAAGGCGCGCCCTTCGCGCGGCAGTTCAGCAACGGCGGGATCATCGACAGCCTGCTCGCCGAAGCCTGCAACAACGCGTTCGGGCAGAAACGTCAGGACATCACGCTGCACCGGATCGGCCGCGAGCCGCTCGCGGTGCACTGCGTGGCCGTGGTGCTCGAGAGCGACCTCGGCTCGCTGCTGCTCGAGTTCCGCGAGATCGACCAGCGCATCCGCGTCGACCGGGAGTCGCGGATGCTGGAGTCCGTGCGGGTCAACCGCGAGCTGGTGCGCAACCTCGCCCACGAGATCAAGAACCCGCTCGGGGGCATCCGGGGCGCGGCACAGCTCCTCGAATCCGAGGTGGGTGGCTCGAGCCTGCGCGAATACACCCAGGTGATCATCAAGGAGGCCGACCGGCTGCAGACGCTGGTCGACCGACTCCTCGCGCCGCACCGTCATCCCCGGCTGGTCGGCGACGTGAACATCCACGAGGTGCTCGAGCGTGTCCGCTCCGTGGTCACCGCCGAGTATCCGCAGGGACTGTCCATCGACCGCGACTACGACGCGAGCCTGCCGGATTTCCGGGGCGACAAGGAGCAGCTGATCCAGGCCGTGCTCAATCTCGTGCGCAACGCCGCGCAGGCGATGCACGGCCAGGGGCGCATCCTGATGACCACCCGGATCGCGCGCCAGGTCACGATCGACAAGGTCCGCTATCGCCTGGCACTGGATTTGCATGTGGTCGACGACGGCCCAGGTGTGCCGGAAGAGATCCGTGACAGGATCTTCTATCCGCTCGTCTCGGGACGTGAGGGCGGGAGCGGTCTGGGGCTGACGCTCGCGCAGACCTTCGTGCAGCAGCACGGAGGTGTGATCGAGTGCGACAGCCACCCGGGCCGGACCGATTTCCGGATACTGCTGCCGCTGCCCTGACACTCGCCCTTCGTGGGCGACCCGGGGTGGACAGCCAGGGGAAGCAGCACGAATGAACGCAGTGTGGATCGTCGACGATGACCAGTCGATTCGTTGGGTGCTCGAGCGGGCGCTGTCGCGCGAAGGGTTCGACGTCCGGGCCTTCAGCTCGGCACGGGACTGCCTGACGGCATTCGACCTCGACGCCCCGCAGGTGCTGGTGTCCGACATCCGGATGCCCGGCGAGTCGGGCATCGAGCTGCTGCAGAAGGTGAAGCTGCGCCGCCCCGGCATGCCGGTCATCATCATGACCGCCTTCTCGGACCTGGACAGCGCCGTGTCGGCCTTCCAGGGCGGTGCGTTCGAGTACCTGCCCAAGCCCTTCGACCTGCCCAAGGCGATCGAGCTGATCCGCCGGGCGGTGGAGGAGAGCGAGCGCGAGGCGGCCGCCGAGGAGACGGTGCTCGAGACGCCCGAGATGCTCGGGCAGGCCCCCGCGATGCAGGAGGTCTTCCGCGCGATCGGCCGGCTCTCGCAGTCCAACGTGACGGTGATGATCACCGGCGAGTCGGGCAGCGGCAAGGAGCTGATCGCCCGCGCCTTGCACAAGCATTCCCCGCGCGGGGCCCAGCCCTTCGTGGCGCTGAACACCGCCGCGATCCCGCGCGACCTGCTCGAGAGCGAGCTGTTCGGCCACGAGCGCGGCGCCTTCACCGGCGCGCAGCAGATGCGGCGCGGCCGCTTCGAGCAGGCCGAGGGCGGCACGCTGTTCCTCGACGAGATCGGCGACATGCCCGCCGAGCTGCAGACCCGGCTGCTGCGCGTGCTGTCCGACGGCCACTTCTATCGGGTCGGTGGCCACCAGCCCCAGAAGGCCAACGTCCGCGTGATCGCCGCGACCCACCAGAACCTCGAGGAGCGGGTGCGTCTGGGCCTGTTCCGCGAGGACCTGTTCCACCGCCTCAACGTGATCCGCCTGCGGCTGCCGGCCCTGCGCGAGCGCGTGCAGGACGTCCCGCTGCTCGCCCGCCATTTCCTCACCCGCAGCGCGCGCGAGCTCGGCGTCGAGACCAAGCGGCTGTCCGACGAGGCGCTGCTGCGGCTCGGCGCGTTCTCCTGGCCGGGCAACGTGCGCCAGCTCGAGAACGTCTGCCATTGGCTGACGGTGATGGCTCCTGCGCAGACCGTCGAGCCCAAGGACCTGCCGCCCGAAGTGCAGGCGGCCGTCCCCTGGACCGATGCGCGCACCTCGGGCGCCCCGCCCGGAGGCGCCCCGAGCGCGATGCCCGCGCCCGCCGGCGCCGAGGCGACGCACCCGGCCTCCGGCTCGCCGACGCCGGCGTTCGCCGGGGCCGCGGCGCCGATGTCCGCCGCCGCGGCCGATACGTTCGCCGAGCCGGTGGGTGCCCGCGTCGGAGGGTTCGCCGGCGCCTCGGGGTTCGCCAACGGCCAGGGCGCGGCAGGCGGCTACCTGCCGACCGATGCCGGCTTCGCGGCCCGCGACGGTGCCGCGCGCGGCGCGGCCCCGAGTCGCGGCGGCTGGGCGACGCTCCTCGAGTCAGAGGTCGCGCAGATGCTCGCCGCGCAGTCGGCGCGAGGCGGCGAGCCGCCCGCGGCGTCGGACGTGATGGACCAGCTCACGCGCACCTTCGAGTCGACGATCATCCGCACCGCCCTGCGCCACACGCGCGGCCGACGGATCGACGCGGCGCTGCGCCTGGGCATCGGCCGCAACACGATCACCCGCAAGATCCAGGACCTGCACCTCGAGGACGACTGACGGCCCGGGGAGGCTACGGGGTGCCGGCGGGCACCGCGTCGATCTCGACCGTCACCGGCGCATGGTCCGAGGGCTGCGGCAGCTTGCGCGGCGCGCGGTCGATCGCGCAGGCGCGCACGGAACCGGCCAGCGCCGCGCTCACCAGCAGGTGGTCGATCCGCAGCCCGCGGTTCTTCTGGAAGCCGAGCTGGCGGTAGTCCCACCAGCTGTACGTCTTCGGCGGCTGCTCGAACATCCGGTACGCATCGCTCAGTCCGAGCGCCAGCAGCGTCCCGAATCGCTCGCGCTCCGGCACCGAGCAGAGCACCTGGTC
Organism: Burkholderiales bacterium; assembly: GCA_003818495.1. Taxonomy (GTDB): domain Bacteria; phylum Pseudomonadota; class Gammaproteobacteria; order Burkholderiales; family Burkholderiaceae_E; genus UBA4615. The sequence continues at coordinate 9,285 of RPRK01000085.1, forward strand.
GGCCCAGGCCACCGGGTCGTGCACGTCGGCGTCGGCCGGCGCGATGTTGTAGTCCCCGCCCACCACCAGCCGCGGCGTGGCCGCCAGCTCGTCGGTCAGCCATGCGGCCAGCGCATCCAGCCAGCGCAGCTTGTACTCGTACTTGTCGCTGCCCACCGCCTGGCCGTTCGGCACGTAGGCGCTGATCACGCGCACGTCACCGAAGGTCGCCGCGATCAGCCGCTTCTGCTCGTCCGGGAACCGCGGGTTGCCGACCGTCACGTCGCGCGCCTCCCAGCCGCGGTCGGCGCGCCAGAGCAGCGCCACGCCGTTGTAGGTCGGCTGCCCGGAGAACACCGAGCGGTAGCCGGCTGCGGCGAGTTCGTCGGCGGGGAACTTCTCGTCGACGAGCTTGGTCTCCTGCAGGCAGAGCACGTCGACCGGATTCGTGGCGAGCCAGCCGAGCACGTGCGGCAGGCGCACCTTGAGGGAATTGACGTTCCAGGTGGCGATCTTCAAGGCGGTCCCGCGCTGCGATGTTGGCCGGAGTGCATGGTACAAGCCTTCGCTCGCGGCGCCGCCCCGGCGCGCATCGGGTCGGTCAGCGACCCGCGGGCCTGCGCGCGGCCAGATGCGCCTTCAGCGCCGGGCTGCGCAGCGTCGCATCGCGCCCGGCGGCGATCGCTGCGTCGACGTCCTCGGGCGGCAGGGCCAGGCGGGTCGGCATCTCGCGCAGACGCCGCGCCTGCGCCGGCGGCAGCGCCTCGGCACTGATCGTCTCGACCGTGATCTGCACGTCGTCGCATGCCCAGGGCTCGTCATTCGCAAGGTGACGCCGCACCGTCGCCGCGTCGAGCGCGCATCGATGCCGCACGATGCTGTCGCGCCACTCCGTGGCCATCGTCCGGAACGCGGCCGAACTCAGCCGCGTGGCGGCGTCGATGGCCGAGTCCGCTGCCGCGACGCCCACGTCGACGCCGGAGGGACCGTCCAGCGTCAGCGCCCAGTCGCCCGCGGGCGGACGGCCGGCATCGACGATGAAGAACAGCATGCGACGCATCCGGACCGCGTCGGCCTCGTTCAGCGGACCGTGGGCCGTGCCCGACAGCGCGCGGGCGATCAGGATGCTGGACAGGCCCTGGTTGTCCGTCAGCCCGCCGTCGGCCAGCTTCAGGAAGCGCATGCGCGTCGGGTCGCGGTAGTTCCGCATCGCCCGGGCGACCGACGCCACCGGATCGGTCGCCACGCGCGTCGGATCGTCCAGCAGGGCTTCGAGTCGAGGCGGCAGGGGGGTGAGGCAGTGTTCGGGGAAGGTGTGCAGCACCACCGGTGCGAACAGCAGCGGCACACCCATCGAGGCCGCCACCGCCTCGGACACCGGCAGCGAGGGCAGGTCGCTGCACAGCGCCATGAAGGCCTGCGGCGTGAACGGGAAGGGCGTGCGGTTGTAGAGATCCGTGGCGTTGATCCACACGTCCGGCTTGTTTCGACGATAGAGGTCCGCGAAGGTGGCCCCTCGGAACGCGTCGATGTCGAGCCGGTGCGCGAGGTTGCTGCGATCGTTCAGTCCGCCCGCCAGGAGCCGCAGCAGGTTCGAGGGCGAGAGCAGGTCGAGGCGCAGGTCCCGCTCCAGATCCTGCAGCAGCACCCGCTCGCGCATCCCGTCGAGCCCGTCGCGGCCGTGCAACGCGACGTAGGCGGCCGTCAGCGAGCCGCCCGAGACGCTGGAGATGAAGGTGACGTCGTCGTAGACGTCGCCGGCACGGCCTTGGTCGCCGGCCAGGGCCTTGAGCACGCCGAGCGAGAACGCGGCGGCGCGCATGCCGCCGCCGGACAGCGACAGACCGATGACATCGCGGCCGACGATGTCGCGCGGCGCCGTCGACTGGGTCACGAACCCTGCCGTGATCGGACGGTTCAGGGGCTGGTTGTCGAACGGGGTGGCGCAGCCCGACAGCAGGACGGTGGCGTTCAGCACGATCCAGGGGAGCAGGGCGGCAGGCATTCGGCGAGTCCGCGTCACAGCCCGCCTCACGGTCCAGGGGCCTGCAACGACTGCCCGAGGCGCAGCACGGCGAGGTCGACGAACGCGCGCAACGCCGGCGACAGGCTCTTGTGCGACGGAAACACCGCGTGCACCTCGACCCGACGCGTGGCCCACTGTGCGAGGACCGGAACGAGTCGCCGGGCGGTCAGCGCCGGAGCGGCGACGAAGTCCGGCAGGCTGACGATGCCCTCTCCGAGCGCAGCGACCTCGCGCAGCAGGGCGGGGTCGCTGCCCACCAGACGAAAGCGTGCCGGCACGACGGCCTGGCGTCCGTCGTCGTGGCTCAGGATCCAGCGCTCGGTCGGCGCCGCGGGCGCATTGTCGATCAGCATGTGCGAGCCGAGCTCGTCGGGAGACCGTGGCCTTCCGTGGCGGCGCAGGTAGGCGGGGGCTGCATAGAGTCGCGCCGCGGCACGCCCCAGAGAGCGTGCCACCAGAGACGAGTCGGGCAGCACACCCGATCGGATCGCGAGATCGAATCCCTCCTCGAGCAGGTCGACGCGTCGGTTCGTGAGATCGACGAACACCTGCACCTCGGGGCAGGCGGCCGCGTAGTCGACCAGTAGAGGGGGCAGCAGGGCCTGTCCGAGCACCACCGAAGCGCTGATGCGCAGCCAGCCACACGGCTGCGCGCGAAAGCTCGCCACGGTGGCGGACGCCTGTTCGAGTTCCTGCAGCACGCGCCGGGCGTGCTCGTGGTACCGCGCGCCGACGTCCGTCAGTCGCAGGCGGCGGGTGCTGCGCTCGATCAGCCGGGCTCCCAGCGTCCGTTCCAGCCGAGCGACCCGGTGGCTGACGCTGCTCTTGGGCCAGCCCAGCCGGAGCGCTGCGGCGGTGAAGCTCCCGGTGTCGGCGACGCGGCTGAAGGCCAGTACGTCGTTGAGGTCGGCATCCAAGGCGGACTCGCGCAAGGGTCGGGGGGAGGGGGACGGGGCGGCGAGCGATGCGAGGAACGCGATGCATGCGGCGCGCGCCCAGTCCGTCGATTGTCCATCCACGCGTACAAACTGTCCAAGAGTAAGGGCTTGTACAGGGAACGGACGGGATCAAGGATACCCACTTCGTCCTCCAGCGCAATCCGAACGATGAACACCCCTCGCAGCCTCCTGTGCATCGACCCGCTGCCGGTGCAGCGTCATGGCGATCGACTCGCCACCCGCGACATCCAGTGGTCCCCGCTGACGCCCGACCTCGATCCCTTCATCGCCGTCTCGCTGTACGACATGACCGGACCGACGTTCCCGCCGCACCCGCACGCCGGCTTCATGGTGGCCACGTACATCGTCCCCGAGAGTCCGCTGGGGTTCGTGAACCAGGACTCGCTCGGCACGCGCAACCGCATCGCGCCGGGAGCCTTGCACGTCACCGTCGCCGGCCGCGGCGTGCTGCACGAGGAGCAGCCCGAGGCGTCGGGGCAGCCGGCGCGCGGCTTCCAGATCTGGATCGACCTCCCCGACGAGGTGCGCGAGATGGCGCCGCAGGCGCTTCATCTGGCGTCGGACGCGGTGCCGCGACTGGACCTGCCCGGCGCCGAGGTCCGTGTCGTGCTGGGCGAATCGGAGGGCGTGCACGCCCCCTTGGGGCTTCCGACGGCGGTGAGCCTGATCGATGTCGCCCTCGATGCACAGGGCTCGTGGTCGCACCGGCTGCCCGCCGCCCACCATGCGTTCGTCTTCGTGTTCGAGGGCGCCGTGGCGGTCAACGGGCACCGCGCGCCGGCCGGCTGTGTGGTGCGAACCCGGCCCGACGGAGACCTGTTGCGTTTCGAGGCCGCCGGTCCAGGGGCTCGCTTCACGGTCTTCGCCGGCAGGCCGCTGCGCCAGACCCCACTCGTCCATGGGCCGTTCGTGGCTCGCGACCCGGATCAGATCGCACGGTTCACGCGCGATCACGCGCGCGGCGCCTTCGGCGCGCTCGTGCCGCTGTCCCGCGGCCGGACCTGAACCCGAACCCGAGCTCGAGCTCGAGCTCGAATCGCCGAACCGTTTCCCCTTGACCCGGAGTTGCGCCGTGACCATCGAGACCGATTCCTTCGATCGCGTGTTCAAGCACCACAAGCTGTTCGTCAACGGTATCCAGCTGCACGTCGTCGTCGGCGGACAGGGACCGGCGCTGCTGCTGCAGCACGGCTGGATGGGCAGCTGGTACAGCTGGCGAAAGGTGATGCCGGCGCTGGCCGAGCGCTTCACCGTCATCGTTCCCGATGCGCGCGGCTATGGCGACAGCGCCAAGCCCGCAGCCGGCTACGACGGCCTGACCGTCAAGGAAGACCTGCGCCAGGTGCTGCGTGCCCTGGGGCACGGACGGGCCTTCGTGATGGGTCACGACATGGGCGCGCCGGCGGCGCTGCTGATGGCGGCCCATCACCCCGACGAGGTGATCGGCGTCGGCTACTTCGACGAGCCGCTGCTCGGCGTGAATCTCGAGCGCTTCACGGCGTTCCGGCCCGACAACCCGTTCGTGTACTGGTGGTTCGCCTTCAATGCGACCGAACACATCGCCGCGATGCTCTGGGAGGGCAAGGAGGATCGCATGGTCGACCACATGATCACGGCGATGGTGGCGGACCCGCGAAGCGTGACCGCCCGCGATCGGGCGGAGTACGTGCGGGGGCTGCGCAGCCCCGGCGGCCTGAATGGTTCCTTCGGCTGGTACCGGGACAGCCTGCTGACCGGCCGTCAGATCGTCGAGGCGACGCAGGGGCGGGTGCTGGAGGTGCCGGTGCTGGCCTTGAACGGCGAGTACGGTCATCCCGGCGTGGCCGAGCAGTTCGAGGGCATCGCCGCGACGATCGACGGCGCGACGATCCCCGGCTGCGGCCACCTGCTGGCCGAGGAACAGCCCGCGGCGGTCGTCGCGCACATCCTCGCGTTCGCCGAACGCCACGGTCGGCGGCTCGGAGATGCCACGATGTGAAATGTCCAACCGGCGTTCGAGAAAAACGCAGGTTCCGCTTGTTTGTCCTGGACAGAACTCCGTATAACGCACTGCAGCAGCCGGCGCACCCATGCCGGCCGGACCCGACCGCAGACCCGCGGCCCGGAGCCGGAGCCGAAACCGACCGTGGACCCCGCGGTCGGACCCCGAACCCGCCCCGCCCGATCGGCACGCCGACGTCATGTCGCCGCGTCGGCCGTGGATCGCCGCGCCCGACCCGGGTGTCGGTACCGAGCAGGGCGTGTACGCTCGGCCGCTTTTCCGTTCGAGAACCCAGAGGACCCATGCAAGCGACCCTGACGACCCTGCTGGCCACCGGCGCCGACGATTCCCCCGCGATCGGCGCGCCGGGCCGGCGTGCGATGACCTACCGCGAGCTGCGTACGCTGATCGCGTCGACGCGCGAGCGGCTCAACGGCCTGGGCATCGGCCGCAACGACCGCGTCGCGATCGTGCTCGACAACGGCCCCGAGATGGCCGCCTGCTTCGTCGCCTGCGCCTGCTCGGTCGCCAGCGCGCCGCTGAACCCGGCCTACCGCGGCGAGGAGTTCGAGTTCTACCTGTCGGACCTGAAGGCCGCCGCGCTGATCGTCGCGCGCGACAGTGCCTCGCCCGCTGTCGACGCCGCCCGCAAGCAGGGCGTGCGGCTGATCGACCTGGTCGCCGACCCCGAGGCCGGCGCGGGCAGCTTCTCGCTCGAGCCGCGCGAGGCGGGCGGCGCAGCGGCCGCCGCCGCGCCGGGCGTCGCCGAGCCGGACGACGTGTCGATGGTGCTCCACACCTCCGGCACCACCTCGCGTCCGAAGATCGTGCCGCTGTCGCAGCGCAATCTGGCGGCCTCGGCCACCCACATCCGCAGCACGCTGAAGTTCGTGCCGGCCGACTGCGGCCTGAACATCATGCCGCTGTTCCACATCCACGGCCTGATCGCCGGCGTGCTCGCGCCGCTGTCGGCCGGATCGCAGGTGTTCTGCACGCCGGGCTTCAACGCGCTGAAGTTCTTCGGCTGGATGGACGAGGCCCGGCCCACCTGGTACACGGCCGTGCCGACCATGCACCAGACGATCCTGGCGCGCGCCCCGAAGAACGCCGAGATCATCAAGCGCCATCCGCTGCGCTTCCTGCGCTCGTCGTCGTCGTCGATCCCGCCGCAGGTGATCCGCGAGCTCGAGGAGGTGTTCGGCGCACCGCTGATCGAGTCGTACGGCATGACCGAGGCGACGCACCAGATGGCGTCGAACCCGCTGCCGCCCGAGATCCGCAAGCCGGGCAGCGTCGGTCGCGCGGCCGGCCCCGAGATCGCGATCATGGCCGAGGACGGCCGCCTGCTCGCGCGCGGCGAGACCGGCGAGATCGTGATCCGCGGACCGAACGTCACCGCCGGCTACGAGGCGAACCCCAAGGCCAACGCCGAGGCGTTCGCCGAGGGCTGGTTCCGCACCGGCGACCAGGGCGTGATGGACGCCGACGGCTACGTGACGATCACCGGCCGGCTCAAGGAGATCATCAACCGCGGCGGCGAGAAGGTGAGCCCGCGCGAGGTCGACGAGATCCTGATGGACCATGCCGCGGTCGCGCAGGTGGTGTGCTTCGGCATGCCGCATCCGAAGCTCGGCGAGGAGGTGGCGGCCGCCGTGGTGCTGCGCGAAGGGCAGAGCGCCACCGAGCGCGAGCTGCAGGACTTCGTCGGCAAGCGTGCGGCCGATTTCAAGGTGCCCAAGCGGATCCTCATCCTCGAGGAGATCCCGAAGGGCGCGACCGGCAAGCTGCAGCGCATCGGCCTCGCGCAGAAGCTCGGCCTCGCCTGATCCCGACGGCGTCGGCCGCCTCGGCGGTCGGCGGGTCGGGGCATTCCGTATCGACGTTCAACTGACTGGAGAGATGACCATGACCCGACCGTTCCTCCGCACCGCGGCAGCCGTCTCGGCCGTCACCGCCCTGATCGGCGCGGCGCCCGCCACCGCGTTCGCGCAGACCTGGGAGCCCGCCAAGCCGATCGAGTTCGTCGTGCCGGCCGGCACCGGCGGCGGGGCCGACCAGATGGCGCGCTTCATCCAGGGCGTCGCCGCCAAGCATTCGCTCACCAAGCAGCCGATCGTCGTCGTCAACCGCTCCGGCGGCGCAGGCGCCGAAGGCTTCCTGGCGATGAAGTCCGCGAACGCCGATCCGCACAAGATCGTCATCACCCTGTCCAACCTGTTCACCACGCCGCTGGCCACGGGCGTCCCGTTCAACTGGCGCGACCTGACGCCGGTCAGCATGCTCGCCCTCGACCAGTTCGTCCTCTGGGTCAACGCGGAGTCGCCCCACACGACCGCGAAGGCCTTCTTCGACGCGATGAAGTCGTCGCCCACCCCCATCAAGATGGGCGGCACCGGGTCCAAGCAGGAGGACCAGATCATCGCCGTGATGATGGAGAAGGCGGCCGGCAAGAAGATGACCTACATCCCCTTCAAGGGGGGTGGCGACGTCGCGGTGCAGCTCGTCGGCAAGCACATCGACGCGACGGTCAACAACCCGATCGAGGCCGAGTCCCACTGGCGCGCCGGGAAGCTGCGTCCGCTGTGCGTGTTCGACAAGGCGCCCATGCCGTACAAGGCGAAGCTGACCGACAAGGCCTCGTGGAACGACGTGCCGACCTGCGCCTCGCAGGGCGTCCCCGTCGAGTACACGATGCTGCGCGGCATCTTCATGGCGCCCGGCGTCAAGCCCGAGCAGGTCGCCTACTACAACGCGCTGTTCGACAAGATCCGCACGCTGCCCGAGTGGAAGGAGTTCATGGACAAGGGGGCGTTCAATCAGAGTGCGATGAAGGGCCAGGAGTTCGTCGACTGGCTGGGCAAGAACGAGCAGATGCACCGCGTGCTGATGAAGGAAGCCGGCTTCATGGCGATGTGATCCGCCGGGTGCGCGCCGACGCGCGCACGCTGTCCCGGGAGGGCGGCCGCGAGCACGCGCCGTCCCGGGATTCCCCTCGACCCGGGCGCCCAGAGCGCCGAGAGAACCCCTCATGAACGAACCCTCCGGTACGCCGCAGGACAGCGTGCGCGTGCGCTGGCCCGAGGCCATCGTCGCCGTCCTGCTGCAGGCGATCGCGATCGCCGTCATCGTCGACAGCCTGCGCGTCGGCGTGGGCTGGGCCGACGACGGTCCGCGCTCGGGCTACTTCCCCTTCATCATCGGGGTGCTGCTGTTCTCCAGCGCGACCTTCATCCTCGTGTCCCAGCTGCGTCGCTGGAGCACCGACCGGGCCGAGTTCGCCGAGCGCGCGCAGCTCGGGCTCGTGATGCAGATGGCCGTGCCGATCGCGCTGTACGTCGGCGCCATCGCGGTGCTCGGGCTGTACGTCGCGTCGATCGCGCTGATCTCGTGGTTCATGATCCGCCACGGCAAGTACCGCGTGCTGCCGAGCGCCGCGGTGGCGATCGGCGTGCCGCTGATCTGCTTCCTCGTGTTCGAGCGCTGGTTCCTCGTGCCGCTGCCCAAGGGCCCGCTCGAGGCGGCGTTCGGCTTCTGACCTGACGGACACCGCCATGCAGGAACTCCTCGATCTCGGGCACGGCTTCTCCGTCGCGCTCACGCTGCCGAACATCGGCTTCATGTTCATCGGCATCATCCTCGGCGTGCTGATCGGCGTGCTGCCGGGCCTCGGTGGCGCCAACGGCGTCGCCATCCTGCTGCCGCTGACGTTCTCGATGAGCCCCACGTCGGCGATCATCATGCTGTCGTGCATCTACTGGGGCGCGCTGTTCGGCGGGGCGATCACCTCGATCCTGTTCAACATCCCCGGCGAGCCCTGGTCGGTGGCGACGACCTTCGACGGCCATCCGATGGCGCAGCAGGGACGCGCCGCCCAGGCGCTCACGGCGGCCTTCACGTCGTCGTTCGTCGGCGCGCTCTTCGCGGTGCTGCTGATCACGTTCACCGCGCCGATCCTCGCCAAGTTCGCCCTGAAGTTCGGGCCGGCCGAGTTCTTCGCGGTGCAGCTGCTGACCTTCTGCAGCTTCGTCGGCATGAGCAAGGAGGCGCCCGCCAAGACGCTGGCGGCGATGATGCTCGGGTTCGCGCTCGCCGCGGTCGGCATGGACACGGTGACCGGCCAGCTTCGGATGACCTACGGCGTGCCCGAGCTCCTGAAGGGCTTCGACTTCCTGATCGCGGTGATCGGCCTGTTCGGCATCGGCGAGATCCTGCTGACGATGGAGGAGGGGCTGGCCTTCAAGGGCAAGAGCGCGAAGATCACCTTCAAGGTGGTGCTCGAGACCTGGAAGGAGCTGTTCACCCACTGGCGGCTGTTCCTGCGCTCGACCGCGATCGGCTGCTGGATGGGCATCACCCCCGGCGGCGCCACGCCCGCCTCGTTCATGAGCTACGGCATGGCACGCCGCATGTCGAAGCACCCGGACGAGTTCGGCAAGGGCCGGCTCGAGGGCGTGGTCGCACCCGAGACCGCCGCGCACGCGGCCGGCACCTCGGCGCTGCTGCCGATGCTCACGCTCGGCATCCCGGGTTCGCCCACCGCCGCGGTGCTGCTCGGCGGACTGCTGATCTGGGGCCTGCAGCCCGGGCCGATGCTCTTCGTCGAGCAGAAGGACTTCGTCTGGGGCCTGATCGCCTCGATGTACCTCGGCAACATCGTCGGCCTGATCGTCGTGCTGACCACCGTTCCCTGGTGGGCCGCGATCCTGCGCATCCCGTTCTCGGTGATCGCGCCGGTGATCATCGTGATCTGCGCGATCGGCGCCTACAC
>RPRK01000086.1 GCA_003818495.1 Burkholderiales bacterium
CCGGCCGCATGGGCACGCCGCAGGAGATGGCCAACGGCGCGGTCTTCCTCGCGAGCCCGGCGGCGAGCTTCACCACCGGGACGAACCTGGTGATCGACGGGGCGCTGACGCGGGGCGTGCAGTTCTGAGGCGAGGCACGCGTCGCGGCCGGACGGCACGCGACGCCTAAGGCCCTAAGGCCTGGCCGGCGGACGCGATCGCGCGCGCCGGCGTGACGCGCCCGGTCTGTACCGGGTGACGTTCCACGTCAGCAGGCGCGTTCGTGTGACGCGAAATCGACGTCGCCGACGGCCGATCCGTGACGGAATCGACGTCGGCACGCGGGTTGCTCCCTGGATGTTCACCGAACACTCCGAGCGAGCCCCAGCGATGAACCACCTTTACGACGCCTTCCCCGACACCCGTGCCATGCCCGACGCGCCCATCGCAGGGCACCCGGGAGAGTCAGACCGCATCTTCAGCGCCTCCCGGCGCCCCGGCGGCGACCGCCCCGAGCCGCTGACCGATCGATCGCTGGAGGTGCTGGGCACGCTGCGCGACGAGGCGATGACCGTCGAGATCCTGGCCGACCGCTTCCCGCACGTGCTGAACCGGCTGAGCGCCGTCTGGGACTCCCCGAACGCAGTGTTCGAGCTGATCGGCGAGCTGCTGATCGACCGTCGTGGCGGACGTCGGGGCTTTCCGGCCGACGCGCTCTACGAGCTGCTGGCGCTGCGCCGTCTGTGCGTCAGGCGGATCGTGGCGTCGGCGGGCCTCTGACTGCCGCGCCAGGATGACCGCCTGCGTCGGCCCCGCGTGACGCGATTCGTCAGTCGGCTGACGCCGTACGTCAGCCCGGGGGGGCGCCTAAGGGTCGACACGCGCCTCCCGATGCGCGCGGTGTGAACGATTCGACCCCGGCACGCAGGCTGCATCGACCTTCGCAGCGAGGCTGAACGCGCGATCGACCCCGCGGTCACGATCGTCCACGGCCTTGACCACAGGCCCCGCATCCGGCGAGGGCGAACACGGACACGAGCGCGACAGATGAGCAAGCATCCCGAACTCCCTCCCGAGCCCCGTCCGGAGCCCGGTCCGGACCCCCTTCCGCAGCCCCCCGTCCCGGACGCTGCCGCGCCGGCGACGCCGACGGTCCGGATCAACGCCGTCGCCGCGCCTCTGCCGCGCAAGACGCACGTGCGCGAGCTGCCGACCTTGGGGTCGATGCGACTGACGACGGAACTCCGTGAAGAAGGCATCGACCTGCGCAGCCTCGAGGACCGCTTCCCGCACGTCCTGAACCAGGTGAGCGCCGAGTGGGACACGCCGAAGGCAGCGCTCGAGGTCCTCGATGCGCTGCTGATCGATCAGCGCGGCGGCCGGCAGGGATTCCCCGACGACGCACTCGCCGCGCTGCTGGCGCTGCGCCGATGCTGCGTCGAGCGGATCGCCAGGGCCGCCCGTCGCTGAAGTACGGTCTCAGCCCGGGAAGGTGTACGCGGTCTTCACCGTGGTGAAGAACTCCGCCGCGTAGCGCCCTTGCTCGCGCGGGCCGTAGGACGAGCCCTTGCGGCCGCCGAACGGCACGTGATAGTCCACGCCCGCGGTCGGGACGTTGACCATCACCATCCCGGCCTGGGCGTGGCGCTTGAAGTGCGAGGCGTACTTGAGCGAGGTGGTGACGATGCCCGACGACAGGCCGAACTCGGTGTCGTTGGCGATCGCGAGCGCCTCGTCGTAGTCCTTGGCGCGGACCACGTTGCACACCGGCCCGAACACCTCCTCGCGGCTGATGCGCATCGCGTTGGTGGTGTCGGTGATCAGCGCCGGCGCCATGTAGAAGCCCTTCGTCGCGCGCTCGAGCACCTCGCCGCCGAAGGCCACCCGCCCGCCCTCGCCCTTCGCGATCGACACGTACTCCAGGTCCTGGTCGAGCTGGCCCTGGTCGACGACCGGGCCGATGTCCACGCCCTTGGCGCGCGCGTCGCCGATGGTGAGCTTCTTCATCGCCTCGACGGTGGCCGCGACGAACCTGTCGTGGATGCCCTCGGTGACGATGATCCGCGACGAAGCCGTGCAGCGCTGGCCGGTCGAGAAGAAGCCGCCCTGCACCGCGCAGTTCACCGCGGTGGCGAGGTCGGCGTCGTCGAGCACGACGAGCGGGTTCTTGCCGCCCATCTCGAGCTGGAACTTGGCCATGCGCTCGATGCACTGCTGCGCGACCTTGCGGCCGGTGGCCACCGAGCCGGTGAAGCTGATCGCATCGACGCGGCGGTCGGTCAGCAGCGCCTGGCCGACCTGCGAGCCGCGGCCCATCGTGAGGTTGAACACGCCGGCGGGCAGGCCGCTGCGCGACAGGATCTCGGCCAGCGCCCAGGCGCTGCCGGGCACCGCGTCGGCGGGCTTGAACACCACGCAGTTGCCGTAGGCGAGCGCCGGCGCGATCTTCCAGGCCGGGATCGCGATCGGGAAGTTCCACGGCGCGATGATGCCGACCACGCCCATCGGCTCGCGCGTGATCTCGACGTCCAGGCCGGGGCGCACCGAGCCCATCTTCTCGCCCTGGATGCGCAGCGCCTCGCCAGCGAAGAACTTGAAGATCTGGCCGGCGCGGCCGACCTCGCCGATCGCCTCGGGCAGGGTCTTGCCCTCCTCGCGGGCGAGCAGGTCGCCGAGCTCGGCCTTGCGGGCGAGGATCTCGGTGCCGACGGCGTCGAGCGCATCGAAGCGCTGCTGCGGCGTGGACACCGACCACTTCGCGGCGGCCTCGCGCGCCGCGGCGATCGCGGTCGCGGTCTGCGCGGCATCGGCCTGGGCGTACTCGCCGACCAGGTCCGAGGTGTCCGAGGGGTTGATGTTGCGGGTGACGCTCGCGCCGTCGACCCAGGCGCCGCCGATCCAGTTCTGCTTCATCGCGTTCCTCCGTGGAGGCCGGTATCGTACGCGAAGCGGTGTGGCTGCCGTTCCGGGGCGTTCAGTCCATGGCACGGTCGGCCGACAGCGCGACCGCCCGCGGCACGCCGCCCGCGTCGGACCGGTCCGACGCCTCGCGCACGATCCGTTCGTCACGCACCAGCCGCCCGTCCTGGAACGCGAGGATCCGATCGGCCGAGCGGACGGTCTCCGGACGGTGGGCGATGATGATCCGGGTCGCCCCGACCCGCCGGACGGCCGCATTGACCGCCCGCTCGAGCTCGACGTCGAGATGGCTGGTCGCCTCGTCGAGCATCAGGATGCGGGGACGCCGGTACAGCGCGCGGGCGAGCAGCAGGCGCTGCTTCTGGCCGCCCGACAGCGAGGTGCCCATGTCGCCGATCAGCGACTCGTAGCCCATCGGCATCGCGACGATGTCGTCGTGGATCGACGCGCGCTGCGCGCAGCGCTCGATGCGGGCCCGGTCTGGCTTGGGCGCGAAGAAGGCGATGTTGTCCGAGATCGAGCCGGCGAAGAGCTGATCCTCCTGCATCACGACACCGATCATCTCGCGATACGCGCGGGTGCCGATCCGGGCGATCGGCTCGCCACCGACCAGGATCTCGCCGCTGGTGGGCTGCAGCAGGCTGGCGAGGATCTTCAGCAGGGTCGTCTTGCCGCACCCCGATGCGCCGACGATCGCGACCGACTCGCCCGCCTCGATGCGGAAGCTCACGCCGTCCAGGATCCAGGGCTCGCTCTCGGCATAGCGGAACCTGAGATCGCGAACCTCCAGGGACGGCTCGACCCGCGGCGGATCGGCGACGACCGACTCGGCCTCGGGCGCGGTCAGCACGATGTCCGACAGGCGCTCGCCGTGCAGCCTGAGCATCCGCAGGTCGATCAGCCGGTCGATCAGCGCGGTGGTGCGCCCGATGAACTGCGCCTGGTAGGACAGGAACGCGAGCAGCATGCCGACGGTGAACCCGCTCTCGAGGATCCTGCCGGCGCCGAGCCACATCGTCGTGATGGTGAGCAGGCCGAACAGCACGACGGTGCTCGAGCGGAAGACGAGCCGCAGCTTCTGCACGGTCATGCCGCGGTTGGCGGCTTCGACCAGCAGGTTCATCCACTGCGAGCGCCTCCCCTCCTCGCCGCCCATCAGCTTGATCGGCCGGATCGCCCGGAGGGTCTCGAGAAAATGGCTGTCCAGGCGGGACTCCCAGACGATCGTCTCCATGGACGCCTCGCGCAGCGGCCGGTACAGCACCCAGCGCAGCACGGCATAGGCGCCGACCGAGGCGATCACCAGGGCGGCCATCGGCGGGCTGATCATCAGCATGATGGCCACCGTGATCGCAGCCATCAGCCCGTCGAGGACCGCCTCGACGAGTTCGGTGGTCAGGGCCTGCTGAATGCGCTCCAGCGAGCTGAAGCGAGACATGATGTCGCCGAGGTAGCGGCTCTCGAAGAAGGCCGCCGGCAGCTTCTGGAGATGCGTGAACAGGTTCGCGCTGGACTGCACCCGCAGCGACGCCGACAGCACCATCAGCGTCCAGCCGCGCATCGCCATCAGCGAGGCCTGGATCAGCGTGACCAGGCTGAATCCGATCGCCAGCGTCGTCAGCAGGTCGCGGTCGGCGCTGACCAGCGCGTGGTCGATCACCCACTGCAGGAAGAACGGATTGAGGATCGCGAAGACCTCGATGCCGAGCGCGAGCACGAGCAGGTGACCGAGCGATCGGCGCAGGCCGACGATGCGCCCGAACAGGCGGGTCAGCGGCAGGCGCGGCGGCGGGTCGCGGCGCTCGAACCCCGGGGTCGCGGTCAGCTCGAGGGCGACGCCGGTGAAGTGGCGCGACACGTCGCGCAGCGGCATCCGGCGCACGCCGATCGCCGGATCGTGCAGCCGGACTTCGCCCCGGCTCACCGACTCGAGCACGACGAAGTGGTTCATGTCCCAGTGCAGCACGCAGGGCGTGCGCAGCTGCGACAGCTCGTCGAGCTCCACGCGCAGCGGCCGGGTCGCCATGCCGAGCTGGGTGGCGACATTCACGAGATCGGACAGCCGCGCGCCCTTGAGCGACACGTCGAAGCGACGCCGCAGCTCGACGAGATCGCTCGCCTGCCCGTGGTAGGTCGCCACCATGGCCAGGCAGGCCAGGCCGCACTCGGCGGCCTCGGCCTGATGGATCATCGGCAGCTTGCGGCGCAGGCCGAAGTTCAGCCGCACGGTGGATTCGGCGGTCAAAGTCGCCCCGTCAGGGTGTAGAGCGGTTCGAGCATCCATTCGTACAGCTTGCGACGCTCGAGGGCGATGTCGGCCTCGAGCTGCATGCCCGCCTGCAGCGCCTGCTCCTCGCCGTATGCGGTCACGGTCTGACGCTCGAGTGCGACGACGATACGGTAGACCGGTTCGCCCGCGCCGCCGACGATCGCCAGACCGGCGAGCGCGCTCGGCAGCTCGGCGGGACTGATCGCAGTGCGCGAGACCGACACCACCTTGCCCGCGTGATGACCGAACTTCTGGTACGGAAAGGCCTGATAGCGGACCAGCACCTGCTGGCCTTCGCGCACGAAGCCCATCGAGCGGCTGGGCGTGAACAGATGGACCTCGAGCCGGGCGTTCTCCGGCACGATGTTCATCAGCGGTGTCGCGGGACTGGCGGTGGTGCCGGCCTCGACCTGCATCGACGACACCGTGCCCGAGAGCGGCGCGGTCACGACGATCTGCCTGCGCGACTCGGCTTCGGCGAGTTCCTGCTCCAGGGTCGCGACGCTGCGTTCGAGCGCGGCCAGCTGCGCCTGCGAGCGCAGCGGCAGCTCGAGCAGCTCGCCCTCGAACACCGACACGTCGCGCTGGCGCTCGCTGCGCTGTCGCTCGAGGGCACGCAGTCGGCCCCGCTGCTCCAGCATCTGGCCTTCCTGGGTCTGGACCTGCTGCAGCGACACGTAGCCCTGGGCCTGGAGTCCGCGCTCGCGCTGCAGCGTCCCCTCGGCGAGCTGGACCCTCGAGGACTGCAGCGCGATCTCCTGGGTCAGCTGCCCGATCTCGCTGCGCATCGCGTCGATCCGCTGCCGCAGCGAGGTCCGCTGCTGCTCGAAGAGCTGCTGCTGCTGCAGCTGCTCGGCCTGCAGGCTGGCGCGGCGGGTGGCGAGCAGACGCGACACCTCGGCCTGCGTCGCGCCGTACGCGGTCGTCTGGCGCTCGGCCGACAGGGTCAGCAGCGGCTGGTCCTTCTGCACCCGGGCACCCTCGCGAACGAGCAGCTCGGAGACCACCGACGGCTGGGGCACGAACACCCGCACGACGCCCTGCTGCGGCACGACCCAGCCGCCCACGCGCGCCTTGCGGGTGAATTCGCCGAAGCCCATCAGCAGCGCGACGGCGAGGATCGCGATCAGCGCGAAGGCGGCGAACACCGTGAGCGAGACCGGACGCGCGAGGAGGACCGTGCCGAGCCACTGGGTGCGCTGACCGGCCATCGCTTCCGGACGGAACAGCGAGGCGGCCGGCGGATTCGCCGGTCGCGCAGCCTTGGGAGCACGCGGTGCCACCGCGGCCGTCTCGTCACCGGCTGCCGCCGGGGGCGCACCGCGTTCGGGCCGGACCGCCACCGCGCGTACCGTCACCCGATCGCTCAGTGCCATCGGACCACGGGGCGCATCCCCCTGGAGCGGCCGCTCGCCCCTCGCGCCGGACGCCCGGCGCCCGCCTTCGTCGGCGGGGCATTCACGAGGGGATCGGACACGGGCATCGCAGGGCTCTCGGTTCGGGTCACCGCGCAGCCGCCATCGATCGGACGTCGCGCGAAGCACGGTGCACGCACCCTGCGCGAGCAGGGATGCAATGCTTCGTCCGATGCTATCGGAACGGTCCCCACGGTCCCGTGATGGAGTTCATGCAGGTCGGCGTGAGACGAAGGGGCGCCCGAGACCGCGTGTCGCGACGCATGACATCGGTCACGGAGACGGGACCCGCGGCCGCGCTTTTGACTACAATCGCACGCGTGCATCCCCCTGCCGTCGCGCGCCGTCCGTCCTCGTCGAGCCCCGCGCTCCGCCTGCGCGCCTCGAAGCGCCCCAGCCCGCCGAGCCGCCCCTCGGTGTGGCTCCGGATCGCCGTCCTCGTCGGCCTCGCGGCGCCGATCCCGCCAGCCTTCGCCATCGACCTGGTCGGCGCCTACCGGAGCGCACTGGCCACGGATACCCGGGTGGCCGCCCTGCGCGCGCAGGTCGACGCGAGCCGCGAGCGCACGGTGCAGGCCCGCGCCGCGCAGCTGCCCCGCATCGGCGCGTCCGCGCAGATCGGCGGCCAGTACCAGGACCTCTACGACGGCGAATCGCCCGGCCGCTACACGCCGCTCGTCTTCGGTGTCTCGCTGGTCGCGCCGCTCTACCGCCCGGCCAACACCGTCGTCACCGCGCAGACCCGATCGCAGGCCGTGGTCGCGGCGCTGCAGCTCGAACAGGCCGAGCAGGACCTGGCGATCCGGGTGGCGCGCGTCTACTTCGACGTTCTCGAGGCACTCGACAACCTGCGTGCGGTGCGCACGCAGAACCGTGCGATCGCCGAGCAGTACGAGTCCGCCCGACGCAAGTTCGCCGCCGGCGCCACCACGATCACCGACCAGCAGGAGGCGCAGGCCCGACTCGACCTCGGCCGCGCGCAGGAGGTGGCGGCCGCGAACACGCTCGCGGTCAGACGCGCGGTGATGTCGCGCCTCATCGGCCAGCCCGTCCGAGAGCTCCCGATGCTGCACACCGGCGTCACGTTCGAGGCGCCGAAGCCCGAGACGCCCGACGCCTGGATCGAGGCGGCCCGGACCCGCAACCTCGCGGTCCGCCAGGCGGAGCTGGCGACGGAGGTGTCGCGCCTCGACGTCGAGCGCGCCCGCTACGACGGCGGACCGTCCGTGGACGTGGTGGGCGGCGCGCAGCACGGGCGCAGCGCGACGCAGTCGACGCTCGGCACGCAGTCGACGACGCTCGCGCTCGGCGTGCAGCTGTCGTGGCCGATCTATTCCGGCGGCGGGATCGACTCGCGGGTCCGCGAGGCGATGGCGCTCGCGCAGCGCTCGGCGCAGGAACTCGAAGGGGCCCGGCGGCAGGCGGAACAGTCCGCCCAGGAACTGTTCCTGACGCTCGGCAGCGATCTGGAGCGGGTGCGCGCGCTCGAGGCGGCCGAGGCGTCGAGCCGGGTCGCGCTCGAATCGAACCTGGTGGGCTACCGCGTCGGGAGCCGGATCAACATCGATGTGCTCAATGCGCAGCAGCAGGTGTATCTCGCCCGTCGGGACCTCGCCCGGGCACGCTACGACGTGCTGGTCGGGAACCTCGCCCTGAAGGCCGCATCCGGCGATCTAACGCCCGCCGCGCTGAAGGCGGTCAACGACCTGCTGACCGAGTCGGCCGGGCAGTAGGCGCCGGGGCGCGCGAAGCACGCCGCGACCGTGGAGATGCCGGGGACGCCCGAAAGCGTCCCCGGCCCCGTCAATGACCGACCCGCACACCGCGCGGGTCAGCCACCGACGTCACTTCAGCACTTGCCGCGACCCTTGCCGCCGCCGCCGTTGCTCGGGGGCGTGTAGCAACCGCCGCCCTTGCCGCCGCCTTTGCCGCCGCCCTTGCCGCCGCCCTTGCCGCCGCCTTTGCCGCCGCCCTTGCCGCCTTTGCAGCCCTTGCTGCTCTTGCCGCCCTTGCCGCCGCTGACGGCCAGCTGCTCTTCCAGAGTCAGAACACGCATCTAATTGCTCCTGAGTTGATTAAAGAACTGCACTGCCTGCTCGGACATGCGGATCCACCTCCGGGCGGAACACCCGTCGACGCCCACAAGCCGGGCAGGTGGCGGATGCTGCGGCGAGCCCGGGCTCGCTGCCGAGGCACAAGTTCTCGGTCTCGCGTAGAGCCAAGTCAGTTGACACTAAGGCACATTCGTTCTCGATCGGTCGTGACATCCGCCCTGACCCGACTCGCCGGATTGAGTAGCCTCGACGGTCTCATTCGCCTCGCGAACCGGCTGCCGACGACACCATGAACACCCTCATGACCTGCCCCGACCTGTGCATCCGGGACACCGGCCCGGAGCGCGGGCGTGGTGTCTTCGCGCTGCGTCGGTTCGCCGCCGGCGAGACGGTGGAGACCGCGCCGATCCTGGTGCTCAAGGTCGACTACGACGACCTCCCCGCGCTGCTCAAGACCTATGTCTTCGACTGGACCGCGTTGACCGGGGTACCGCGGAGCCAGGCGGTCGCGCTCGGCTACGGCAGCATGTACAACCATTCGAACCCGGCGAACCTGAGGTACGTCGCCGACGCACGAACCAACGTCATGCGCTACGTCGCGGTTCGGGACATCGAGCCCGACGAGGAACTGACGATCAACTACAACGCGTTCGGCGGCGTCCACGAATGGGACGACGACAACTGGTTCGAGCGCGCCGAGATCGAGCTGATCGACAGCAACGACACGAACGACGACAGGACCCGGGCCGACCATGAAGACGCTTGATTTCGACTGCAGCGACGCCCACCGACCCGCCGTCGAATGGGCGGCACGCACGCTCGACGCAGACACGATCGAGACCGTCAGCGAAAGCGGCTGGGCGAGCACGTTCCGCATCGTCGGCAGCGACGGGACCGGCTACCTCAAGGTGGTCCCCGCCGTGCAGCAGCCGTCGATCCGTCACGTGATGGCCGTCGCGGAAGCGTTCCGGGACGACGTGCCGACCGTGATCGCCGCCCGCCCCGAAGCGGGCTGGCTGCTGACCGCCGACCACGGCGGAGAGCCGCCGGACTTCGACGAGCCGGGCGACGACATGCTGGCGGTGGTCCGCCGCTACGCGACCCTGCAGGCCCAGGCGGCCCGCTCGCCGGGGCTGCTCGCCTCCCTGGAGGCGGTGGACGTCGGCACGGTGCTCGCCGAGCTGATCGACTTCCTCGGCGCGGACTCGACCGCGCCCGATCCCGTCACGGGCGAGACGGAGGGTCCGGTGGGGGCCGGATACTTCATCGGCGACACCGACGCCGAGCGCTACCGCTCGCTGCTGCAGGCCCGCGGGGCGCTGCTGAGCCGGCACATCGGTGGCTGCGTCGGGCTGCCGCCGACCCTCAGTCACGGCGACCTGCACCGCTGGAATGTCGCGATCCGACCCGGCGGCGAGGTGGTCTTCTTCGACTGGGACGAGGCGGCCATCGGACCGGCCGGCCTGAGCCTGCATGGGCTGTTCCGCGGCTGCGCCCGCGCGACCGTGCTGCTCGACAAGATCGCCCGCGGGCAGGCACCCGCCGAGTCCCTCGAATCCCGCAGCCTCTCGACCTACATCAGCACGCTCGCCGACGCGGGCTATGCCTCCGAGGACGCGCTGCGGGCCGCCCTGCCCGGCGCGCTGTGCGCCGGTCAGGTCCGCTTCATCACCCGGTTCGGTCTGTATCCCGGCGAGCAGGCCCGCGCGCAGGCGGCCAACACCCTGCGCACGAAGCTGAGCGATCTCCTCGATCTGTGCGACTGGCTCGCGTCCAGGGACGCGCAGTCCGCCGCCGCCTGTGCGGACGACTACGAGCGGCGCGAGGAGTGGCGTCGTGCCCACCGCCTCGTGCAGGACCAGCTCGCACGCGCCCCGCGCGACGTCGGGCTGCTCAACCGGTATGCGTCGCTCTCCTATCGCCTCGGCGACGCCCGGACCGCCGACGAGGCCTATCGCGAGTCGATCGCCATCGAACCCCGTCAGCCGGATGCGCTGGCCGGCCTGGCGCTGACCCGCCTCGCGCATGCCGACATGGAAGGCTGTGCCGACTTCGTCGCGCGCACGCTCGCCATCGATGCGAGGCACGCGCCCGCCCTCGCCGTGCAGGCGCGCATGCAGCGGATGGCGCAGGTCCGGGACATCGCCGCGACGCCGGAGGGTCTGCCCAGGTGGTCGGTCACGGAAGCGGAGCGCGCAGCCGGTCGGCTCGAGCCGGACACGATCGCCCTCCTCGTCGATCTCTTCCGGAAGTACGGCGTGGTGCAGGTCGACAACGTCTTCGATCCGGAGCGGATCGAACAGCTCCAGGGCGCGTTTGCACACTCCCAGGAGCACTATTTCGAGGATGTCGAGCACTCCGACGTCCTGCAGGTCGGCGACAAGCGATTCATGCTCACGATGGAGCTCGACGAGCAGTTCGGCGCACCGGACCTGGTGGCCTCGGACCTGCTGATGCCGGTCATGCGCTCGGTGGTGGGCAAGGAGTGCATCCTGAGCGCCTACACCGCGGTGATCTCGCTGCCGGGCAGCAGCGACCAGAGCATCCACAAGGACCACTCCGAGCTCTTCGAGGAGGACGGCTGGCTGCTCGAGCATCCGACCTTCGCCGCGCAGGTGATCATCCCGCTGCTCCAGCTCGATGCCGTCACCGGCGCGACCCGGATGTTCAAGGGCTCGCAGCGCGTGCCGCTGCGCCTCGCCTCGGATCTGGCGCACCAGGATCCGGAGGTGCCGCTCGGTTCGTGCGTGCTGCTCGACTACTCCGTCGCGCACCTGGGCATCGGCAACCGGTCGGATCAGGTGCGGCCGATCCTGAACCTGATCTACTCGAGGCCGTGGTTCCGGGACTGCCGGAACTATCACCTGCAGCCGCCGCTCAAGTTCGCGCCGGGCTACCTCGATTCGGCACCCGACACCGTGCACAAGCTGGTGGAGTGGTGGGCGCTCGAGCGCCAGGCCGCCGCGCAGGCGGCGGAGTCCGAGCAGCGGTCGGGCGGCTAGACGTCTAGCCCGCGGATCGGGCGGCTAGGCGCCGAGCCGGCGGTTCACGGCAGCCACTGGACCGAGGGCTCGATGCGCCACTGGAGCAGCCGGCCCGGACGGCGCGCGCTGTAGGTGTGGACCAGCGCGCCGCGTCCGAAATCGCGCAGCATCGGCGGACGGGGCGATTCGAACAGCGCCTCGAGATCGAGGTCGCCCGCGGAGGGCGCGGCCGCGATCACGTCGTCGAGGTCGCCGCAGACCGACACGATGCACGGCAGGAAGGTGACGCCGAGCGCGCGGAGGACCCGCGCCCGGTGGTGACCGTCGACCAGCAGGAGACGGCCCCCGAGGCGCACCGCATGCACCAGCGGGGGCGACGTGCCGACCAGCAGGCGCAGGGCCGTGTGGACCGCGCCCGGCGCATCCGGCAGGGACACCGGGGCGCCGGTCTCGATCCGGATGTCGAGCTGCTGGAGCACTTCGTGGTCGTCGCGGATCGACAGGCACCGGCCGTCGAAGCTGACGCGGCTCGCGGGCGGCGGTTCGGCCGTCTGCGGCAGGCAGGCCGCGGCCAGCGCGGCGTCCTCGGGGACCGCGGGCCACGACGTCTTCATGGCCTCGAGCCGTTCGTCGATCAGGACGGTCCGCGCGGTCATCGTCGCATCCAGCTCGATCAGGCCGAACATGACCGGCACGCGCGCGAAGGCCTGCGCGATCGCGGGCGTGGCGATCACCGCGTCGACCTGCGCCGCCATCTCGGGCGGGATCGCCAGGATGCCGGCATCGTCGGCGCAACCCGCCTCGCGCTCCTCGAGACGCGACAGCGTCTCGCGCGCCGTGCGCCAGGCCGTCGCCAGGTCGTCGCGATCGAAGGCGTCCGAGCGCTGCTCGAGCCGGGCGAGGAACTGCTGCTGCGGCATCGCGCCCAGCAGCACGTGTTCGGTGACGCGATCGTTCATGGGCTACCGGAAGGAACCGGTCGGTCGACCGGACTCCGAAATTCTCCCATGATCCGAAGGGCCCTCGGACGCTGCCGGTCGGCGCCAGGCGGCCGATCGCCAGGACCGCCGACGCCCTGTCGTCAGGCCTTGAAGAACGACGGCGCGGCCGCCCCCGAGAAGCGCGACAGGTTCGGGAACAGCGTGGCGAGGTTCGTCGGGCTCGCGCCGAACCAGCGCGCCAGGTGCCCGGCGTACTGATCGACCGCGATCGCGGGAATCATCGAGCCGCGGGCGAGCGTTCGCGGCGCGGTCAGTCCCATCTCCGGGATCACGCCGTGCACCTTGCCGCCGTCCACCGCCGCGCCCATCACCAGATGGTGGGCGCCCCAGCCGTGGTCGGTGCCGTCACCGTTGCTGCCGAAGGTGCGGCCGAACTCGGACGCGGTGAACACGGTGACCGCGTCGGCGGCATCGACCGCCGGCGTGGCCAGCATCGTGTTGAAGTAGTCCAGCGCCTGCGACAGCCGCCCCATCAGGCGCGCATGCTGGATCGGCTGGCCGTCGTGGGTGTCGAAGCCGCCGAGCTGGACCATGAAGACCTGACGCTTGATGCCGCTGGCGGGCTTCGACGCGCCACCGATGATGCGCGCCACGATCCGCAGCTGCTCCGCCAGCGAATTGTTCGCGGCGCCGGTGGTGTCGTTCGGATTGACGGTGCGCCAGGTCGGCGGCGCGGCGACGCTCGCGGCCGGCAGCATCAGCGCGCCCAGGTCGGCGCCCAGGTCGATCGAGCGCTTGGTGACGGCGGCCTGCTCGCGCAGCAGCAGGTGGTCGTCGGGACGGGTGCGTGCCGCGATCCGCGCCATCGCGGCGCCGCCGTTGGGCGCGCCGTACAGCGCTCCGGTGGTGTTCGGGACGGTGACCGCGCCGGCGGTGGTGACCTGGTACTGCACGGTGGTGTCGCCGGCCAGGAACACGACGTTGCCGGTCGCCGAGATCGACGTGAAGGTCGAGCGCACGCCGTTGCACGACGCGAACAGGTCGCCCAGGCGACCGCCCCAGCCGCGCGTCGTGCCTTCGGGCCCGAACGCCTGCCAGGCCGAGGTCTGGTCGTTGTGCGAGAAGAGGCGCACCGGCAGCTTGCGCTGGCTGGCGAGCGTGTTGTACTCGGCGTTGCTCGCGATCGGATAGGTCAGCGGCCCGACGTTCGGAACGATCGCCAGGCGGCCCGCGTCGAACAGCGCCGCGGCATGCGTCATCTCGGGATGCAGCGCGACCGGGCGGCCGCCGGGCAGCGGCACGATCGGGTTCAGGCCGATCGCGTCGTAGCCCGAGCCCGAACGCGCGATCAGGATCGACGACGGGTTGATCTCGCGCGCCGCCCGGTAGGCCGCGAAGCTCGCATCGTCGGTCGGGATGACCATGTTGAACGAGTCGTTGCCCCCACCCAGGTAGATGCAGACCAGCGCCTTGTAGTCGCTCGCCGAGCAGGTGGACTGCGCGGCGGCGCTGCCGATCGAGGCGAGGTTCAGCGCGAAGGGCGCGACGGTGGGGCCGGCGGCCGAGAGCGCACTCGCGGTGGCGAGGAAGCGGCGGCGGGAGGCGTCGAAGGTGCGTTTCATGATGTCGGTGTCCGTGTCGAAGCGCGGGTCAGCGCTGCAGCATGAATTCGGGCGAGACCACCAGGAGCAGCGTCGCGAGCTTCACCCGGTTCAGGCGCGCCGCGGCGTCGCCGCTCGTCGGCAGCGTGATCGTCGAGACCTCGGCGACGATCTCGTTGCGCAGGCTCAGCGGAATCTGGTTCCCCGGAGCCAGCAGCAGGATCAGACGGTCGACCAGGGCCGACGGGACGTGGGCGATCGCCACCAGCGGCGCGAAGGCCGGCTTGACGTCGTTGCCCGACCCGTAGCCGTTGTCGATGACGGCCTTGGCGGCGATCAGCCAGCCGGCGACCGAGACCTCGTTGGTGATCTGCAGCTCGGGCGCCACCGGCACGCGGTCGGCCGCGCCCAGACGGGTCCGGGAGAGCTCGGAGTTCGGCGGCACGTAGCCGGGCCGGTAGAAGTTGAACACCGACGGCGCACGCATCGCCGACTGGCCGAGCGAGTTCGCCGGATTGTCGGTGAAGTCGATGCGAAAGTCCTTGCTGGTCGAGGTGGCGCCCAGCGCCCGCAGCAGCGCGCTCATGCGCAGCACCGGCTCGCGGATCCGGCCGTTGACGCTCGCCCAGGCGGCCGGCGGGTTCGCCGCCTCCGGGTCGAGCAGGACCGCGCGGATCACCGCCTTCATGTCGCCGCGCACGCCCTGGCCGTTGTTGGCGAAGGCCGCCGCGACCCGGCCCACGTAGCCCGGCGACGGGTTGCTGGTCACCAGGCGCTGGATGAGCTGGCGGCCGATGAACGGGCCCACGTTCTCGTGGTTGAACAGGATGTCGAGCGCCTGCTTCAGGCTGTCGTTCGGCGACGAGGTGTTGATCGTGCGGCCGAGGAAGCTCTTGGGGCCGCCTTCGTGGAACTGCGGATAGCCCTGCATCGGCAGGATGTCGCGGTCGGAGGTTCCCACGAGCCGGTTCACGAAGCGGGCCGAGGAGGTGTCGGGACCGCCCCACGAGAAGCCGGTGAACACCTTGGCCAGGCCCTGGATGTCCGCCACGCCGTAGGTCTCGATCGGCTGGCCGTCGGCGGGGTCGACCTTCACCGTGCCGTCCTGGTTCAGCTGGTACAGGCCGATGGTGAACAGCTGCATGATCTCGCGGGCGTAGTTCTCGTCCGGCAGGCGGCCGGTCGCGAGATCCGTCTTGCGGTTGCCCAGGTGCGACAGGTAGATGCCCATCGCCGGCGACAGGGTCACCTCCTCGAGCAGCGTGCGGAAGTTGCCGAACGCGTTGCGGCCGAGGACGTCGTAGTAGCCGGCGGCCATCCGCACGCCGATGTCCGGGTTCATCTGCGACACGACGAGGATCTGCGACAGCGCGAACGTGACGCGCTGGCGCAGCGCGTCCTCGCCGGTCACCGCGTTGCGCCAGAAGCTGTTCTGCATCCAGCCCGGGCCGATCTGGGTCGACGATTCGGTCAGCGCGGCGGTCATCTGGGCGATGTTCGCCAGATGCGAGCTGTAGGGCTTGGCGAACTGCTCGTCGATCCAGCCCGAGTAGCCGAGCTGCGTCACGCGATCGATGTCGGCCTGCGTGGTGCCGAAGGTCGACTTGGCGATGAACCGCGACGCCTCGGCAGCGTTCGTCGGCAGATCGCGCGGCACCACCGGCAGGCCGGAGTCGGCGGGAGGGGTCTCGGACGGGGCGACCGACAGGGCGGGCACGTCCGTGGCGGCGGGGGCCGCGGCGCTGCCGGCGGGCGATGCGGAGGTCGGGAGTCCGGCGCCGCACGCGGCGAGCGCGAGGCCGAGGGCCACGCCGAGGCCGAGTCGGGATCCGGTCTTGATGAAGGTGTTCATGTCGCGTCGCGCCTGTTCGATGAGTCGGGCTGCCAGCGAGGGCCGCCCGGAACGAAGCGCAGGGTCTCAGCCCGATCTCGTCGGGCATGAGACTAAGTTCACACTCCCGACGCCTCGGAAGTCACGTAGGCGGCGACGGCCGACGAACGGCAGTTGACGGCGAACGAACGGCGGCGTTCTCGGTGGCCGGCACCGGACGGTCGACAGGCGGCGGCTTCGCGACCCGGCACGAAGGCACGTCCCGCGGGCGGAAATGCCCCGCGGACGGCCCCCTCGGCGCCCTCGGCGCCCTCGGCGCCCTCGCTCCGCTCAGCCCGCGACGCGCCAGCTGAGGCGGGGCCACCCGCGCGCCCGCGCGATCGCCTCGAGCCGCGCATCGGCGTCGACGACCGTCGGATGGCTGACCGCCTCGAGCAGCGGCAGGTCGTTGGCCGAGTCGCTGTAGAAGCGCACCGCGGCGAAGTCGTCCCAGTCGCGGCCCTGTCCGGCGAGCCAGTCGCGCACGCAGCCGGGCTTGGCCTCGGCGAAGCACGGCACGCCCGTCAGCCGCCCGGTGAAGCGGCCCTCGCTCACCTCGCAGCGCGTGGCCACCAGCGGCGGATCACCGAGCAGCGACAGGATGCCGGCCGCGAGGAAGTCGTGCGTCGCGGTCACCACCGCGATGGTGTCGCCGCGCTCGCGGTGCGACGCGACCGCGGCCCGCGCGGCATCGCTGATCCGCGGTGCGATCCGCGCCGCGACGAAGGCATCGCGCATCGGCCGCCACGCGGCGACGTCGCGCTCGACGAGCAGCGACAGGTGGAATTCGAGATAGGCGTCGATGTCGAGCGTGCCCGCCTGGTAGCGCGCGTAGAAGTCCGCCTGCTGCGCGAGCCGGACGGGCGACGTCGCGCCGTGCTCCACCAGCCACGCGAGCCACAGCTGATTGCTGTCGCCGTCGAGCAGGGTGTGATCGAGGTCGAACAGCGTGAGGTCGGGACGGGTCGGCATGGGGATCCATGGAAGGGCCCGGGCGGGCGGGACGGGCCTGCGCGAGAAGCGGACGCGGCGCCCCGGATGCTAGCCCATGCGGGGCGCCGCGATCAGACGCAGACGGGTGATCTCCGAGGGGGCGCCGAAGCGCTTGGGCGGTCCCCAGTAGCCCGTGCCCCGGCTCACGTACACCACGAGCCGCCCGAGCCGGTGCAGGCCGGCGGTGTACGGCTGCTGCAGCCGCACGAACCAGGTCCACGGCAGGAACTGGCCGCCGTGGGTGTGCCCGGAGAGCTGGACGTCGAAGCCCGCGGCCGCCGCCCCGGGAGCGCTTCGCGGCTGGTGGGCCAGCAGCACGCGCGCGCCAGCGTCTGCGGGCGCGCCCGCGAGCGCTGCGACCGGGTCGCTGCGCTGGGCCGGGTCGAAGTGGCCGGCCGACCAGTCGGTGACGCCGGCCAGCACCAGCGACGCGTCGCCCGCGCGCAGCACCACGTGCTCGTTGAGCAGCACCCGCATGCCGAGGCCGCGCAGCGCGGCGATCCAGGCGGGGGCCCCCGAGTAGTACTCGTGGTTGCCGGTGACGAAGAAGGTGCCGTGGCGCGAACGCAGCCCGGCCAGCGGTGCCACGTGGGGCGCGAGCTCGGGCACGCCGCCGTCGACCAGGTCGCCGGTGATCGCGACCAGATCGGGCTCGAGCCGGTTCACCGCGTCGACGATCGCGCTCACGTAGGCGTGGCCGATCGTCGCGCCCACGTGCACGTCGCTCAGCTGCACGATCGTGAAGCCCTCGAGCGCCGGCGGCAGGCCCGCGACCGGCAGGTCGACCTCGACCGGCCGCGCCGTGCGACGCGCGTTGGCATAGCCCCAGGCGGTGGCCGTCGCGCCGAGCAGCGGGACCGCGACCGCGCTGCCGAGCGCGATCGCATCGAGCCCGAGCGCGGCCGGCCACACCGCGTCCACCGCGTGGGCCAGCAGCAGCCCGGCATCGCGCAGCAGCGTCAGCACCACCAGCGAGGACAGCGCCCCGAGGCTCACCATGCCCGCCCAGTGCAGCGCCGCATCGCGTCCGCCGCGGCGCCGGCGCAGCGTGCGCAGGCCGAGCGGCAACAGCACCGTGGAGAGCGCCAGGAGGCCGCCCAGCGACACCGCGGCGATCGGCCAGGCGACGAGCCAGGGCAGGAGCCGCAGCGCGACGTAGCCGTGCAGCAGGCTCGACAGGATCCAGAGGACGGGCATTCCGGTTTCTCGTTCGGGACAGGCCCGGCCCCGGGTCGGGGCGGGCCCGCGATCCGCAAGCCGGCTCGCCTGGGAACGGAGACGGGTCGCGCCCGCCCGCGGGGCCTTACCATCCCCGCCGAGGACGACTACGGCCGCGACGACCGCGACGACGAGGAGACATGAGATGAGCGCATCCCCGCAAGGCCCCGCGATCCGCCACGAGACCCATTTCGGCGACCGGCTCGTGCGCTGCTACGCGGACCGGCCCCGTTCGGTGCATGCGATGTTCGAGCAGTCGCTGGTGCGTGGACCCGGGCGCGAGGCGATGGTGTTCGAGGGTCGGCGCTGGACCTGGCTCGAGCTCGACGAGGCGGCCGGCCGCATCGCGGCGGCGCTGGCCGCCGCGGGCGTGACCGCCGGCGAACGCGTGGTGATGCTGGTGTCGAACCGCCCCGAGTTCGTGACCGTGCTGCTGGCGGTGCTGCGGCTCGGCGCGATCGCGGTGCCGGTGTCGGTGCGCGAGCAGGCCGACGGCCTCGCGTACGTGCTCGGACAGTGCGGCGCCGCCGCGATCGTCTACGAC
>RPRK01000087.1 GCA_003818495.1 Burkholderiales bacterium
CCCCCTCGACCGTCGGCAAGCGCTGCTCGGCCTGGCCGCCGTCGCCGGGATGCCGACCCTGGCCTGGGGCCAGGCGCCGTACCCCAGTCGACCGATCCGATTCGTCGTGCCGTTCGCGGCGGCCACGGGCGCCGACATCGCGTGCCGCAACCTGACGCAGCCGCTGGCGGTCGTGCTGGGTCAGCCGGTGATCGTCGAGAACCGCGGCGGCGGAGCGGGGTCCATCGGCTCGGTCGAGATCGCGAAGGCCGCACCCGACGGCTACACCATCGGCTACGGCAACGTGGGCACCCTGTCGATCAACCGCGCGCTGCTGTCGTCGCTGCCGTACAACCCCGACGGGTTCACGCCGATCGCGATGCTGGGTCGGGTGCAGAACGTCCTGGTGGTGCGCAACGACATGCCGGTGAAGACCGTGCAGGACCTGATCGCCTACGCGCGGAAGAACCCGGGCAAGCTGAACATGGCCTCCGGCGGCAACGGCACCACGGGGCACCTCGGAGGCGAGCTGTTCAAGGCCATGGCCGGGGTCTTCATGGTCCACGTGCCGTACCGCGGCGCGGGGCAGGCCCTGGCGGACCTGATGGGCGGCTCGGCGGACCTGATGTTCGACAACATCGCCTCCGCCCTCCCGCACATCAAGTCGGGGCGCATCCGTGCACTCGGCGTCAGCGGCGCGCAGCGTTCGCCGGTGCTGCCCGACGTGCCGACCATCCAGGAGGCGGGCCTGAAGGACTACGAGACCACCGCCTGGGGCGGCGTGGTCGGCCCGCCGGGCATGCCCGCCGAACTGGTGCAGCGCCTGAACCGCGACATCAACCGCACGCTGGAGCAGCCGGCGGTCAAGGAGCGCTACGCGGCCATGGCCTTCGAGACCCTGACCGGCCCGCCCGAGGCGCTGATGGCGCTGGCGCGCGCCGAGGCGCCGCGCTGGGCCGACGTGGTGCGCCGCTCGGGCGCGAAGATGGAGTGAGCGTCTCGCCGGCGTGGCGCCCGGTCCGGCCGCCACGCTGCGCTCACAGCGCCGCCGGCCGCACCCACCCCTTGCCGGGCACTGCATCGAGCAGACTGCGCGTATAGGCGTGCTGCGGGTTCGCGAAGATGTCGGCCGTGGCGCCGGCCTCGACGAGCTGCCCCTTGCTCATGATCGCGATCTCCTCGCACACCGTGGCCGCCACCCGCAGGTCGTGCGTGATGAACAGCAGCGACAGGCCCATCTCGCGGCGCAGCTCGTCCAGCAGCTCCAGCACCTGCTTCTGCACCGACACGTCGAGCGCGGACACCGGCTCGTCGGCGACGATGAGCTTGGGGCGCACCGCCAGCGCGCGGGCGATGCCGATGCGCTGGCGCTGCCCGCCGCTGAACTCGTGGGGGTAGCGGTCGATCGCCTCGGGCTTGAGGCCCACCCGGCGCAGCAGCTCGCGCGTCTCGGCATGCGCCTGCTCGCGGGGCACGCCCTGCACGCGTGCGCCCAGCGACACGATGTCGCCGACCGTGTGGCGCGGGTTCAGCGACGCGAACGGATCCTGGAAGACCATCTGCACGTGGCGCCGAAGCGGCCGCATCTCGCCGCGGCTGCGGCCGGTGAGCCGCTCGCCGTCGAGCAGGATCTCGCCGCCGTCGGCCTGCTCCAGGCCGATGATGCAGCGCGCGAGCGTGCTCTTGCCCGAGCCCGACTCGCCCACCAGCGCCAGCGAACTCTGCCGGGCGACGGTGAGGCTCACGCCCTGCACCGCGGCCACCGTGCGGCGGTTGCGGCTGAACAGGCCGCCGGCGCTGCGATAGGTCTTCTGCAGCGCCTTGACCTGCAGCAGCGGCGTCGTGTCCGGCGCGTCGGTCGCGGCACCGCGGGCACGCGGCTCCAGTCGCGGCACGGCGGCCACCAGGGCCTGGCTGTACGCGGCCTGCGGGGCCTCCAGCACCTGTCGGGCGTCGCCGGCCTCGACGATCTCGCCATGGCGCATCACCACCACGCGGTCGGCGATCTCGGCCACCACGCCGAAGTCGTGCGTGATGAACAGCACCGCCGTGCCGTGCTTGCGCTGCAGCTCCTTCATCAGGTGGAGGATCTGCGCCTGCGTGGTCACGTCCAGCGCGGTGGTGGGCTCGTCGGCGATGATCAGCGCCGGCTCCAGCGCCAGTGCCATCGCGATCACGACGCGCTGGCGCTGGCCGCCTGAGAGCTGGTGCGGGTAGCTGTCGATCAGCCGCTCCGGTTCGGGCAGGTGCACGTCCGCCAGCAGCTCGAGCACGCGCCTGCGCCGGTCAGGCGGGCTCATGTCGGTGTGCACCTCCAGCACCTCGTCGATCTGCCGGCCCACCTTCATCAGCGGGCTCAGCGCCGTCATCGGCTCCTGGAAGACCATGGCGATGCGGCCGCCGCGGATGGCGCGCATGTCGTCCTCGCCCAGGTGCGCCAGGTCGCGGCCCTCGAAGACGATCCGCCCGCCGGTCACGCGCAGGTGCGGCTTGGGCAGCAGGCCCATGATGGCCTTGCCCATGACGGACTTGCCGGAGCCGGACTCGCCCACCACGCACAGGATCTCGCGGGGCCGCACCTCCAGGCTGATGCCGTTCACCGCATGCGGCCGGTCCGACCACGGCGGCAGCGACACGAAGAGCTGCTCGATGCGCAGCACCGGCTCGGCCGGCTGCGGACTGTCGGGGCGCTCGCTCATCGCGCCCTCACAGGTCCGCCAGCCGCGGGTTCAGGGCATCGTTGAGCCCTTCGCCGACCAGGTTGATCGACAGCACCGTGACGAGGATCACCACGCCCGGCATGGTGACCAGCCACCAGGCGTCGCGCAGGAAGGACCGACCCGCCCCGACCATGAAGCCCCAGCTCATCTGGTTCGGTGCGCCCAGGCCCAGGAACGACAGCGCGCTCTCCACCAGGATGGCGGTCGCCACCAGCAGCGAGCCGGTGACGATCAGCGGGCTCAGCGTGTTGGGCAGCACCTGGGTGACCAGGATCGCCAGGTCGCGCTGGCCGGCGACCACCGCGGCCTGCACGAACTCGCGCGACTTGACCGACAGCACCTCGCCGCGCACCACGCGGGCGATCGGCGGCCAGCTCACCACCGCGATGGCGATGACGAGGTTGGTCGCCGACGGCGACAGCACCGCGATCAGCACGATGGCGAACAGGAACGACGGGATGGTCTGGAAGAACTCGGTCAGGCGCATCAGCAGGTCGTCCACCCAGCCGCCGAAGTAGCCGGCCAGCGCCCCCACCGCGGTGCCGAACGCGACGGCGGCCAGCGTGGCCAGCACCGCGATGAGCAGCGTGGTGCGCGAGCCGTGGATCAGGCCGGCCAGCACGTCGCGCCCCAGGCTGTCGGTGCCGAGCAGGAACTGCCCGGCCGGCTGGCCGAAGGGCGCGCCCACGATGGCGAAGGGATCGCGCGGCGCCAGCACGTCGGCGAACACCGCCATCAGCAGCACCAGGGCCAGCCAGACGAGGCCGACCACGACACGCGGGTTGGTGAGGAAGCGGCTCCTGAAGCTCTTCATGGCGTGCCCCTCAGCCCATCCGGATGCGCGGGTCGAGCGCCACGTACACCACGTCGACCAGCAGGTTGATCAGCACCACCAGCACTGCCGACATGAAGAAGATGCCCAGCAGCAGGTTGTAGTCGCGGGCGAACAGCGACTGGTAGGCGAGCTGCCCGAGACCCGGCCAGGCGAAGACGGCCTCCACCACCACCGAGCCGCCCAGCAAGGCGCCGAACTGCACGCCGGCCATCGTCACCACCGGCAGCAGCGCGTTGCGGAACACGTGACGGGTGGTGATCTGCGCGTGCGTCAGGCCCTTGGCGCGGGCGGTGGTCACGTAGTCCAGGCCGCGCTGCTCGAGCATCGAGGCGCGCATCAGCCGCGCGTACAGCGCCACGTAGAACAGCGACAGCGTCAGCGTCGGCAGCACCAGGTGGTGGGCGATGTCCTTGACCCGGGCCCAGCCCTCGTTGAAGGCGACCACGTCCTCCATCCCCGAGGTGGGGAACCACGCGAGCTTGATGCTGAAGAACAGCACCAGCATCAGTCCGACCCAGAACAGCGGCATCGCGTAGAACACCACCGCGGCCACCGAGATGACATGGTCCTTCCAGGTACGCACCCACAGCGCCGCGAGCACGCCCATGCCCACGCCCACGCCGAGCGAGACCACCAGCGTGGTCCCCATCAGCAGCAGCGTCGGACCCATGCGGGCGAGGATCAGGTCCAGCACCGGCGCGCTCTGGCGGAACGAGTAGCCCAGGTCCAGGGTCAGCAGGTTGCCCAGGTAGGACAGCAGCTGCACGTACACCGGCTTGTCCTGCCCGAAGCGCGCGCGCAGCGCGTCGATGTATTCCTTGGGTGCACCGCCCGCCTCGCCGGCCAGCACCGTGGCGAGGTCGCCCGGCGCGAGCTGCAGCAGCAGGAAGTTGACGATCACCACCATCAGCACGACCGGCAGGGTCTGCAGCAGGCGGCGCAGGATGTAGGCACCCATGGGCAGCGCTCCGTCCGCTCACGCCGGCGGTGGCCGGCGTGGCGGGGTGTGGGTGAGTGCGGACGGCGCTGCCGGCCGCGAGGCCGGGCAGGCCCCGTCGGACTTACTGACGGTTCGCGGTGGCGAAGTTGCCGTAGATGCCCAGCGGCGTCTCGATCACGTTCTTGAACTGCCTGTTGATCACGGTCGGGTAGCGCAGCTCGAGCACGTACACCACCGGGCTCGCCTCCTGCACGCGCTTGACCAGTTCGGCGTAGAGCTTGCTCCGCTCGGCGTCGTTGGTCTCGACCGTGGCCTTGTCCATCAGCGCGTCGGTCTCGGGGCTGCTCCAGCGCGAGCCGTTCACGAACACGGTGCCCGGCCGGATGCGATCGGAGTGGAAGCCGCGGTGCACGCCGATCACCGGATCGGCCAGGTTGAACAGGAAGTTGGAGGTGATGGAGAAGTCGTAGTCGGTGTACGTGCGCTTGAGCCACTTGGGCAGGTCTTCGTAGCGCAGGTTCACCTTGATGCCGACCTGCTGAAGCTGCTGCTGCACGGCTTCGCCGAAGCGCTGCCACTCCTCGCCGTACGGCGTGATGTCGTGCGTGATCTCGAAGCGCACGCCGCCGTCCTTGCGCGGCAGGCCCGCTTCGTCCAGCAGCTTGTTGGCGCGCGCCACCCGGTCGGCCACCGTGTAGTCGGTGCCCGCCGCGAACAGACCCGCCGGCTCGAAGTTGCTGCTGATCGGGCCCATGGCCGGCTTGCCGAGGCCGAACCACACGTTGTCGATGGCGAACTTGCGGTCGACGGCGTAGTTGATGGCCTGGCGCACCTTCGGGTTGTCGAACGGGGGCTGCTTGGTGTTGATGATCATCTCGACCATCGGCGAGACCATCTCGGTGCCTGCCGACGTGATCTCGAGGCTGGGCAGCGCACCCAGGCGCTTGACGTCGTTGTAGGGCACGGCGCCCAGGCCTGCGACGTGCGCCTCGCCTTTCTCGAGCGCCGCCGTGCGGGTGGACGCATCGGCGATGAAGCGCACCACGACGCGATCGAGGTAGGGCAGGCCCTTGCGCCAGTAGTTCGGGTTCTTGTCGAGGCGGACCAGCTCGCCCCGCCGCCACTCGACGAACTTGAACGGGCCCGATCCGATCGGCTGGTTGGCGTTCGGGTGGGCCTTGATGTCGCCCTGACCGTAGATGTGCTTGGGCAGGATCGGGCTTTCGTAGCCGGACAGTGCCTTGATCAGGTAAGGCGCCGGCTTGGCCAGCCGGAAGATGACCGTCGTCGCGTCGGGCGTGTCGACCGCGGTGACCTCGCGGAACGTCGAGATGCCGCGCGGGTGGTTCTTCTTCAGCACCTCCATCACGGTGAACTGGACGTCCGCCGAGGTCAGCGGCTTGCCGTCGTGGAACTGCACGTCACTGCGCAGCTTGAAGGTCATCGTCTTGCCGTCGGGCGCGATGGTCCAGCTCTCGGCGAGGCTCGCCTTCGGCTTGAGGTCGAAGCCGTACTCGAGCAGGCCGTCGAACACCTTCGCGGTCACCTGACCGATCGGGCCCGCGGTGCTGATGTAGGGCGCCAGGTTCGGCGGTTCGGGCTGGGTGATCTGCACCAGCGTGCCGCCGGGCTTCTGGGCCCAGGCCGGGGCGCTCAGTGCGAGCGCGACCGCGGCACATGCCGCGACGATCAGGGAACGGGACATGGCTTGGAATCCTTCGGTGAGGAATGGCGCCGCGAGGGTGGGGCTCCGAAGCACTATAGATAAGCCCTCGTTTCGGCGGCAAGTAGCCCCTGATGCGCGCGGCGCGGTGCATGCGGCCCCAACGTGGGGCGCACCGTCGCATCGGACACGGTGCGACGCGTGATGGGTCCGGGCCCCGTGGCACCGCGGCGCGCAGGCGCGTGGGCGGTGTGCCGGCATCGGCGACTCGGCCCGATTCATGCGGGAATCAAGGGAAAAACGCGAGATGCGAAGGCGCGGCCATGACGTCGACCGACTGTGCGACGAGTCGCCGCATGCCCGCTTCGAGCGTCGGGAAACCTCGTCGGTTCCGGCTGTGCACTTGCCGTGCACTATCCAACAAACGAAAAATACGCTCCGAAAATTCGATTGGACGCAGCCGCCTGCGCTGCGCAGCATCCCTTCATCCACTCAGCCTGAAGATCGCCCTTGGACATCGCTCGATTCCCTCGCGTACGGCTCGGGCACTTCCCGACGCCGCTGGAGCCGCTGGAGAACCTGACCCGGGTGCTCGGCGGGCCACGCCTCTGGATCAAGCGCGACGACTGCACGGGTCTTTCGACCGGCGGCAACAAGACGCGCAAGCTCGAGTTCCTGATGGCCGAAGCCCTGGCACTCGGGGCCGACGTCGTCATCACCCAGGGTGCGACGCAGTCCAACCATGCGCGGCAGACGGTCGCCGCGGCGGCGCGCCTGGGCATGGCCTGCCACATCCTGCTCGAGGATCGCACCGGCAGCACCGACCCGGACTACACCGACAACGGCAACGTGCTGCTCGATCGCCTGCACGGCGCCACCGTCGAGCGCCGCGCAGGCGGCACCAACATGCAGGCCGAGATGGAGGCCGTGGCGGCCCGCCTGACCGACGCCGGCAAGCGCCCCTACGTGATTCCAGGCGGCGGCTCCAACCCGCTGGGCGCACTGGGCTACGCGAACGCCGCGCTCGAGCTCGTCGGCCAGGCCACCGAGCGCGGCCTGCGCATCGATCACCTCGTGACCGCCACCGGCAGCGCCGGCACGCAGGCCGGCCTGGTCGTCGGGCTGCAGGCGCTGAACAGTCCGATCCGTCTGCTCGGCATCGGGGTGCGCGCCCCGCGCGCGAAGCAGGAGGCGATGGTCCACGACCTGGGGTGCCGCACCTGGGACCTGCTGGGCCTGCGGGGCGAGCTGCCCCGCGAGTCGGTCGTCGCCAACTGCGACTACGTCGGCGACGGCTACGGCGTGCCGACGCCCGGCATGGTGGAGGCGGTGACCCTGCTCGCCCGGACCGAAGGCCTGCTGCTCGACCCGGTGTATTCGGGCAAGGGCATGGCCGGTCTGATCGACCTCATCCGACAGGGCACCTTCAGGAAGGACGAGAACATCGTCTTCCTGCACACCGGCGGATCGGTGGGGCTGTTCGGCTACCCGTCGACCTTCGGGCCCGCCCTGCGCTGAGCGAGCATCGGTATGATCGGCGGCGATGGAACTCAAGTGGCTCGACGACTACATCGCGCTCATCGAGACCGGCAGCTTCTCGGCGGCGGCCAAGCGTAGGCATGTGTCCCAGCCCGCCTTCTCGCGCCGCATCCAGCTGCTCGAGGAGTGGCTGGGCGTCACGCTGATCGATCGCGCACGCAAGCCGCTCCGGTTCACCCCGGTCGCGGGCGAGAACCACGCCGCCTTCCGCGGCCTCGTCGCACGCATCTATGAATTCCGCTCGACGATCAAGTCCGAGTCGCTGGACATCGCCGACCTGACGATCGTCGCGCAGCACACGCTGACCACGTCCTACGTGCCGGCATTCCTGAAGCGACTGCGCCAGATGGAGCCGGAGCAGAACTTCCGGATCCGGTCCGAGAACCGCAGCGATGCGGTGACGATGCTGATGCGCGGCCAGGCCGAGATCCTGATCACCTACGAGACGGCGCAGACGCCGTGCGGCATCCCGCCGCCGATCGCACAGCGGCAGGTGCTCGGCGTCGACCGGCTGGTGCTGGTCGCCAGCCCCGCCCTGCATGCGTCGCTCGGCGCTCCGCGCGGCGACGGCGCGCCGGTCCCGATGCTGTGCTTTCCCCCCGAGAGCTTCTTCGGTCAGGTGGTGCGCCTGGAGGCGCTGCCCGAACTGATGCGTGGCCATCAGGTGGTGGTGCGCTGCGTCAGCGAGTTCGCCATCGGGCTGCGCGAGCTGGCGCTGGTCGGCCAGGGGGTCGCGTGGCTGCCGGGCTCGCTGATCGCGGACGATCTCAGGCGGGGCCGCCTCAGGCCGCTCGAGACACTGGGCCGATCGGTCGACATGGACCTCGTCGCGTACTTCGCGGTGGGGTCCGGCGACAAGGCGGCGCTCCTGGACCGGCAGTTCCAGGCGT
Source organism: Burkholderiales bacterium (assembly GCA_003818495.1). Lineage (GTDB taxonomy): Bacteria > Pseudomonadota > Gammaproteobacteria > Burkholderiales > Burkholderiaceae_E > UBA4615. The sequence continues at coordinate 8,567 of RPRK01000087.1, forward strand.
TTCGCGGCGGTGCCGACCTGGTGCCCGGCGTGGCGGCGAAGCGGTCGCGGGCGGCGTCGCCCGACTCCCCCCGAAGGAAGAAGTCGCCCGTGCGCTGACGGTGCCGCCGCGCCGCCGACGCCCCCGAGTACTGCCGACGCCTGCCGAGTCCTGCCGGCTCCAAGGACTCCATTGCCTTTGCCGGCGCCTGTCGTACACTCGCCCCCCTGTGCCCGACGCGCCGATCCGCCGCGCCGACGGGCCGACACACCGTCAACAGGAGACCGCCTCATGAAACTCACCCGACTGCTGCTCGCGTTCGCGGGTGCCGCGCTGTTCTCGACCCAGGTCGGCGCGCAGACCCAGATGCGCATCAACATCTCGATCGGCCAGAACTCGCACTACGGCGTCGCCGTCGACACCTTCGCGCGCGAAGTCGAGAAGCGCACCGCCGGCCGCTACAAGATCCAGGCGTTCTACGCCGGTGCCCTCGGCGCCGAGCGCGAGTCGATCGAGGCGATCCAGCTCGGCACGCACGAGCTGACGATGACCTCCACCGGGCCGGTGCCGAACTTCGTGCCGGAGACCCGGATCCTCGACGTGCCGTTCCTGTTCCGCGACAAGGCGCACGCGCGTGCGGTGCTCGACGGCCCGATCGGCCAGGAGATGCTCGCCAAGTTCGAGCCCAAGGGCATCAAGGCGCTGGGCTGGGCCGAGAACGGCTTCCGCCACATGACCAACAACAAGCGCCCGGTCAACGCGCCGGACGACCTGAAGGGCCTGAAGATGCGGACCATGGAGAACCCGGTCCACATCGCCGCCTACAAGGGCTTCGGCATCGTCCCGACCCCGATGGCGTTCACCGAGGTGTTCACCGCGCTGCAGCAAGGTACGGTCGACGGCCAGGAGAACCCGCTGTCGGTCATCACCGCGGCCAAGTTCGAGCAGGTCCAGAAGCACCTGTCGCTGACCGGTCATGTCTACTCGCCGGCGGTGATCCTGATGAGCAAGGCGGCGTTCGACAAGCTGTCGGCCGCAGACAAGAAGCACTTCATCGACGCCGCGGCCGAGGGCATCAAGGCGAACCGGGCGCGAGTCGACGAGGACGATGCGCGCGGCGTCGCCGACCTCAAGTCGAAGGGCATGCAGGTCATCGAGGTCGACAAGTCGAAGTTCCAGGCCGCGCTGACGCCGGTGTTCGCCGAGTTCGCCAAGCAGTTCGGCCAGGCCAACCTCGACAAGATCCGCAACTACAAGTGACGGCAACGGCCCCTCGCGGGGCCGTCTTTCCATGAAACGCACCTTTCTCGCGATCGAGCGCGGCACGACCGCGTTCGCGCTCTACGCGTCGTGCGCGATGCTCGCGATCGCCGCCGGTCTCGGCTTCTGGCAGATCGTCACCCGCTTCGTGCTGGAGCAGCCGTCCGAATGGACCGAGGTGCTGATCCGGTTCGCGCTCGTCTGGATGGTGTTCATGGGCATCGCCGCCGCGTTCCGCCAGGGGGCGATGGTCTGCGTCGACGTGCTGTACCGGTGGAGCCGGCCCGGCATGCGGCGCTTCCTCGACTGGGCGGTCGCGGCGGTGAGCCTGTTGCTGCTGGTGCTGATCGTCTGGATCGGCTGGGACTACGCGCAGCGCGGCAAGGTGCAGTCGGTCGCGGGCCTCGAGGAGATGTCGATGTTCTGGGCCTACCTGGCGATGCCGGTGGGCGGCGTGTTCGCGATCCTCGGCGTGATCGGCAATGCGCTCGATCCGAGGCGCGAAGACCTCGAGATGGCTCAGTGAGGAGCGCGCGATGACCTCGATCATGCTGCTCACGATGCTGCTGTGCTTCGCGCTGACGGTCTCGGTCGCGGTGTCGATCGGGCTGTCGGCGGTGCTCGGCATCCAGATCGTCGGCGCGAACAACCTCCTGATCGTCAAGGAGATGTTCGGCTCGATCAACAAGTTCCCGCTCGCCGCGATCCCGTTCTTCATCCTCGCCGGCAACCTGATGGAGGGCGGCGGCATCTCGCGGCGGCTGGTCGAGTTCGCGCGCTCCGTCGTCGGCGGCGTGCAGGGCGGCCTGCCGATGACCTGCGTGCTGACCTGCATGATCTTCGCGGCGGTCTCGGGCTCGTCGGTGGCCACCACCTTCGCGATCGGCGCGATCCTGATCCCGGCGCTGGTGCGCCAGGGCTACCCGAACAACTACGCGGCCGCGCTGCAGGCCACCAGCGCAGAACTCGGCGTGATCATCCCGCCGTCCATCCCGATGATCCTGTACGGCGTGTCGGCCGAGGTGTCGATCGGCGAGCTGTTCATCGCGGGCTTCGGGCCGGGCCTGCTGATCGGCTTCGGGCTGATGCTCTTCGTCTGGGTCTACTGCAAGATCAAGGGCTGGGGCAAGCGCGACGGCGAGGGCCGCCTGTCGCTCGGGCCGGCGATCAAGCAGGCCGCGTGGGCGCTGGCGATGCCGGTGATCATCCTCGGCGGCATCTACGGCGGCATCTTCACGCCGACCGAGGCGTCGGCGGTGGCGGTGGTCTACGCGCTCTTCGTCGGCATGGTCGTGTATCGCGAGATCAAGCCGTCCGAGCTGATCCCGATCCTGAAGAAGTCGGCGATCTCGTCGTCGGTGATCCTGTTCATCATCGCGAACGCCGGCCTCTTCGCGTTCCTGATCACGCGCGCCGGCGTGCCCGACGCGATCGGCCAGTGGCTGACCTCGGTGCTGCAGAGCCCGTTCTGGTTCCTGCTCGGCGTGAACCTCGCGCTCTTCGTGATCGGCATGTTCATCGAGACCTCGGCCTCGATCATCGTGCTGGCGCCGATCCTCGCGCCGGTGGCGGTGCACTTCGGGATCGACCCGGTGCACTTCGGGATCATCATGGTGGTGAACCTCGCCCTCGGCATGATCACGCCGCCGTTCGGCGTGAACCTGTTCGCCGCGTGCACGGTGGCGAAGATATCGCTCGACCGGATCATTCCGTACCTGATCCCCTTCGTGCTGGTGGTGCTCGCCTGCCTGATGGTCATCACCTACGTGCCGGTGCTCAGCCTCGGCCTGAGGGACCTGGTCTACCGCTGACCGCAGGCGTCGACCGGGCCCGCGTGCCCGGCGACCCGCCGCGCCACCGCGGGATGCGGCGGCAGCCGGTCGTGGTGATCGACGGGCAGCGCCGGCAGCACCAGTGCCGGCGCGGCGATCGAGCGCCGCGCGCCGCGGGCATCGAGGGCCATGACCCGCAGCCACAGCAGCGGAGCGGCCGTGCCCGCCACCGTCAGGCCGCGGTCGACCCTCAGGCGGAACAGCGCATCGGCCTCGCCGCCCGACGGGACGTCGGGCAGCAGCCAGCCGAGCTCGCCGGTCGGTGCGCCGATGGACGGATGCGCGTCGAGCAGCGTGACCGACACGCCCGCGCTCGGCCGGAGGTACAGGCGCACGGCGCTCAGCCAGGGGGCGGGCGCGCGGCGGCCCGTCGGAAGGGGCATCGACCGCGGCGAGCGCAGCCGCACCCAGAGATCGAGGCTGTCGTCGTGGCCGGCGCGCAGCGCGGCGATCCCCGGCAGCGCGGTCAGCGTGGGGGTGTCGTGCGAATCGTCTGCATGCATGCCCGGATACCCCTCGGCGCGCCGCGCGGCGCGCCCCGACCGCAGAGTGCGGCCGGTCGGCGCGGGTGCGGCGATCAGGGGAGTCTGGGGATCGCGGGGCTCAGGACCTGAGCCCGGCCGGCACGGTATCGGCCGCCGGTTGGGCCTCGGGCATCGGCTCGGTGTCCGGCGACAGCGGCCCGTCGGTGGCCACGACCCGGTCGCGGCCGGTGGCCTTCGCGCGATACAGTCGCCGGTCGGCCGCCAGCAGCAGTTCCTCGAGCGTGCCGCCGTCCGACCCGCAGGCCAGTCCGATCGATACCGTGACCGGCGCCGACAGCCCGTGGTCGATCCGTCGCACCGCCTCGCACAGCCGCTGCGCGTGCGCATGACCGCCCTCGGGCGAGGTGTCGGGCAGCAGCAGGCAGAACTCCTCGCCGCCATAGCGGCCGATCACCGCGGCCTCGGGCGAGGCCTCGCGCAGCAGGCGCGCGAAGCGGGCGAGCACGCGGTCGCCGCTGGCATGGCCGTGGCGGTCGTTGATCTGCTTGAAGCGGTCGAGGTCGAGCATCAGCAGCACCGGCCGGCCTTGGGCGGCGAGCTCGCGCCGCGCCTCGTCGATGAAGCTGCGCCGCGTGCGCAGGCCGGTCAGCGTGTCGACGGTCGCGAGCCGCCACAGCTCGGTCGACAGGCGGCTGTTCACCAGTCCGAGCAGGATCATCGCGTAGGCCATCGGCGCGAGCGCGAAGACCGCCGGCAGCAGCATCAGCAGCGGCCCTTCGACCATCCCGGTCATCGAGACCGGCGCACCGCGCACCGCGGTGAAGATCATCCGCAGCACGTGGCCGAGGGCGAAGGCGGTCATGAATCCGGTCGCCCAGCGCAGGGCGCGCGGCGCGTCGTCGCCCCGGCGCAGCCGGGCGCGCAGCAGCGGCACCGCCGCGGTCGCGAACACCGCCTGCACGGCCGAGTTGACCTGGAGCCGGGCCGCGAACAGGTCGGGATCGGCGCCGAGCATCACGCTCACGGCGAGCAGCACGACGGTCGTGCCGGCGGCGAGCCAGGGCAGCGGACGCGCGCCGACGAGCCGTCGCACGCTCTCGTAGCAGAGCGCCGCCGCGCCGCCGCCGAGGGTGTTGGCGATCGGGTAGGAGACGAACTCGGGGATCGCGCCGCGCAGCGCGATGCAGGCCATCGCGACGCCGAACATCAGCTGCGAGCCGGCCGCCCAGCGCAGCGCCATGGCGGACGGCGCATGCAGGCCGCGGCTCTGCCAGAGCATCAGCGCACAGGCGAGCGCGGTCAGGGACCCGACGAAGAACAGGGTCCGCACGTCGTAGACGAGCGTCATCGGTGCATTGGGCCACGGCGGCAGGCGTGTCGCGCGCGGCCTGCGACGACCAGCGTCGCCCGACCGACGGACGCGCCCTGCAGTGACGGTGCCGCATGCAAGGGGGTCGGCGGACGCGCCGTGCCGGTCCGCGCTACAGTGCCGCCGGACGACGGACCGGACACGGGGAGACGACGATGGCGGCGGTGCGCAGCGAGGTGGCGGGCAGCATCTGGAAGGTCGAGGTGACGGTCGGCCAGCGCGTGGCCGCGGGCGATGCGCTGGTCATCGTCGAGTCGATGAAGATGGAGATCCCCGTCGAGGCGCCGGCCGCCGGCACGGTCGCCGAGGTGCGCGTCGCAGAGGGCGAGCGCATCGCCGAAGGGGCGGTGGTCGTGGTGCTCGCGTAGAAGCAGGGCCTGAAGGGCCGCGGGGACCTCAGGCCGGCACTTCGCTGCCGTCCCAGGCGAACACCCGTCCGCTGTCGGCCGGGCCGAGCCCGTCCAGCACGGCGAGCAGCTTCGCCGCCGACTCGTCCGCGCCGAACAGGCGGCCCTCGGGCACGCCCGCCTGGAAGGGCCTCGACAGCGCGGTGTCCACCGTCCCCGGGTGCAGGCCGACGCACACGCCCTCGCGCGCGGTGCGCGCCCACTCGATGGCGGCGGTGCGCAGCAGCATGTTGAGCGCGGCCTTCGAGGCGCGGTAGCCGTACCAGCCGCCGAGGCGGTTGTCCGAGATCGAGCCGACCCGGGCCGACACCGCCGCGAACACCGCGCGGCCCTCGCGCGGCATCAGCGGCAGGAAGTGCTTGGCGACCAGCGCAGGACCCGTGGCGTTGACCGCGAACAGTCGGGCCATCCGCGCCCCGTCGAGCATCGCCAGCGACTTCTCGGGCCGCAGGCCATCGGGCGCGTGCAGCAGCCCGGTCGCGACGATCACCCAGCGCGGCGGAGCCAGCGTGCGCGCGAGCGCGGCCGCCGCGGCGATGCTGGCCTCGTCGGTGAGGTCGATGCGCGCGCGCACCACGCCGGCCTCGGGCGCGGCGCCGTCGTCGTGCGGACCCGAGCGGGACAGCGCCAGCACCGTCGACACGTCGGCCCGCGCGCGCAGCGCCGCGACGAAGGCCGCGCCCAGGCCGCCGGAGGCACCGACGACGACCGCGCCGGCCGGGGCGGGCGAGAGCGCCTTCGCGTCCGCTTTCGCGTCCGCCTTCGCGCCCGTCCCGCCCGGGCTCGTGTCCCCGCTCCCCACCGGTGCGCCCCGCCCGCTCACAGCGACGCCGAGAACCCGCCGTCGACGACGAGCGTGTGCCCGTTGACGAAGGCCGCCTCGTCCGACGCGAGGTAGGCCGCCGCCGCGCCGATCTCTTCGGGCCGTCCCCAGCGACCGACCGGCGTGCGCCCGACCACCCAGCCGTCGAAGGCCGCGTCGTTGACCAGCGCGGTGTTCATCTCGGTCGCGAAGTAGCCCGGGGCGATGCAGTTCACCGTGATGCCCTTCGGTCCCAGCTCGACCGCCAGCGAGCGCGTCAGCGCGTGGACCGCGCCCTTCGACGCGATGTAGGCCGACACCGTCGGGCGCGCGGCGATCGCGGTCATCGAGCCGGTGACGACGATACGGCCGCGCCCGGCCGGCTGCATCACGCGCGCGGCCTCCTTGCACAGCGCCCAGACCGCGACGAGGTTGGTCTCGATCACGCGGCGGAAGTCGTCGATCGGGAAGTCGACGATCGGGCTGCGGTGCTGGATGCCGGCGTTGGCCACCAGGATGTCGAGCCGCCCGTGGCGCTCGACCGTGCGCGCGACGGCCGCCGCGCAGGCGGCGGTGTCGGTGACGTCGAAGGCCGCGGCCTCCGCTTGCCCGCCCGCCGCCTGGATCTCGGCCACGCGGGCGTCGATCGCCGCCGCGTCGCGCGCGTTGAGCACCACCCGCGCGCCGTTGCGCGCCAGGGCCTGGGCCATCGCCCAGCCGAGCCCGCGCGATGCGCCGGTGACCAGTGCGACCTTGCCGTCGAGTCGGAACACGATGCCGTCTCCTCGTTGTGGAGGCGCAAGGATACCGGCCGGCCTCACCCCAGCGACGCCCGGACCCCTCAGCCGCCGCGCCCGCTCAGGCCGGCGGCCATCAGCGCGGCCCAGACGGCGACGTACGCCACGATGCCGAGCACCAGCCAGACGCGCGCCCCGCGCGGCGCGAGCGCGCCGAGCGCCGCACCCGCCAGCGGCAGCGCCTGGTGCGCGTGCAGCCCGACGAAGTGCGCCGGCCGCAGGTCGCCCGCCACGTGCCAGCCGGTCAACGGCATCCCGCCGCCCGAAGGCGGCTGCATCCCGCCGAGCATCATCCCGGACACGCTGCCCAGCACGAAGGTCAGCGACAGTCCCCAGAGCACGGACGTGCGCCACGCGCTGCCGCGGGCGGGCGTGCCATGCCTCGCGATCTCCCAGGCGATCACGGGCTGGGTCGCGGTCATCGCGATCGCGCCCGCCGCCATCGCGCTGTAGAGCGCGGCGTGCAGCGGGTCGCCGACGTTGTAGTGCGAGCCCGCGCCGAGCGCCGCCTGCAGCACGATGTAGGCGATCTCGAAGCTGCCTGCGGCGATCAGCGTCCAGACGGCGGTGCGGACCGGCCACGCGCGGCGCCGCGCTTCGGGCAGCAGCCCGACGAACCAGGCGGTGGTCAGCGCGAAGAGGCCGACCGAGGCGAGGAACTTCAGCGGCTTGAGCCAGATCGGCGCCTCGCGCAGCATCCGCTCGTCGAGGCCGAGCGCGAGCGCGGCCGGGATCATCGCGAGCCACATCGCGATGCCGAAGCGCGCGAGGGTGGGTTCGCGGGCGATCAGCGCGGCCAGCAGACCGCGGGCCGTGGGGGCGAGGGGAAGGGCGGAGGCGGTCACGGACGGGCTCCCTGGACGGGGCGAAGCGACGCGGGCCGCAGCACCGCGCGCAGCACGAAGAAGGCCAGCAGTCCCGCCGGCCCGAAGAGGAAGGTCAGCGCGAGCACCGGCACGATCGCCAGGTGCGGCAGGCCGAGTTCGCCCGCGCGCTGCGCGATCCAGGTGCCGACGAACAGGTCGAAGGCGAGGTAGTGGATCCACCCGGCGGTGAGCGCATGGTCGATGGCGAACAGCGCGCGCACCTCGGCGATGGAGCCGAAGCCGCCGCCGTTCGAGGGCGGGCTCGCGAGCAGCATCGCCACGTAGGCGAGCGCGAACGCGAGCGGCAGCAGGCGGCCGGTCGCGAGCCAGGTCCAGCGAGTCCAGCGGGCGCTCGGCGGCGACACCGCCAGCGCGATCCACGCGGGCAGCGCCAGCCCGTTGGCGAGCGCGAAGACGGTGTCGGGCAGCGCCATGGCGGTCAGACCAGCGCGGTCATGACGGTCAGCGCCACCAGGCCGGCGACGGTCGCGACGGTGCCCAGTGCCGCGGCGACGGCGAGCAGCGGGCGGGCATAGGGGCAGTTCGGGTCGAGGGAGAGGTCGTCCATGGAGCGCTCCGGTGTCGGGGTGTGAGGGGTCGATCGGAAGAACTGGGTGGGCCGGGTATGCGGCTGCAGGGGGTGAGGCGGGTTCGGGCCCGACGCGATAGACAGTGTCTAGCCCACGGATCGAAGGCTAGGTGATAGAGTAGACAGTGTCAAGTGCCTGGCCGCGCATCACCCGCCCTGCGGTCGGCCCGCCGACCCGCGGGCGATCCAGGCCCGCACGGATACGACCGACGCTCCGACACGACGAACGCACCGACACGACCAACGCTCCGACACGCCGACCACCCCGAAAGACCCACGATGACCGCCCCGACCCGTACGCGTGCCGCGCCGCGCGCCGCGAAGCCCGCCGCCCCGGACCTGCGCCACCGCATCCTCGAGGCCGCCGCGGACCTGCTGCGCGAGGAGGGCGTGGCGGCGCTCAGCATGCGCGAGGTCGCGCGCCGCGCAGGCGTCACGCACCAGGCGCCGTACCACCACTTCGCCGACCGCGAGGCGATCCTCGCGGAACTCGTGACCGGCGGCTTCGCGATGCTGGCCGACCGGCTGGCCCGCGCCAACGACGGCGCCACGCGCCATGGCGCGCGCCGGCTGGTCTACGAAGCGGGGCGCGCCTACGTCGACTTCGCGCTCGAGCAGCCCGGGCGCTTCCGGATCATGTTCCGACCGGAGCTGTGCGATCCGGCGCGCTACCCGGCCGCGGCGGCCGAGGGCGATCGGGCCCACGGCGAGCTGATGCGGATGGTGACGATCCTGCACGGCGCGCCCGACGAGGCATTGGCGACGCTGCACTGGTCGCAGGTGCACGGGCTGGCGAGCCTGATGCTCGACGGTGGCCTCGCGGACAAGATGCCGTCGGCGAGCGTGCGGCGTGCGCACGTGGAGGCGGTGCTGCAGGCCTACGCGGCGATCGCGGCGCCGGAGTCGGAGGCGGAGTCGCGGTCGGCACCGTGAACATGCCCGTGCCCGTGCCCGTGCCTGTGCCTGTGCCTGTGCCTGTGCCTGTGCCCGTGCCTGAAACCGTGGCCGTGGACGTGACCGGTCTGCCGCCCGCGGTCGAGCACTAGAGACCGTCCCCGCAGCGCCAGCAGAGTTCGAAGCTCGCCGGGTTGTCCTCGCCGCAGCCGGGGCAGAAGCGGACGCCGTCGGGGCGCCGTGCGTCGGCCTCGTGATCGGCCAGCACCGCCCGCGCCCGGTCGCGTTCGCGCGCGTCGTCGATCCACACCTGCGCGAGCGCGGCCTCGGGCGGCAGTTCGCCGACGGCGCCCTGCACGTGCAGGTTCAGCAGGTGCACGCGGATGCCGTGTCGGGCGAGGCGGTCGCGCAGCAGGTGCGCCTGCACGGCGGTGAGTCGGACGAGCAGCTCCATCCGTGCCAGCATACGCGGCGCCGCATCGGCGTCCTTCCCCCCATCCAGGAGACCGCAACCATGAGCGTCCACTTCATCGACCCGCCCGGCCTGTCGCGCGGCAGCTATTCGCACGTCGCGGTGGTCACCGGCGGCCGCACGATCCACGTCTCCGGCCAGGTGTCGATGGACGAGCAGGGCCGCGTGGTGGGCACGACCTTCGAGGCCCAGGCCGAGCGCGTGCTCGAGAACCTGAAGCTCGCGCTCGCCGCGGCGGGCGCCGAGCTGCGTCACGTCGTGAAGATGAACACCTACGTGCGCGACCTCACCAGCACGCGCGTGAAGGCCTTCCGAGAGATCCGCGGCCGCCATTTCGGCGAGCACAAGCCCGCGAGCACGCTGGTGGGCACGCCGGCGCTGGTGCACGAGGACCTGATGATCGAGGTCGAGGTGGTCGCGGTCGTGGACTGAGGGCGCGGCGCGGCCGGC
>RPRK01000088.1 GCA_003818495.1 Burkholderiales bacterium
CGCGACCGACGCAACATCGCGACCCACCTCGTGGGCGTGCCGGTGATCGTGTTCGCCGTCGTGGTGCTGCTGTCGCGCCCGACACTGGGCACGGTGGGCGGTGCCCCGGTGACGCCCGCACTGCTCGCCGCACTCGCGGCGGGCGCCTGGTACATGCTGCTCGACCGCGCGCTCGGCACGCTGATGGCGATCGTGCTGGCGGCGATGCTGGCCGTCGCGGCACCGCTCGCGGCCGGTCCCGCCGTCACCTGGCTCGGCTGGGGCCTCGGCCTGTTCGTCGCGGGCTGGATCGTCCAGTTCGTCGGCCATGCCTGGGAGGGTCGCAAGCCCGCGTTCATGGACGACGTCATGGGCCTGCTGGTCGGTCCGCTGTTCGTCGCGGCCGAGCTGGCCTTCCTGTTCGGGCTGCGGGGCGCGCTGCGCGCGGCGATCGAGGCGCGGGTCGGGCCCACCCGCAGCGGCCGCGCGGACGGGGCCGCGGCATGACGCCCTTCGCGCCGCAGGCCTGCCTGGTCAAGGGTCGCGCGGTCCCGCCGGAGCTGCTCGGCGAACTGCGCGACAGCGCGCCGCTGCTCTCGGACCCCGAGGCCCTGCGGGCCCGGATGGCCGAGGACGGCCACCTGTTCCTGCGCGGCGTGCTCGACCCCGACGCGGTGCGCGCCGCGCGCCGCGAGGTGTTCGCGCGGCTGGCCGCGGTCGGCGAGATCCGTGAGCCGGTCGACGACGGCCTGTTCACCGGCACCAGCCGCCGCACCGAACTCGAACCCGACCGGGGCCGCTTCTGGCGCTCGGTCAGCGAGGGGCCGCGGCTGCGCGCGGTCTCGCACGCCGGCCCGATCGCCGCGGTGATGGACACGGTGTTCGGCGAGCCCGCCCGGCCCCAGGACTACATGTTCCTGCGCGCCGGCGTGCGCGGTCGCGCGACCGACCTGCACTACGACTACCCGTTCTTCACCCGCGCGCACGACCGGGTCTGCACCGTCTGGACCGCGCTCGGCGACGTGCCCACGAGCGACGGGCCGCTGGTGGTCGTCGCGGGCTCGCAGCACTACCGCGACCTGATCGACCCGATGATCGGCCACGACATCTCGCTGAATCCCGAGCGGCGCGCCGCCTTCGGCAGCGACGCGATCGAGTTCGCGCGCTCGCGCGGCACGCGCCTGCTGACCGCCGACTTCCGGGTCGGCGACGTCATCGTCTTCGGCATGTACCTCGCGCACGGGTCGCTCGACAACCATTCGCCGATCGACCGGGTGCGCCTGTCGTGCGACGTGCGCTGGCAGCCGGTGTCGCTGCCGGTGGATGACCGCTACTTCGGCGCGGATCCGCCCGGCACCACCGGCGCAGGGTACGCGGAGCTCAACGGCGCCAAGCCCCTCACCCAGGACTGGCACGTGCGCTGAAGGCGTGAATAAACCTACTGCGCGTCCCGAGCCGGCGCCCTCAACGCCCGCCCGAGACGTCCAGGACCGCGCCGTGCACGTAGGACGCGGCGGGTGACAGCAGCCAGGCCGCGGCCTCGCCGATCTCGATCGGCTGGCCCGCGCGTCCCATCGGGATCGACGGCGCCACCTGGGCGAGGAACGCCTGGCCGCCGGCGTGCGCGATGATGTCGGTGTCGATGAGCCCGGGGCGGATCGCGTTGACACGGATGCCGTCGCGGCCGAGCTCCTTGGCCAGGCCGACCGTCATCGAATCGACGGCACCCTTGCTGGCGGCGTACGCGACCATGCCCGGCAGGCCGCCGAGCCGCGCCGCGGCCGACGAGATCACCACGATCGAGCCTCCGGGCCCGCCGTGGCGCGTCGACATCCGTCGGGTCGCCTCGCCCACGCAGTACATGACGCCCCAGACGTTGGTCGCGAACAGCGGCTCGAGGGTCGCGGCCGTCTGATCGACGATCGGCGCGATCGTGCCGCCGATGCCGGCGTTCGCCACCAGCCCGGTCACCGGCCCGAGCAGGCGGTCGGTCTCGGCGAAGAGTCGCGCCACCTCGTCCTGCCGCGCGACGTCGGCGCGGATCGCGACCGCGACCCCGCCGTCGCGCTCGATGTCGGCGACCACCGCGAGCGCCGCGTCGCGGCTGTTCGCGTAGTTCACCGCGACCTTCCAGCCGGCCTTCGCAGCGGCGCGCGCGCAGGCGGCCCCGATCCCCCGGCCCGCGCCGGTCACCACCACGACGTCACCCATGCCGATCGCCCATTGCCTTCGTCCGTTGCCTGCTTTCGTTGTGGTCGGCCTCGCCCGATGCCGGGGGAAACCGGTCCGATGAAGCGCCCGCCCCGCTGCTCACTGCATCAGCCTCGGCAGCCACAGGACCAGATCGGGAACGTACGCGACCAGCAGGACCACCACGACCCAGGCGGCGATGTACGGCGACAGCATGCCGATCGTGCTGTTGAAGCTCACGCCCGCGATCTTGCAGGCGACCATCGCCAGCACACCGACCGGAGGCGTGACCGACCCCACCACCAGCAGCATGATGACGACGATGCCGAAGTGGACCGGGTCGAACCCGAGGTGCTTGATCATCGGCGCCATGATCGGGACGATGATGATGAGCGCCGGGACCGGCTCGAGAAAGATGCCGAGCAGGAAGAAGAACACGATCAGCACGAGCATCGCCCAGGCCGGATCGTCGGTGATCGTCAGCATGAGCTGCAGCGCGGCCTGGCCTGCGCCCGCCCGACTGAGCACCCAGCTGAACAGCGCGGCGCCGCCGAGGGTGACCAGCGCGCCGGCGGTGGTCAGCGCCGCAGCCGAGAAGTTCTCGTACAGCGTGTGCCCGGTGTGGCGCCGCATCAGCAGTCCGAACACCAGCGCGTACAGCGCGGCGACCGACCCCGCCTCGGTCGGCGTGAACGCACCCGACAGGATGCCGCCGATGATGATCGCGGGCATCACCATCGCCGGCAGTGCGCGCCAGGTCGTCGCACGGCGTTCGGCCCAGCTCGCCTTCGGCGTCGGCACGGCGCCCACCCGAGGTGCGAGCCACCAGGTGATCGCCATCATCGAGACGCCCGCGAGCACGCCCGGGATCACTCCGCCGAGGAACAGCGCGCCGATCGACACGCCGGTGACCGAACCGTAGATGACCGCGATGATGCTCGGCGGGATGATCGGCGCGATCATGGCCGCGCAGGCGGTCACCGCGACCGCGAAGGCGGGCTTGTAGCCCTCCTTCTTCATCGCCGGGATCATCATCGAGCCGATCGCGGCGAGGTCGGCGAGCGCCGAACCCGAGATCGCGCCCATGAACATGTTGGTGGCGATGTTGGCCTGCGCGAGGCCGCCGCGCAGGTGCCCCATCAGCGCCCGGGACATGTCCACCAGGCGGGTCGTGATGCCGGCCACGCTCATCAGTTCGCCCGCCAGCACGAACAGCGGCACCGCCAGCAGGGAGAAGTTGTCGAGCGCCTCGTAGAACTGCTGCGCCAGCAGCAGCACGGGCAGTTGCCCGTCGACCAGGATCACCAGGATCGCCGCGAGGCCCATGCAGTGGGCGATCGGCATGCCCAGGAACATGAAGACGAAGAACAGCACCAGCATCAGGGTGATGCTCATAGCGTCGGATCCAGGGGCGCGTCGCGCACGCCTTCGTCGCGCCGCCAGGTCAGCAGCATGAGCAGCGCCTCCAGGCCGGCCCCCACCGGGATGGCCACGTAGACCCACCACTTCGGGATCTCGAGCATCGGCGACAGCTGGAACCACGTCCGGTTCACGAGCTCGATGCCGGCGTAGGCGAGGATCAGGCAGAACGCGAGGGACAGCGAGTTGGCCGCGAACACCACCGCACGCCGCCCCGCCGGAGGCAGCCAGGACTCGAGCAGCTCGACCCGGATGTGGTTGCGCGAAGCGGCCACCAAAGCCGAGGCCACCATCACGCCCCAGACCATCGCGGCGCGCACGAACTCCTCGGCCCAGAAGATCGAGTCGTTGAGCACGTAGCGATAGAAGACCTGCAGCAGCACCGCGACGAAGTACGCGGCGAGCATCAGGACGGAGATCGCGGTCAGGGTCGAGCGCAGCGCGCGCTCGAACCCCGACCCGACGGGGGCGGACGGAGAGGTCATGGGTCGCTCGATCGGCGGCGGGGGCGGGCGCGGCGCGGGGGCCGCGCGCCGCCCGCGCCGCGCGGGATCAGGCCTTGGCGGCTGCCTGGCAGGCTTCGACCCAGGCCTTGCCCTTGGATCCGCCGCGCTTGGCGAAGCTGTCGTAGACCGGCGCCATCTTCGAGCGGAACGACGCGACGTCGGGGGTCGCATTGGCCTTCACGCGCTTGGCCAGCTCGTTCCAGGCGCTCTCCTGCTCCTTGATGTTGGCCGTCCACATCAGGTTCTGGACCTCGTCGACCGCCGTCTCGCGGATCAGCTTCTGCACGTTCGCGGGCAGCGTGGCCATCTTCTTCGCGCTCGCCATCATCGACACCTCGGTGAAGATGTGGTGCGTCTTGGTCGCGTTGTTGGCGACCTCGAAGAGCTTCGAGGTGACGATGTAGTCGGCCGGCAGCTCGACGCCGTCGACCACGCCGGTCTGCAGCGCGGTGTACATCTCGCCGGCGGGGATCGGCGACGGATTGGTGCCCAGCGCGCGCGCCATCTCGACCCAGGTCGGGATCTCGGGCACGCGCAGCTTCATGCCCTTGGCGTCGTCGGCCGTGTTGATCGGACGCTTGGCGAGGAACACCCGGAAGCCGGAGGCGCCCAGCGACAGGATCTCGACGTTGAGCGTGTCCTTGGCGTCCTTGACGACCTGCTGGCCGATCGCTCCGAACATCACCCGCTTGACGTGGTCGAAGTCGTTGAAGAGGAACGGCATCGAGATGAAGCCGAACTGCGGCTGCCAGTTGGCGAGCGTGCCGAGGTCGGTCCAGGCGAGGTCGAGCGTGCCGAGCTGGATCGCCTCGGCCGAGGTGCGCAGGTTGAAGAGCTGCGAGGCCGGCTTGACGTCGACCGTGACCTGGCCGTTCGTGCCCTTGGCGATGCGGTCGGCGAAGCGCTCGGCCGCGGCATGGCCGATGTGCGTCGTCGGCAGGTGGTGAGAGAACACGAGCTTGATCGGCTGCGCCTGGGCGCGGCCGATCATCGGGACGGCGGCGAGGCCGGCGGCTCCCGCGAGCACGTTGCGTCGGGTGATCCCCATGTCTGTCTCCTCGGTGCGGCGCTCGAGTCGCCGTCGTTGCGTTCGGAAGCGGCGCTGCGTCGGGACGTTCTCCGGGCGGGCCCGTCCCGGCAGCGCTCCGCTGCAGTCTCCCCCGATCGGCCCGCGCCCGCAAAGTTGTTCGCTATCGAACAACGCGGTTGCCGCGGGTGGAACATTCCGGAATCCCGCCGCGGCGCTTCAGCGCTCCTCGGGCGGCAGCCAGTACGGGTCGCGGACCCGCCGGCCGACGGTGCGCGCCGCCGACAGCAGCTCGGCCACGGCGCGCCGGTGCCGGGGCCGGGTCATGTCCCGCCGCATCCAGCTGAGCGCGATGCCGATCGTGCGCCCCTGCGGTGCACCGACCGCCACCGCGGCCGCGCCGATGCCTCGGTCGGCGTTGTCGACGAGCTCGGTCCAGCCCCGCTCGCGGGCCTCGGCCAGCTCGCGCAGCAGCGCGGCACGGGTGGTCGACACCGACAGCGGCCGATGCACGAGCCGCTCGGGCAGCAGCGCGAGCAGCTGCTGCGAATCGAGCCGGGTCAGCAGCGCCTTGCCGATCGCAGTGACGAAGGCCGGCAGCCGCGTGCCCTCGGAGACCACGTAGCGCACCGGCACCGGGCTCTCGCGGACGCGGACGATGATCGTCTCCAGGCCGTCGAGGTAGGCGAGGTAGCCGGTGGCCGGGTGGCGCGCGACGAGGTCGCGCAGCGCGTCGTCGGCCATCTCGGTGACCGCATCGCCCGCGCGGTACATGCGGCCGAGCCGCTGCAGCTCGAAGCCGGCCTCGAAGCCGGCATGACGCGCGCCGCGCTCGAGGAAGCCGTGACGGTCCAGCGTCGACAGCAGCCGCGAGGCGGAGCTCTTCGGGATGGAGAGCGCCTCGGCGACCTCGGAGACCCGCAGCCGGGGCCGGTCGGGCGACATCAGCGCGAGGGCCCGCAGGCCCTTCTCGAGCGAGCTCATCGCCGGAAGCGATGCACGGCAAGCCCGGGACGACGCCCCGTGGCGATCGGATGAAGTTCCATCGGGCACAACTCGGTTGTTCGATATCGAACAACATTGTCGGGCCTCCAGGGACGGGTTACAACTCCGCCGGAGATCACGGGCGCATCCGACGCCCGGCCGACGACGCGAAGCACGCGAGGAGGAGACAGCATGTCGCGCATCACCGAAGTGAGGGTGGTTCCGTTCACCTTCGAGGTCCCCGACCTCGGGCTCGGCGCGCACGCCGCCATGGGCGTGAGCAACCTGCAGTACCAGAAGGGGGCGTCGCTGAAGGTGATGCGCTACGCGGTGCGGGTGCGCACCGACGACGGTCTGGTCGGCGAGTACGTCACCCACTGGGTCGGCACCTACAGCGCGCTCGGCCAGACGAACATGATCGCGCCGCACCTGCTGGGCCGCGACCCCGAGCACCGCGAGGCGATCTACGACGACCTCAAGCGCGAACTGCGCGCCTACGACGGCATGGGCCACGGCCCGCTCGACATCGCGCTCTGGGACCTGGTCGGGCGCAAGTACGGCATGTCGGTGGCGACGATGCTCGGGGCGTACAAGACCCGCCTGCCGGTCTATGCCAGCACCCACCACGGCCAGGACGACCCCGGCGGGCTGGACTCGCCCGAGGCGTTCGGCGAGTACGCGCGGGCCTGCGCGGACCGCGGCTTCGCGGGCTTCAAGATCCACGGCTGGCACGACGGCGACGTGCGCCGCGAGTCGGCGACGCTGCGCGCGGTGCGCCGGGCGGTCGGCGACCGCATCCACGTGATGTACGACCCGGGCTGCCAGATCCGCACGCACCTCGAGGCGCTGCGGCTCGGCCACGTCTGCGACGAGATCGACGCGCTCTGGTACGAGGACCCGTACCGCGACTCGGGCGTGTCGATGACGGGCTCGCAGATCATCCGCCAGAAGATCAAGACCCCGCTGATGGTCACCGAGCACGCGCGTGGTCCGGAGCGCAAGGCCGCCTACGCGATCGCCGGCGCCTGCGACCTGTTCCACATCGATCCGGAGTACGACCTCGGCATCACCGGCGCGATGAAGTGCGCGCACATCGCCGAAGGGCTCGGCATCGACGTGCAGGTGCACGCGCCCGGTCCCGCCCACCGGGCCTGCGTCGCCGCGATCCGGAACACCCACATGTACGAGCTGGCCCTGGTCGGCCCCGGCATGCCGAACCTGATCCCGCCGGTGTACGCCTGCGGCTACAGCGACCAGGAGTCGGCGCTCGGCGACGACGGACGCGTGCCGGTGCCCGCCGGCCCGGGGCTGGGCGTCACCTACGACTGGGACTTCATCGAACGCCACGGCTTCGATGCGAAGACCTACACCCTCTGAAGGAGCCCGCACGATGAGCGTCATCACCCGCGTCGAAGTCCACGAGTTCGACTTCGAGGCCGCCAACCTCGCGCGCGACGGCGTCGCGCAGACCATCACCTTCAAGCGCGGCAGCTCGATCCGGGTCGCCAAGTTCGCCGTCGTGATCCACACCGCCGACGGCGGGCGCGGCGAGTACGTCGCGCAGTGGGTGGCCACGAAGTCCACGCTCGGCCAGGCGCTGATGCTGTGCCCGCGCCTGATCGGCAAGGACGCGCGCGAGCGGATCGCCATCTACGAGGACCTCAAGCGCGACATCCGGCAGTTCGACCACATGGGCCACGGCCCGATCGACATCGCGCTGTGGGACTGGGCGGGCAAACACTACGGCGCGCCGATCGCCGAGCTGCTCGGCGGCTACCGCAAGCGGCTGCCGGCCTACGCCAGCACCTACCACGCCGACCGCGCCGGCGGCCTCGACAGCAAGGAGGCCTTCGTCGCCTTCGCCGAGCACTGCCACGGACTGGGCTACCGCGCCTTCAAGGTCCACGGCTGGAACGACGGCAACGCCCGCGAGGAGGCCGAGAACGTCGTGCACCTCGCCAAGCACGTCGGCTCGCGGATGACGCTGATGCTCGACCCGGCCTGCGAGCTGCGCACCTTCGCCGACGCGCTCTACGTCGGGCGCGCCTGCGACGACGCCGGCTACTTCTGGTACGAGGACCCCTACCGCGACGGCGGCACCTCGGCGTTCGCGCACAAGCGGCTGCGCGAGATGATCAAGACGCCGCTGCTGATGACCGAGCACGTGCGCGGCGTCGAGCCGAAGGCCGACTTCGTGCTCGCCGGCGGCACCGACTTCGTGCGGGTCGATCCGGAGTACGACATGGGCATCACCGGCTCGCTGAAGATCGCGCACATGGCCGAGTCGCTCGGGCTGGACTGCGAGATCCACGCGAGCGGGCCCGCGCACCGGCACCTGATGTCGGCCATGCGGAACAGCAACTACTACGAGGTCGCGCTGGTCGGTCCGGACTGCCCCAACGCGGTCGCTCCCGTCTACGCCTGCGGCTACAGCGACCAGCTCGACTGTGTCGCCGCCGACGGCACCGTCGGCGTGCCGGACGGACCGGGGCTGGGCGTGACCTACGACTGGGATTTCATCTCGCGCCATCGCACGGCGCTCCATGTCTTCGACTGAACGATGCGTACCGCCCGAATCGAGGCGTGCGCACCGGGTTCGGAGGTGAAGACTCCAATTCCGGCGCTGTCCGTCTGGCTGCCGAGGGTGCTGAACCATTGATCCGGCCCGACGCGCGATAATCCCGCATCGATCCGCCGCGCCGACGCGGCCACGCTCTCGAGACCCCACGCCATGTCCGCCACCATCCAAGTCATCAAGAAGCCCGTCCTCCGACTGAACCCGGTCGACGACGTCGTCATCGCGGCGCGGCCGCTGCAGCCCGGCACGCGCATCGCCGACGAGGACGTCGTCTGCGTCGACGCCGTGCCGCCCGGCCACAAGCTCGCCACCAAGCCGGTGGCCAAGGGTCAGCCGGTGCGCCGCTACGGCCAGATCATCGGCTTCGCCACCACCGACATCCTGCCCGGCCAGCACGTGCACACCCACAACCTGGCGTTCGAGGCCTTCGAGCGCGACTACGCGGTCGGCGTCGACGTCAAGCCGGTGGCCGCGCCCGCCGAGCCGGCCACGTTCATGGGCTACGTGCGCCCGGACGGCCGCGTCGCCACCCGCAACTACATCGGCGTCGTCTCGACGGTGAACTGCTCGGCCAGCGTGTCGAAGTTCGTCGCCGCCCACTTCACGCCCGAGCGGCTCGCGGCGTTCCCGAACGTCGACGGCATCGTGCCGATCACCCACAGCGTGGGCTGCGGCATGGACTCCAACGGCAAGGGCATGGACGTGCTGCGCCGGACCATCGCCGGCTACACGCGCCACGTGAACTTCGCCGGCATCGTCATCATCGGCCTGGGCTGCGAAGCCAACCAGATGGACGCGCTGTTCGCCGCCGAGGGCATGGAGCAGGGCCCGCTGCTCGAGCCGCTGATCATCCAGGACTCGGGCGGCACGAAGAAGACCATGGCCGCCGCGATCGCCGCGGTCGAGTCGATGCTGCCGCACGCCAACGCGATGACCCGCAGCCGCGTGCCGGCGAGCCACATCACCATCGGCCTGCAGTGCGGCGGCTCGGACGGCTATTCGGGCATCACCGCCAACCCGGCGCTGGGTGCGGCCTGCGACCTGCTGGTGGCGCACGGCGGCACCGTGATCCTGTCCGAGACGCCCGAGATCTACGGCGCCGAGCACCTGCTCACGCGCCGCGCGGTCTCGCAGGCGGTGGCCGACAAGCTCATCACCCGCATCAAGTGGTGGGAGGGCTACTGCGAGCGCAACGAGGGCTCGATGGACAACAACCCGTCGCCCGGCAACAAGGCGGGCGGGCTGACCACCATCCTCGAGAAGTCGCTCGGCGCGGTCGCCAAGGGCGGCACGACCAACCTGGTCGACGTGTTCGAGTACGCGGCGCCGGTCACCGCGCGCGGCTTCGTGTTCATGGACACCCCGGGGTACGACCCGGTGTCGGCCACCGGGCAGGTCGCAGGCGGCGCGAACCTGGTGTGCTTCACCACCGGGCGCGGCTCGGTCTACGGCTGCAAGCCCAGCCCGTCGATCAAGCTCGCCACCAACACGCCGCTCTACGAGCGCATGACCGACGACATGGACGTCAACTGCGGCGACATCGTCGACGGCACGATGAGCGTGCAGCAGAAGGGCCGCGAGATCTTCGAGCTGGTGCTGCGCGTGGCCTCGGGCGAGCCGAGCAAGAGCGAGGCGCTCGGCATCGGGCAGGAGGAGTTCGTGCCCTGGTACCTGGGCGCGGTGATGTGAGCTGAGGCGAGGCGGCGCGCGGCGACCGCGATCGCGGATCGTCGCGTGCGGGCCGGCCGGCGGTGCCGGTCGGGCTGCATCGGCTACATCGGCGCCATCGGCGGCACGTCGAGCGCCGGGGACGCACCGGGGCACAGCGCGGCCCAGCAGCCGTGCCGCTCGAGCAGCGGTCGCAGCGCCCCGAGCGCGTCGGCGGGCAGCGCCGCCAGATCGCGGCGCAGCCAGCCGAGGCACTTCACCTTGTACGGATCCGTGCGTGCGGCCCAGGCGAGCCCGTCCAGTCGGGTGGCGTAACGCCGCTCGCCCGCGGCTGCGGCCTGCGCGTTGGCCAGCATCGCGGGCAGGTACCACCGCCCGGCGATCGACAGCATCCCGTGGACCGCGTCGCTCCAGACGCCCGGCGCCCCCCACTCGCCGTCGACGCCGCTCGCGTCGTCCAGTGCATGCGTCCACTGGAAGGTCCGAGGTGCGTCGCGCCGCATGATCGCGCTCGCGGTCGGGTCGATCGAGCACTGGTGGAGCTGCGCGTAGAGCCCGAAGTCGCCGAGCGACGGGCGCGTGCCGAGCAGGTAGGGGGACGCGTCGAGCATGCGCTCGACGACCGACAGCACGTCCGCATACAGGCGCCGCAACGGCGCGACCCCCTCGTCCTGGACGAGCTTGGCCCGCAGCGTCGTCTGCCGCCCGGTGAAGCGCAGGACGATCTCGTCGAGCTCGGCCCGCGGGATCGGCGACAGCCATCCGGACAGCTGCCGGGTCGCGCAGAAGGCCTGGTCCTCGGCGCTCGCCCAGCGCATCTCGAACATCGCCGTCACGAGCATCTCGTCGGCCATGTCCTCGATCAGGTGCGACACGAACGCCTGCGCCGGGTCGTCGGGGACGATCGAGCGCACGCCGGGGTGGCGCCGCTCGAGGTCGTAGGCGATCGGCGTGGAGTCCGCGCGGTAGCCGCCGTCGGGGTACTGCACGACCGGGATGATCCCCTTGCCGGCCTGCGCCAGCTCCCCGCCGGTGCCGATGTAGCCCCGGGGCACGATCCAGACGTGGGGCAGCCTGCGGTAGCGCAGGATGGCGCGCATCTTGAGCGAGTACGGGGAGCCGGGGCCGCCGAGCAGCCGGTAGGTGTCGTGGGTCATGGAGCGGGCGGAATCGACGGGGAACAGCAGGGCGCGGTCGCGGCGATCACTTCTTCGGTTCGGCCCACTTCGCACCGGAGGCGTTCGCGAGGTAGGCCACCGCCCGCCGCACCTCGAGGTCGCTCAGGTCCGGGCGCCCGCCCTTGGCCGGCATGCCGCGGATGCCCTTGATCGCGGTGCGCGACAGCGACGCCTGGCCTTCGGCGATCAGCGGCTTCCAGGCCTTGACGTCGCCGCGCTTCGGGGCGCCTGCAACGCCGGCCTCGTGGCAGGTCGTGCAGACCAGCTCGTAGACCTCGGCGCCGCTGCGCGGCTCGGCGGCGGCCGCG
The DNA here is from genome assembly GCA_003818495.1 of Burkholderiales bacterium. Lineage (GTDB taxonomy): Bacteria > Pseudomonadota > Gammaproteobacteria > Burkholderiales > Burkholderiaceae_E > UBA4615. The sequence continues at coordinate 11,838 of RPRK01000088.1, forward strand.
CAGGTGGGTGCGGCGAGCAGGGACAGCGCGAGCATCGGCGCGGCCGACAGGCCGACGAGGGCGGGAACGGAACGGATGCGGGTCATGACGGGGCGGGCCTGAGCGTGACTGGAATGTCCGGCGAGTCTAGCGGACACGCGGACCCGGCCGTCGGCGGACAATGCACGCCGATGACCGATGCCGCCGCGCCGCTGCTCCGCGACCCCGACTTCCGCAGGCTGTGGGCGGCCGGGCTGATCACGTACTTCGTGCGCTGGCTCGAGGTGCTCGTGGTCGGCGTCTTCACCTACGAGCGTACCGGCTCGGCCTTCGCGGTCGCCGGCATGCTGATGCTGCGGCTGCTGCCGCTCGGGCTGCTCGGGGTGGCCTTCGGCGCCCTCGCCGCGCGGATCCCGGGGCGCACCGGGGTGCTCGGGATGCTCGGCGTGCAGTCGGTGGCCGCGCTCGCGCTGCTGGTGGCCGCCGCCACCGGCCGCCTGGAGGTCTGGCACGTCGCGGTGGCGAGCGTGCTGGGCGGCATCGTGTGGGCCGCCGACAATCCGATCCGGCGGGCGATGGTCGGCGAGCTCGCCGGGACGGCACGGATGGCCCGTGCGATGGCGCTCGACGTCGGCGCGAGCAACGCCTGCAAGCTCGCCGGACCCGCCGCAGGCGGACTGCTGCTCGCCAACGGGGGCATGGCCGGGGTGCTCGGGCCGGTGGTGCTGCTCTACGCCGTCGCCATCGTCGCGGTGCTGAAGGTCCGACCCCGGCCGCGCGTCGCGGTGGCGGGCGCACCGGTCGGGGTGCTGGCGACGATCGTCGACGGCCTGGCGATGGTGCGCGAGCGCCCGGGCCTGGCCGGCGCGCTGTGGGTCACGGTGCTGTTCAACCTGTTCGGCTGGCCGGTCCTCAGCATGGTGCCGGTGATCGGGCGGGACCGGCTCGGGCTCGGCCCCGACGGGGTGGGCCTGCTGGCCAGCGCCGACGGCCTGGGCACGCTGATCGGGGCGGTCGCCCTCGCTGCGCTGACCCGCCCGCCACCGCAGGGCCGCGCCTACGTCGTCGGGATCGTCACCTTCTTCCTGATGGTGGCGGCTTTCGCCGCCTGCACCGACGTGCGCTGGGCCGCGGCGGCGCTGTTCGTCTCCGGACTCGGGCAGGCGGCGTTCGCGGTGATGCAGGCGACGCTGGTGTTCGGCGCGGCGCCCCCCGAGCGGCGCACCCAGGCGATGGGCCTGCTGACGATGGCGATCGGCACCGCGCCGCTCGGGTTCCTCGCCCTCGGCGCGACGGCCGAGCAGCTCGGCGCGCCGATGGCGGCTGCCGCCTCGTGCGCGGCCGGGCTGCTGGTGCTGGCGACGACCCGTCGCTGGTGGCGGGTCTGCTGGGACGCGCGCTGACGCGGCGCGCCCGGCGGCCTCAGCGCATCGTCACGAACTCCTCGGCCGCGGTCGGGTGGATCGCCACCGTCTCGTCGAACTGCGCCTTCGTCAGCCCCGCCTTCACGCCGATCGCGATGCCCTGGATGATCTCCGGGGCGTCCGGTCCGACCATGTGCGCGCCCAGCACGCGCTGCGTGTCGGCGTCGACCACCAGCTTCATCAGGGTCTTCTGGTCGCGCCCCGACAGCGTGGCCTTCATCGGCCGGAAGGTCGCCTTGAACACCGTCACCGCATCGGAGGCGGCACGCGCCTCGCCCTCGGTCAGGCCCACCGCGCCCACCGGCGGATCCGAGAACACCGCATGGGCGACGTCGGCATGGTCGACGCGCGTGGGCTTGCCGCCGAACAGCGTGGCCGCGAGCGCCGCGCCCTCGCGGATCGCGACCGGGGTGAGCGCGATCCGGTTGGTGACGTCGCCGACGGCATGGATGCTGGGTACCGCGGTCGACCCGAACGGGTCGACGACGACGCCACCGTCGGCATCGAGCACCACGCCCGCCGCCTCGAGCCCGAGACCGCGGGTCGCCGGCGCGCGACCGGTCGCGAGCATCACCGCATCGACCTCGTGCGGCTCGACCCCGGCACTGGTGCGCAGCATCGCCCGCAGCGTGCCGTCGGACAGCCGCTCCACCGACTCGGGCACTGCGTGCAGGCGCAGGTCGATGCCGTGGCGGACCAGCTCGATCGACAGGTGCGCGCGCACGTCGTCGTCGAAGCCGCGCAGCACCTGATCGCCGCGATAGGCGAGCGTGACGGTGGCACCGAGGCCCCGGAAGATGCCGGCGAACTCGACGGCGATGTAGCCGCCGCCGATCACCAGGACCCGCTTCGGCAGCTCGGACAGCTCGAAGGCCTCGTTCGAGGTGATGCACAGGTCGGCACCCGGGAAGTCGGGGCGCACCGGCCAGCCACCGGTGGCCACCAGCAGGTGGCGCGCGGTGACGCGGCGGCCGGCGACCTCGACCGTGTGGGGGTCGACCACGATCGCGCGGCCGTCGATCTCGGTCACGCCCGACTGCGCGAGCAGCTTGCGGTAGATGCCCTCGAGGCGTTCGATCTCGCGGTCCTTGGCGGCCTTGAGCGCCGGCCACGAGAACTCGGGTCGGCCGACGGTCCAGCCGTAGCCCGCCGCGTCCTCGAAGTCCTGGCTGAAGTGCGCGGCGTAGGTGAGCAGCTTCTTCGGCACGCAGCCTCGGATCACGCAGGTGCCGCCGACGCGGTGGTCCTCGGCGATCGCGACGCGCGCGCCGTGGCCGGCGGCGACGCGGCTGGCGCGCACGCCACCGGAACCGGCGCCGATGGTGAACAGGTCGTAGTCGAACTCGGGCATGGAGATGGAGGATCCGGACAGGAGGAAGTCCCCGATGCTCGCCCGTACGCTCCGCCGCCGCAAGCGCACCCCGACCGGCGACACGTAGACTACGGGTCGTCGCAGGCCGTGCCGGTGTCCCGATTGAGCGAATCCGCCCCGCCCCACCCGTCTCCTCCCCCTGCTGCCGTCCCGGCTCCGGCGTCGGCGCCCGTGCGCAGCCGCAAGCAGCTCGCCTATCGCGCGGGCGCGCTGCTGCTCGGCCAGCTCCCGCTGCGCAGCGTCGCGCACCTGTACACGGCCGTGCCTCCGAGGACGGGGCACATTCCCAACGTGGTGCGCCAGACCTGGGACACGCCGGCCTTCGGACGCACGCACGCCGCCTATCTCGCACGGTTCCGCGAGATGAACGCGGGGTGGAGCTTCGAGCTGACCGACAACGCGGGCTGCGACACCTACATGGAGGCGAACCACGCCGGCGAGCCGATCCTCGACGTCTATCGCAGCGCGCGGATCGGGCCGCTGCGCACGGACATCTGGCGCTATGCGGTGCTGTGGCGCCACGGCGGCGTCTACTGCGACGTGAACAAGATGCTGACGGTGCCGCTCGACGAGCTGATCGCGCCGAACGACCGGGCGGTGATCGCCGCCGAGGACACGCCGCTGCTGCAGCCGGTCTCCTGGCAGACGGACCCGCTGCCGCCCCGCGCGAGCGCGCTGCTCCAGCATCCGAGGTTCAACCGCCTGAACTGGTGCCTCGCCTTCGAGCCCGGTCATCCGTTCCTCGCCCGTGCGCTCGAACGCATCGTCGAGACCTGGCCTCGGGTGCGCGGGCGCCCGTTCGACGACGTCAAGGCCGCGGTCGTCGACTGGTCCGGACCGCGGATGTGGACCCGCGCGATCGCCGACGTGATCGAGCGCGACCCGTCGGTGGCGTTCACGCAGGCGGGCCTGAACTTCCACGGCTTCGGCGACCAGAACATCCGCTACTCGTGGGTCCGCTACCTGCAGCGGCCCTCGTACCGCCACCTGCCCGGTCAGGTCATCGCGGCGTAGCCGCCGGGGCGGGCGCGCCCCCGCGCAGCCGACGCTCGAGCAGCGCGAGCGCCGCATCCAGTGCGATCGCGAGCGCCGCCGAGGGCAGCGCGCCGGCCAGCAGCAGCGCGCCGTCGTTGAGCGCCAGGCCGGTGACGATGCGCTCGCCGAAGCCGCCCGCGCCGATGAACGCGGCGATCGTCGCGGTGCCGACGCAGATCGTCGTGGCGGTGCGCAGACCGGCGACGATCATCGGCATCGCGACCGGCAGTTCCACCAGGCGCAGTCGCTGGCCGCGGGTGAGCGCGAGCGCGTCGGCCGCGTCGCGCAGGCCTTGCGGCACCCCGGCCAGGCCGGCGACCGCGGTGTGGACGATCGGCAGCAGCGCGTAGAGCGTCAGCGCGAGCACCGCGGGCAACACGCCGATCGTGCCGGTGGCCGCGATCAGCAGCGCGAGCATCGCGAGCGAGGGCACCGTCTGCAGGACGCCGGCCACCGCGAGCACCGCGGCGCGGGCCCGCGGGCGCGCGGCCACCGCGATCGCCAGCGGCAGGCCGATCGCGACCGCTGCGGCGACCGAGGCCGCGACCAGCCCGAGGTGCTGCGCGGCGAGCCGCCCGAGGTCGGGGGCGAACAGCTTGTCGATCGGTCCGCGACGTGCGACCGGATCGGCCGGTTGCTCACCGCCGCCGGCGGCGCCCGAGAGGCCAGCCAGGAAGTCGCGGGCGATCGTCTCGAAGGACACGCCGTCGAGTTCGGCCCGGGCGTTCATCGCGATCATCGCGCGCTCGTCGATCCGGCCTTCGAGCGCCTGCAAGCGTGCCCACGCGGCGGGCGTGCGCGCGGGCACGTCGAGCCGGTGCAGCAGCACCGCGTCGTAGCGCGGGAAGTGGCCCCGGTCGTCCTCGAGGACCCGCAGCTTCAGCTGCCCGATCTTCGCGTCGGTGGTGTAGATGTCCATCAGGTCGATGCGACCCTCGGCGAGCGCCGCATAGCCCAGCGCATGATCGAGCCCGGTCGGCCGCTGCGGCAGTCCGTAGCGGGCGGCCAGTCCCGGCCAGCCGTCGGCGCGGCCGATGAACTCGTTCGACAGGCCCGCACGCAGCGTCGGATGCGCCGCGAGGTCGCTCAGCCTGCGGATCCCGAGCCGTTCGGCCTCGCTCTCGCGCATCGCGAGCGCGTAGCCGTTGTTGAAGCCGAGCGGCACCGCGACGCCGAGCCCGAGGGGCGCGAGCCGTACGCGGATCGACGCGAGGTCCGCCCCGCCCTCGCCCTTGAGGATCTCGCGATCGATCGTGCCGAGGTACTCGGGGTACAGGTCGATGCGGGCCGCGCGCAGGGCCTCGTAGACGATCGCGGTGTTGCCCAGGCCGGCCAGCACCTCGGCCGGCCGGGCCGGGTCGGCGGCGCGCGCGAGGACCTCGGCGAGCACGTACGACTCGGTGAAGCGCTTCGAGCCGATCCGCAGGCGATCCTCGGGGGCGGCCGTGGCGGCCGTGGCGGGCGCGGCGAGCAGGCCGGCCAGCGCCACGGCCAGCATCCCGGTCAGCACGAAGCCCATTGCGCCGGTCAGCACCACGATCGGCAGCACGCCGAGCCGCTGTCGCAGGGGACGTACGCACGCCCCACCGGATCGTGGCACGTGCGGTGCGCGCTCGCCGTGTGGGCAGGGGGCCGGGCACGGCGTCATCGCGTCTCTCGTCGGGTCGGAGTGTCGATTGGAGGCGATCCGCGCGGCGGACGCAACCCGCCGCCGGGCACCCCCGCGCCGCGTGCCGGCATCGGCCGACGCCCGCGACGCCTCGGGTATCCTCGACGGACGAGGGCTTCGAGCGCCGGGCCCCGTGCCCGCCCTCCGGAGACCGCCGATGCGCCGATCGCCCCACCGCCCCGAGGTCCCGTCGCGGTCCCGGTCGCCTTCGCAGTCGCAGTCGGCACGCACCGTGGCCGCGGCCCGCCGGTCGCTCGTGGCGCTCGCGGCGCTCGCGACCGCGATCGCGGGGCTGCTGGCGATGCCGGGCGGGGCGGCCGCCGCCGACCTGCCGATCTTCGACGCCCACGTCCACTACAGCCACGACGCGTGGACCACGCTCCCGCCCAAGGAGGCGGTCGCGCTGCTGCGCCGCGCCGGCCTCAAGCGCGTGATGGTCTCGAGCTCGTCGGACGAGGGCACGCAGAAGCTCTTCGCCGAGGCGCCCGATCTCATCGTGCCGTCGCTGCGCCCGTATCGCACGCGCGGCGAGATCGGCACCTGGGTCCGCGACGAAACGGTGATCCCGCACCTCGAGTCGCGGCTCGCGAAGCACCGTTACGTGGCGATCGGCGAGTTCCACGTCTACGGCGCGGACGCCGACCTGCCGGTGATGCGCCGCGTCGTCGAGCTCGCCCGCCGCGACGGCCTGCTGCTGCACCTGCACGGCGACGCCGACGCGGTCGAGCGGGTGTTCAGGCAGGACCCGGGGGCGCGCATCCTGTGGGCCCACGCCGGCTTCGCGAGCCCGGCGGACGTGCGCGCGACGCTGCGCCGCCATCCGATGCTGTGGGCCGACCTCGCGTTCCGCAGCGACCCGGCCACCGACGGACGCGTCGCCGCCGAATGGCGCGATGCGTTCACCGAGTTCCCGGCCCGCTTCATGCTCGGCACCGACACCTTCTCGCCCGAGCGCTGGTGGTACGTGCCCGAGCACGCCGCCTGGGCGCGCCGCTGGCTGGCCGACCTGCCCGCGGGCCTCGCCGAGGGCATCGCGTGGCGCAACGCCGAAGCGATGCTCGCCGCCCGCCGGCCGCCGATCGCGCCGTGACGCAGGGCGGCAGCGCGACGGCGACGAGCGGACGTGCACCGGGGCCGCAGGGCGCGCTCGCTGCAGGCGTCGCGGTCCTGCTCGTCCTCGCCGGTTCGATGCACCCGGCGACGGCCCGAGCGGCCGGGCCCGCGGCGTCGGCCTGCTCGCTGCCCGAAGCCGGGCCCGCGGTCCGCCGCATCGTGCAGCCCGGGATCGAGATCGCGTGGCGTCCGTCCGCCGGCGCGATCGAGGTCGGACGGCCGTTCTCGATCGAGTTCGTGGTGTGTCAGCAGGCCGAGCCGACGTCCGCGATCGAGCGCCTCGCGGTCGATGCCTGGATGCCGGCCCACCGGCACGGCATGAACTACCG
>RPRK01000089.1 GCA_003818495.1 Burkholderiales bacterium
CAGGGAGCGGGCTTCAGGGAGCGGGCTTCAGCCGCTCGAGCGCGCGCTGCAGCGTCTCCCTCAGCGTCTCGGCGCGGAACGGCTTGGCGATGTAGTCGTCCATCCCGGCTTCGCGGCAGCGGCGCCGGTCGTCGGCGTGGAGCTCCGACGTGAGCGCGACGATCCACGGCTGATGGGCCCCCGGCGGCAGCGCGCGGATCGCCCGCGTCGCCTCGTGTCCGTCGAGTCCCGGCATGCGCACGTCCATGACCACGACGTCGTAGGGCCGGTCCGCCACCTCGACGATGGCCTCGCGGCCGTCGTGCGCGATGCGGGCCGCGATGCCGAGTCGCCCGAGCACGCCGATCGCCAGCGTCCGCGAGACCGCGTCGTCGTCGACCACCAGGACCCGCAGCGCGGACAGCGACACCGGTGCGCCCGGGGTCGCCGTGGCCGTGGCATCGGCCTCGAGCAGTGCGTCGAATCGGAATCGGCTGCCTTCGCCCGGCCGGCTCTCGACCGACAGCGCGCCGCCCATCAGCGCGAGCAGCCGGGCGCAGATCGCGAGGCCGAGCCCGGAGGACGCCTCGCGCAGCGCCGGGCCCGCCGACTCGCCCGCGAACAGCGACGCCAGCCGGGCCCGCTGTGCGGCGTCCAGTCCGACGCCGGTGTCGGCCACCGTGCCCTGCAGCCGCCAGCGGCCGTCGGGCTGAGGCAGCGCCGACAGCTCGAGGCGCACCTCGCCGCGGACGGTCGACTCGATCGCGTGCGACAGCAGCTTCATCAGGACCTGCTGCAGGCGTGCCGCGTCGCCGACCAGCCGCTCGGGCATCGCGCGGCTCCAGAAGACCAGCGACAGCCCCTTGCGCTCCGCCCGCGGCCGCAGCAGCGCGATCGCGTCCTGGGCGCACCGCTGCGGCGAGAACGTGCCGCGCGCCAGACCGACCTGGCCGCCGTTCAGACTCGAGACCTCGAGGAGATCGTCGACGACGTCGACCAGCGCGTCGGCCGATCGCTGGAGCGCATCGACGTAGCCGCGCTGCTCGCCGTCGAGTCGCGTGCCGCGGAGCAGTTCGACCATGCCGACGACACCGTTCAGCGGCGAGCGCAGATCGTGGCCGAGGGACGACAGCAGTGCGTCCGCGGAGCGGCGGGCCTCGGCCGAAGGCGCGTCGCCGCCGTCGCCGTCCATGGCGGGCCGTGCGCGCGCCGCGCCCGATGCGTCGAGCCCGTTCCTCGCTGTCGATGTCATCAGATCCGTCGTCCGTCAGGCTCCGGGGGACGCCCCCGCTCCACGATCGGGCCGCATCGGCGCCCGTCGCTGCCAGCTTAGCCGTTCCGACGCGTCCGCTCACCCGCCGCGGGGCGCTTCGCGGGGCCACCGGTCGGGCGGCGCGCCGTCGACCGCCGACCGCCGGGAGACGGCCGACCGGCGGCCACCGGACGGCTCGCGGCCGCCTCGTCGTCCGGCACGCTTCGTGACGCGGGTGCAACAGCCGAGGGGGCGCCGTCGACCCGGTCATGACGGCGCACCGCGCCGGTGCGCTGAGGGTTCGTCCGAAGGGGTACCGCGGTCCGGGTGATAATCGCGGCCGGTCCCACAGAACGACACGAGGCGCCTCGCGATGGCCCAGCCCATGAATCCCGACCTGCGCCGCGCGGCGCTCGAATACCACGAGCAGGGCCGGCCCGGGAAGATCTCCGTCACCCCGACGAAGAGCCTGGTGAATCAGCGCGACCTCGCGCTGGCCTACTCGCCGGGCGTCGCCGCCGCCTGCGAGATGATCGTCGAGGACCCCGCCAACGCGTTCCGCTACACCGCGCGCGGCAACCTCGTCGCAGTCATCACCAACGGTACCGCGGTGCTCGGTCTCGGCGCGATCGGCCCGCTCGCCGCCAAGCCGGTCATGGAAGGCAAGGGCGTCCTGTTCAAGAAGTTCGCCGGCATCGACGTGTTCGACCTCGAGATCGCCGAGACCGATCCCGACCGTCTCGTCGACATCATCGCCTCGCTCGAGCCGACCTTCGGCGGCATCAACCTCGAGGACATCAAGGCGCCTGAGTGCTTCCACGTCGAGCGCCGGCTGCGCGAGCGGATGAAGATCCCCGTCTTCCATGACGACCAGCACGGCACCGCCGTGGTCGTCGGCGCGGCGATCCTCAACGGCCTGGAGGTGGTGGGCAAGCGTGTCGCCGACTGCAAGCTGGTGGTCAGCGGCGCCGGTGCGGCGGCGCTCGCCTGCCTGGACTTGCTGCTCGACCTCGGCTTCCGGCGCGAGCAGATCTGGGTGACCGACATCGAGGGCGTCGTCTACGCCGGCCGCACCGTGCTGATGGACGACGAGAAGGCGCGGTTCGCGCAGCCCACCGATGCCCGGACCCTCGCCGACGTGATCGGCGACGCCGACGTGTTCCTCGGCCTGTCCGCGGGCGGCGTGCTCAAGCCGGCGATGGTCGCGAAGATGGCGCCGCGGCCGCTGATCCTCGCGCTCGCGAACCCGACGCCCGAGATCCTGCCCGAGCAGGTCCGCGAGGTCCGCGACGACGCGATCATCGCCACCGGTCGCAGCGACTATCCGAACCAGGTCAACAACGTCCTGGTGTTCCCCTTCCTCTTTCGCGGCGCGCTCGACGTCGGCGCGACCACCATCACCCGCGAGATGGAGATCGCCGCGGTCCGGGCGGTGGCCGAACTCGCACGCGCCGAGCAGTCGGACGTCGTGACCGCCGCGTACGGCGGCCCCGGCCAGGCGTTCGGCCCGGAGTTCCTGATCCCGCGTCCCTTCGACCCGCGGCTCATCGTCAAGATCGCGCCCGCGGTCGCGAAGGCGGCGATGGATTCCGGCGTCGCGACGCGCCCGATCGCCGACTTCGACGCCTACCGGTCGCAGCTCGAGCAGTTCGTCTATCACTCGGGCAACTTCATGAAGCCGATCTTCTCGTCCGCCCGGCGCGGCGAGACGCGGCGCATCGTCTATGCCGAGGGCGAGGACGAGCGTGTGCTGCGGGCGGTCCAGCAGATCGTCGACGAGAAGCTCGCCAAGCCGATGCTCGTCGGACGGCCCGCGGTGATCGAGCGCCGCATCGAGCGTTTCGGCCTGCGCATCCGGGCCGGACGCGACTTCGGGATCGTGAACCCCGAATGGGACGAGCGCTTCCGGGACTACTGGCAGAGCTACCACGCGCTGGTCGAGCGCAAGGGCGTCACGCCCGAGTACGCCCAGATCGAGGTCCGGCGGCGCAACACGCTGATCGGTGCGCTGATGGTCCATCGCGCCGAGGCCGACGGCATGCTGTGCGGATCGTTCGGCCCGTACTCGCAGCACCTGCAGTACATCGACGACGTGATCGGGCGCAAGCCGGGGGCGAGCGTCTACGCGGCGATGAACACGCTGATGCTGCCCGGGCGGCAGGTCACGCTGGTCGACACGCACGTGAACGCGGACCCGACGGCATCGGAGCTGGCCGAGATCACCCTGATGGCCGCCGACGAGCTGCGCCGCTTCGGCATCAAGCCGTCGGTGGCGCTGCTGTCGCACTCGAACTTCGGCTCGTCGAACCGACCGTCGGCCCTCAAGATGCGCGATGCGCTGGCGATCCTGCGCGAGCGGGCGCCCGACCTCGAGATCGACGGCGAGATGCACGGGGATGCCGCCCTCGACAGCGACTACCGCCGCAGGCTGATGCCGCGGACCACGCTGTCGGGCGAGGCGAACCTGCTGGTGCTGCCGAACATCGATGCCGCGAACATCTCGTACAACCTGCTCAAGACCGCCGCGGGCAACAACATCGCGATCGGCCCGGTGCTGCTGGGCGCGGCCCGCCCGGTCCACGTGCTGACCGCGTCCTCGACCGTGCGCCGGCTGGTCAACATGACCGCCTGGACCGTCGTGGACATCAACGCTTCGCGCTGAGCCCCCGGGCGGACGGCGAGGCGGGCCCGGCGGTCGATCCGGACCGATCCGCGGCACCCCGGCCGCGGGGCGCGGTCGCCGTTCGTCGGGCGTGGATGCGCGTCGGGCCCGTGCCGCCTGCGGGGCGCGCCGGGCGTGGCTACCCTCGGAGAAGCGGGTGTTCCATCCCGCATACGGCCGCATTCGTCGCGGCCACGAGGCCATGGCGACCAGCGGACTTCCGATCGACGGTGCAGGAGCGCAACCCGGTGCAGGGGGCGGTGCGGGCATGCCCGGACGCTCGCGCAAGCGGTTCGAACTGCTCGAGGACTGTCGCGAGCTGGTGCTCCAGCGCATGTCCGAGGTGGTCGCCCAGGCCCTGAACAAGATGAGCGACGAGCTGACCGCGGAGGCGCTGCGCTCGTTCCGTTCGGATCAGCAGCAGGCCCTGCTCGACGCGGTGATGCTGGTGCGCGAGAACCGCGGCGAGATCGAGAGCCGCTTCCGGCGCAGCTTCGGGGACATCTTCGAGCGCCGCCTGTACGCGCTCGACGGCGCCGCGGCGGCCGTCGCCGAGGGGCCGTCGCAGGACGAGGCACCGCTGCAGCTGGTCTCCGACGACGTCATCAGCGACCGGCTGAGCGTCGACCGCCTGATCGGCCGCGCCAAGAGCCGGCTGGACCCGGACGAGGTGCTCGGCATCCGGGCCCGGCTGGGTGCGCTGCTCGACCGGGACTGGTTCGACGAGGGCAAGCATCCGGTCTCGCCGGAGGCGGTGTTCGAGGCGCTCAAGACCGCGCTCTCGGAGCTGTCGCCGCGTCCGGAGGTCAAGGTCGCGCTGCTCGACGCCTTCGAGCCCCACGTGTCCCAGAACCTCAACGGCATCTACGCCGTGGTCAACGAGCGCCTGCGCTCGAACCACGTGCTGCCCAAGATCCGGCCGCAGGTGCAGACCTTCGCGTCGACCCGGCGGGCCGGCGACGCCGAGGCCGCCGGTCCCTCCCGCGATGCGGGGGGCGCGCAGGCGGGCGGACCTCCGGGCGGCGGCATGCAGGCGGGCGGCGGATACGGTGGCGCGCAGGGCGCGGGGCAGGGCGGTGCGATGCGCGGTGCGCCGATGCATGCCGGCGCCGCGCGCGGCGCGCCGGGGCACCCCGGGGCCGCCCACGGCATCGGCGGTGCGCAGTGGGAGGAAGAGGGCGCCACTGCCGCGGCGGCGGTCGACGGGTACGGTGCGATCCTCGATCCGATGGAGGCGCTGCAGGCCGCCATGAGCGATGCCTCGGCGGGCCGGCCGGCCGGGCGCATGCAGGTCGCGCGGATGCTGTCGAATCCGGCGATGTTCGGCGTCGCCGACATCCCGGTCGCACCGGTGCAGCGTCCGCTGGTCGCGTCGCTGACCGCGATCCAGCGCGATCCGACCCAGCTCGATGTCGTCGGGATGCTGCCGGCGATCGTCGAACGCGTGCGCGAGCAGGGCTCGCCGCTCGACCAGATCACCGTCGAGATCGTCTCGATGGTGTTCGACTACATCTATTCGGATCGGCGGCTGCCGGATTCCATCAAGCAGCAGCTGCTGCGCCTGCAGGTGGTCGCGGTCAAGGCCGCGCTGCTCGACCGCAGCTTCTTCGCCCGCCGGCAGCATCCGATGCGCCGGCTGATCGACCGCATCTCCGACGTCGGCGCCGATCCCGATGCCGACCTGGCACCCGGCGCCCCGATGACCGAGGGGCTCGCCCGGATCGTCGATCGGATCGTCGCCGAGTTCGATGCGGACCTGTCGATCTTCGACCGGGCGCTCGACGAGATCGACGCGCTCGCGCGCGCCGAATCGGAGCGGCGTGCCGCGGGCCTCGAGGCGATGGCCCGCGAGGCCGCCCTGCGCGAGACGCTGGCGATCGCGCAGGACGATGCCCGCTCCGAACTCGGACGGCGCCTCGACAAGGACACGCCGCCCTTCGTGCGGGAATTCCTGCACCGCTGGTGGACGCAGGTGCTCGCGCGCCTGCGCGCGGACCACGAGGGCGAGGCCGCCGCGCAGGCCTGGGAGGCCGGGATGCGGGTGGCGGACTACCTCGTGTGGAGCGTCGCACCGAAGCAGTCCGAGGAGATCGTTCGGCTGGCGACGGTCCTGCCGAACCTGATCCGCGGCCTGAAGGACGGACTGGCCCGGGTCGAGATCCCCGAGGCCGAGGGGACCGCGTTCTTCGACGAGCTGCTGCGCGCGCACACGCTGGAGATCGCCGCCGCGAAGAAGCGCGCCCAGGCGCCGGTGCCGCCGCGTCCCGCCGCCACGAAGTCCGGCGGCGCGGTCGCCGTGCGGATGCAGGCCGACGGCACGGTGCGCTTCGAGCCGCGCACCGACGAGTCCGAGGGGGCGCCGACCGTCTCCGCGTCGGACCAGGTGCTGTCCGCGCTGCGGCGCGGCCAGCACATCGAGATCTCCGACGACGACGGCGCGCGGGTCTTCAAGCTCGCCTGGATCAGCCCCGCCCGCAAGCTCTTCATCCTGACCCGCCAGCCCGAGGAGAGCCTGACGATCCAGGGCTCCGAGTTCGCGTTCATGATCCAGCGCGGTCAGGCCCGCATCGCCGTCGAGGACTCGGCGCTCGACCGCGCGATCGGGTCGGTCACCGGCGGCGAGCCGACCCCGCCCCAGGCGGCCGATGCGGTGCGTGCCGCGCCGGCCGGCGCGTCCGACGACGAGCTGGAGCGCCCGCCGCTCTCGCTGGCCTGATCGCACACCCGGGTCGCACTGGGGTCGTCCTTCCGCGGCCCCGCCTCGTGCCGTAGCATCCGGCCACCATGTCGATGCGCCGATGGATGGGTTGGGTCCTGGTCGCGCTGGCGGTCGCCGCCGGCGCGTTCGCGTTTTCGCGCGACGAGGGCACGCTCGAGGCGGGCGCCGAGGTGTCGGTCCGCCAGCTGCCGCGCGAGGCGCGCGAGACCCTGGCCCTGATCCGCGCCGGCGGCCCGTTCCCGTACAGCAAGGACGGCACGGTGTTCGGCAATCGGGAGCGGCTGCTGCCCCGCCAGCCCCGCGGCTACTACACCGAATACACCGTCAAGACGCCGGGCTCGCGCGACCGCGGCGCCCGCCGCATCGTCGCCGGAGGCGATGCGCGGGTCTCGGGGGAGTACTGGTACACCGACGACCACTACCGATCGTTCCGGCGGATCCGGGAGTGACGCGATGACCCCGCTCGAGAGCCTGCCGCCGAACGCGGTCGAACCCCTCGCCGACCGCAAGGTGGCCGCCCTGCGCCGGCTGGCCCGCGCGTCGGGCCAGCGCTTCCTGCATGCCGACTGCGCCGATGCGCGCGACAAGGCCGGGGTGATGTCCGCGCTCGCTCGCGGCTTCGGGCTGCCCGCGCACTTCGGCGCGAACCTCGATGCGCTCTACGACTGCCTGACGGATCTGGAGCCCGAGCCGGGCGCGAGCGCGCCGGGCCTGGTGCTGGTCGTCGAGCATCTGCCCCGTGCACCGGGGTTCGGCGACGAGGCGCGCGACGCGCTGCTGGAGGTGTTCCGCGACGCCGCCGACGGGTTCGCCGAGCGGGGCGTCGCGTTCCGTGCGTTCTGGTCGCTCAGCGGCGCCCGCCGAGCGCCGCCATGATCGAGCCGAGGTCGCCCAGCCCGCCCTGCGGCAGCTGGCCCTGCGGCGTCAGCGAGTCGACCAGCTTGGGCAGCAGGTCGGCGAGTCCGTTGCCGGCGTCCTGCTGGGACATCCCGAGCTGCTTCGCGAGTCCGGCGATCGTGTCGCCGCCGAGCACCTGCTGAAGCTGGTCCGCCGAGATCGGCAGGTTCTGGCCGGTTCCGATCCACGACTGGACGACGTCGCCCATGCCGCCGCGGGTGAAGGCCGAGACGAGGTCGGTCAGTCCGCCCGCGCCGCCGCCCTGCTGGCCGGCGAGCAGCGCCATCGCCGCCTGCATCAGCGGGTTGGCCTGCGGGGCCTGGCCGCCGAGCGCGCCGCCGAGGCCTCCGAGAAGGTTGTCCATCAGGCTCATGTCGAAGTCCTATCGTGGTTCGGTTGGAGGTGCGGAGGGCGCCAGCCGGTCCGCCGGAGGGCCGAGCTTAGCGCAGCGCCGCGCTCCCGTCGTGACGACCCGGCTCGCGGGGACGCCCGGAGGAGTGGGCCGCGCCGGGCGCCGGTGCGTCAGTAGTCGCCGAAGCGCGCCTGCAGCGCGGCGAGGGCGGCGAGACCGGCGGTCTCGGTGCGCAGCGTCCGCGGCCCCAGGCGCAGCGGCTGCCAGCCGGCGGCGACCGCGCGGGCCTCCTCGTCGTCGTCCAGTCCGCTCTCCGGCCCGGCCAGCAGCCAGGCGCCCCCGACCGGGGCGGCCAGCGCCGCCAGCCCGCCCTCGCCGCGCGGCGACAGCAGCAGTCGCAGCGGGGCGTCCGATCCGCTCGCAGACGCCGCCCGCTCGCCGCGCGATCCCGGGCGTCCGGGGCCGCCCGGCCGCATCAGCCAGCGCTCGATCGGCATCGGCTCGGCGATCGGGGGCAGCACGTCGCGACCGCACTGCATGCAGGCGGCGATCGCGATGCGGCGCCAGTGGGCGAGGCGCTTCGCGGCGCGCGCCTCGTCCAGCTTCAGCACGGAACGGCGCGAGAAGAGCGGCTGGATCGCGCTCGCCCCGAGCTCGATCGCCTTCTCGACGACCCAGTCCATCTTGTCGCCCGCGGGCAGCGCCTGCGCGAGGCCGACGGCCAGGGGGCTCTCCGTGCGCGCGTCGGCGGGCTCGCCCGCGACCACCGTCGCCCCCCGCGGATCGGCGTCGAGCAGGGTCGCCGCGCAGCGGCGGCCCTGTCCGTCGAACACTTCGACCGTATCGCCGGCGCCCAGCCGGAGCACACGCAGCGCATGGTGGCTGGTCTCGGCGTCGAGCCGGAGCGTGGCGCCGGCGGCGATCGGGCCGGCATGGAACAGGCGGTACACCGTAGGGGCGGGCATCGCCGCGCAGTGTAGCCTGCTGTCCGACGGGTCGCGCCCGTTTGATAAAATCGACGCTCCCCACCCCCCCAAGCCGGGCCTGACCGGCCCGCGAGGCGCCCCCATGCAGACATCCCTCCCCGCCGTCGCCGGCCCCGCCGACTCGTCCGCCGACCCGTCGCGCGACCGCAGCGAACCGGCCCGGATGGCCGCCGCGATCCGCGCGCTCGCGATGGATGCCGTCGAACAGGCCGCCTCGGGACACCCCGGCATGCCGATGGGCATGGCCGACATCGCGGTCGCGCTCTGGAGCCGACACCTGCGCCACAACCCCGCGCACCCGACCTGGTTCGACCGGGACCGCTTCGTGCTGTCCAACGGACACGGCTCGATGCTGCTGTACGCGCTGCTGCACCTGACCGGCTACGACCTGTCGATCGACGAGCTGAGACATTTCCGAAAACTGCATTCCAAGACGCCCGGCCATCCCGAGGTCGGCATCACTCCGGGCGTCGAGACCACCACCGGACCGCTCGGTCAGGGCCTCGCGAACGCGGTGGGCATGGCGCTGTCCGAGCGGATGCTGGCGGCCGAGTTCAACCGTGACGGCTTTCCCATCGTCGACCATTTCACCTGGGTGTTCGCCGGCGACGGCTGCCTGATGGAGGGGATCTCGCACGAGGTCTGCTCGCTCGCCGGAACCTGGGGCCTGTCCAAGCTCGTCGTGCTCTACGACGACAACGGCATCTCCATCGACGGCGAGGTCCAGTCGTGGTTCCGCGACGATACGCTGCGCCGCTTCGAGGCCTACGGCTGGAACGTGATCGCCGACGTCGACGGCCATGACGTCGATGCGGTCGACGCCGCGATCGAGATCGCGAAGGAGTGGGGGGCCAACGGCCGCGAGCTGCCGGGCGGACAGCGGTTCGCCCCGACCCTGATCCAGTGCCGGACCGTCATCGGCAAGGGTGCGCCCACCCGCGCCGGCAAGTCGAAGGCGCACGGCGAGCCGCTGGGCGCCGAAGAGATCGCGGGCGTGCGCCGCTGGATGGGCTGGAACCACGGTCCGTTCGAGATCCCCGCCGATGTCTACTCGGCCTGGGACGCCACCGGCTCCGGCGCGCAGCGCCAGGCCGCCTGGGACGACCTCTTCGCCGCCTATGCCGAGCGCCATCCGCAGCAGGCCGGCGAATTCGAGCGTCGCATGCGCGGCGTGCTGCCCGCGACCTGGGAGTTCACCGCCCAGCGCGCGATCGACGAGGCGGTCGCGAAGGCCGAGACCATCGCCACCCGCAAGGCGTCGCAGAACGCGCTGAACCACTTCGGCCCCGCGCTGTCCGAGCTGCTCGGCGGCTCGGCCGACCTGACCGGTTCGAACCTGACCGACTGGAAGGGCGCGGGCGCCTTCCGCAGCTTCGGCGGCCCCGACGGCCAGTCGTTCGTCGCCGGCCGGCACATCAACTACGGCGTCCGGGAATTCGGGATGGCGGCGCTGATGAACGGCGTCGCGCTGCACGGCGGCCACCTGCCCTTCGGCGGCACCTTCCTCACCTTCAGCGACTATTCGCGCAATGCCATCCGGATGGCGGCGCTGATGAAGCAGCGCGTGATCCACGTGTTCACGCACGACTCGATCGGGCTCGGCGAGGACGGCCCGACCCATCAGTCGGTCGAGCACGCCGCGAGCCTGCGGCTGATTCCGGGGCTCGACGTCTGGCGCCCGGCCGACCCGGTCGAGACCGCCGTGGCCTGGGCGATGTCGATCGAGCGCGACGACGGCCCGAGCGCGCTGCTGCTGTCCCGCCAGGCCGTGCCCTTCGTGACCCGCTCGGATGCGCAGGTCGAGGCCATCCGCCACGGCGGCTACGTGGTCCGCGATGCGGCCGAGCCGCGCTGCGCCCTCATCGCCACCGGCTCCGAGCTCGGCCTGGCGATGGCCGCCCGCGACCTGCTCGCCCAGGACGGCATCGAGGTCCGGATCGTGTCGATGCCCTCCACCTCGGTCTTCGATCGGCAGGACGTCACATACAAGGCGCGCGTGTTGCCCGACACTCTCCCGCGGATCGCGGTCGAGGCCGGCGTCACCGACGGGTGGTGGAAGTACCGGTGCGACGCGGTGGTCGGCCTGGACCGCTACGGCGAGTCCGCCCCCGCCGGCACGCTGTTCAAGCATTTCGGATTCACGCCCGAGAACGTCGCGGACACCGTCCGTGCGGTGCTCGCCAAGCATTCAACCTAAGGAGCTGTCATGACCCTGCGTGTCGCCATCAACGGCTACGGCCGAATCGGCCGGAACATCCTGCGTGCCCACTACGAGGGCGGCAAGACCCACGACCTGCAGATCGTCGCGATCAACGACCTCGGCGACCCGAACACCAACGCCCACCTGACGCAGTACGACACGACCCACGGCCGCTTCAACGGCACGGTGTCGGTCGACGGTGACTCGATGGTCGTCAACGGCGACCGCATCAAGGTCTTCGCGCAGCGCGATCCGGCCAAGCTGCCCTGGGGCGACGAGAAGATCGACGTGGTCCTCGAGTGCACCGGCTACTTCACGACGAAGGAGCAGGCCTCGGCCCACCTGAAGGGCGGCGCCAAGAAGGTCGTGATCTCGCAGCCGGGCGGCAAGGACGTCGACGCGACCGTCGTCTTCGGCGTCAACCAGGGCGTGCTCAAGGCCTCGCACACCGTGATCTCGAACGCCTCGTGCACGACCAACTGCCTCGCGCCGGTCGTCAAGCCGCTGAACGACACCATCGGCATCGTCAACGGGCTGATGACCACGGTGCACGCGTTCACCAACGACCAGCGGCTGTCCGACGTCTACCACGAGGACCTGCGCCGTGCCCGCGCCGCCGCCCACAACATGATCCCGACCAAGACCGGCGCGGCCGCCGCGGTCGGCCTCGTGCTGCCCGAGCTGGCCGGCAAGCTCGACGGCTACGCGATCCGCGTCCCGACGATCAACGTGTCCATCGTCGACCTGTCGTTCATCGCCGCCCGCGACACGACCGTCGACGAGGTCAACGCGATCATGAAGGCCGCCTCCGAAGGCGAGCTCAAGGGCATCCTCGGCTACAACACCGGGCCGCTGGTCTCGAGCGACTTCAACCACGATCCGCGCTCGTCGATCTTCGACGCCACGCTCACCAAGGTCTCGGGTCGGCTCGTGAAGGTCTCGAGCTGGTACGACAACGAGTGGGGCTTCAGCAACCGCATGCTCGACACCACCGTCGCGCTGATGTCGGCGAAGTGATCCGGACCGGCCCGCCGCGAGGCGGGCGGGTCCGCCAACGAAGAAGCCCGCGGTGACGCGGGCTTTTTCGTGTCCGGGAGCGGCCGTGACGGCCGGTGTTCAGGCGTCCGTCGCGCTCAGGTGCGCGACGATGATCGCGTTCTCGGCAACCAGCCGGCGCACCCGTGCCGGCAGCCCCTCGAGACGGCATTCGCGGCCGGCGCGCTCGACGTCCTCGGCGAGTTCAGCGCTGCGGGTCGCGCCCACCGTCAGCAGCGAGCCCTTGAGCGTGTGCGCCCAATGCTGGATGGCATCGCGGTCGCCGGCGCTGGTGGCTTCGACGAGCGCGCAGGCCTGCTCGGTCGCGGCCGAGCAGAACAGCGGCACGATGCGTTCGTAGAAGACCTCGTCGCCCTCGAAGCGGGCCATGGCGTCGGCGCGCGTCTGCGCCGGCGCCGGCGGCCGGCCGTCGAAGGGGGCGTGGGTCTCGAGTTCCGAAGCGGCGTGGGCGGCGAGCAGCGTCATCGTGCGGGTGTCCTCCGGACCGGTGAATCGCCCCAGGGGCGAGACCGGACGGATCCGATCATCCTATCGCAGCGGCTGGAACGGGATTCCATTCGTTCCGGGCGGGCGAGCCGTCCGGACCGGCGGTCGCCCTGCCGCGGGCATCGGTCAGTCGAGGTACTCGTCGCGGATCGTGAGGACCTCGTTCCAGACCGTCGACAGGGCCGCCACGCACGCCGGATCGAAATGCTTGCCGGCCCCTTTCTGGATGAAGGCCCGCGCCGCGTCGGGCTGCCAGGCCTCCTTGTAGGGGCGCACCGAGATCAGGGCGTCGAGCACGTCGGCGACCGCGACGATGCGACCCTCGATCGGGATGGCATCGCCGGCAAGGCCACGCGGATACCCCGTCCCGTCCCACTTCTCGTGATGGGTCCACGCGATCGTGGCGCCCATCTGCAGCACCGGCGAGCGGTGCTCGCGCAGGATCTGCCAGCCGATGACGGTGTGCTGCTTCATCACGTCCATCTCGTCGGTCGTCAGGCGGGACGGCTTGAGCAGGATCAAGTCCGGCGTGCCCAGCTTGCCGACGTCGTGCAGCGGCGCCGCCTTGCGGATGAGCGTCTGGAACTCGACGTCGTAGCCGAGCGCCGCGGCGATGGTCTTCGAGTACTCGGCCATCCGCAGCACGTGCGCGCCGGTCTCGGGGTCGCGGAACTCGGCCGCGCGCGCCAGGCACAGCAGGGTGTCGCGCTCGGTCATCGCGATGGCGCGGGTGGCCTTGGCCACCGCGTGCTCGAGCTCGATCGCGCGGTCCGTCAGGCGGCGCGTCATGCCGCGCAGGCGCAGCATGTTGCGCACGCGTGCCGTGAACTCGGCGCGGTCGACCGGCTTGTGCAGGAAATCGGTCGCGCCGGCCTCGAGGGCCTGGCGCCGCAGGTCGCGGTCGGTGTTCGCCGTGACCATCAGCAGCGGCAGCTCGAAGCGGCCGGGCAGGGCGCGCATCCGCTCGATGAAGGTGAGGCCGTCGATGTCGGGCATCTGGTAATCCACGATCACCAGATCGGGGTCGTGCTCGCGGCACCAGGAGAGCCCTTCCTCGCTGCGGCGGAAGATGCGTGGCTCGGCCCCGTCGACTCGGCCCACCAGATGCTCCATCACGGTCAGATTGACCGGATTGTCGTCGACGATCACCACTTCCATCTCTTGCACGTCCTCGATCCCGGCCAAGGGGCCGTACGACAGGTCTTCGGCATCGCGGCGCGACGCTTGAGCGCAGGATCGTGCGGGAGCGTGCGCTGCGTCACGTTGTCGCGACGAATGACGCCCGTCGCCGACCGGCGGTCCATTCGCGACCGGCTAGAATCGGCGTGGTCGACCGGCAGCACGGCCAAGCCGCTCGTTCCCCGTTCGTTCCTCCTTTTCCATCCCTGCGACCAACGACCATGATCCGCTTCAAGCGACTCAGCGACCTGGACCTGTCCGGCAAGCGGGTGTTCATCCGCGCCGACCTCAACGTGCCCCAGGACGACGCCGGTTCCATCACCGACGACACCCGGATCCGGGCCTCGGTGCCGGCGATCGAGTACTGCCTGAAGGCGGGCGCTGCCGTCATGGTCACCTCCCACCTCGGCCGTCCGACGGAGGGCACGCTGCGGCCCGAGGATTCGCTCGCACCGATCGCCGCCCGCCTGTCCGAGAAGCTCGGCCGTCCGGTCCGGCTTCAGCAGGACTGGGTCGACGGCGGCTTCGCGGTCGCGCCGGGCGAGGTCGTGCTGCTCGAGAACTGCCGCACGAACAAGGGCGAGAAGAAGGACGACGAAGGGCTGGCGCGCCGGATGGCCGCGCTCTGCGACATCTACGTCAACGACGCCTTCGGTACCGCCCACCGTGCGGAGGCCACCACCCACGGCATCGCCCGATTCGCGCCGGTGGCCTGCGCCGGGCCGCTGATGGCGGCCGAACTCGACGCGCTCGGTCGGGCGCTCGGCGCGCCGAAGCGTCCGATGGTGGCGATCGTCGCCGGCTCGAAGGTGTCGACCAAGCTCACGATCCTGAAGTCGCTCGCGGCCAAGGTCGACGGGCTGATCGTCGGCGGCGGCATCGCCAACACCTTCATGGCCGCCGTCGGACTGCCGATCGGCAAGTCGCTGGCCGAGCACGACCTGCTCGACGAGGCGCGCACCATCATCGAGATGATGAAGGCACGCGGTGCCGAGGTGCCGATCCCGACCGACGTCGTCGTCGCCAAGACCTTCGCCGCCGATGCGCCGGCCACCGTCAAGGCGGTCGCCGACGTCGCCGCCGACGACCTGATCCTCGACATCGGTCCGCAGACCGCCGGACGGCTCGCCGCGCAGCTCGCCGCGGCCGGCACGATCGTCTGGAACGGTCCGGTCGGCGTGTTCGAGTTCGATGCGTTCGCCAAGGGCACCGAGGCCCTCGCCCGCGCCATCGCCGCCTCGCCGGGCTTCTCGATCGCCGGCGGCGGCGATACGCTGGCCGCGATCTCGAAGTTCGGGATCACCGCGGACGTGGACTACATCTCCACCGGCGGCGGTGCGTTCCTCGAGTTCCTCGAAGGCCGTACGCTGCCGGCCGTGGCCGCGCTGGAGGCCCGCGCCTGAGCGCTCGTCTGATCGCTCGTCTGATCGGTCACCCGATCGGTCGCACGGCGGCGCGACGCGCCGCCGTCCGCCCGTCTCCGATCTAGAGGACCCGCGAGTACGACCCGCGCTTCATCGTCGAGCGCAGGTAGCGGTCGAAGACCATCGCGATCGCGCGAACGAAATACCGGCCCTGACCGGTCACCGCGATGCCGTCCTGGTCGATGCGCACCAGGCCGAGGTCCTGGAACTCGCGCAGCCGCCCGATCTCCTCGCTGAACGCGAGCTTCGTGTCGACCAGGAAGCTCGTCTCGAGCGCGGCGAACGACACCTCGCCGCTGCACATGATCGACATGATCGCGCTGCGCCGGAGCATGTCGTCGCGGCTCAGCTCGTAGCCGCGATGGATGGGCAGGCGCCCGGCCCGCACCGAATCGCTGTACTCCTCGATCGTGCGGAAGTTCTGCGCATAGCTCGGTCCCATGCGGCCGATCGCCGAGACGCCCAGGCCGAGCATGTCGCAGTCGGGCTGCGTGGTGTAGCCCATGAAGTTCCGATGCAGCATGCCACGCCGCTGCGCGACGGCGAGCGCGTCGTCGGGCAGCGCGAAGTGGTCCATGCCGATGTAGACGTAGCCGTTCTCCGTCAGCATCTGGATCGCCATGCGCATCATGGCCAGCTTGTCGCGGGCCGGCGGCAGCTCGACGGTGTGGATGCGTCGCTGCGGCTTGAAGCGCTCGGGCAGATGCGCGTACCCGTAGACGGCGACCCGATCCGGCCGCAGCTCGACGAGCGTCTCGAGGGTGCGTCGGAAGGTCGTCTCGGTCTGCTTCGGCAGGCCGTGGATCAGGTCGACGTTCACCGACTCGAAGCCGATCTCGCGGGCCGCGCGCGTGAGCTCGAACACCTGTTCGGTCGACTGCACGCGGTGCACGGCGGCCTGCACGTCGGCGTCGAAGTCCTGGACGCCGAAGCTCAGGCGGTTGAACCGCTGCCCGTGCAGCTCGCGCAGCCGCGCGACGTCGACCGTGCGCGGATCGACCTCGATCGAGCGCTCGGCCTGCGGCGTGAAGGCGAACACCCGCTCGAGCCCGTCGATCACCGACTGCAGGGTGGCGCCGTCGAGGAAGGTCGGCGTGCCGCCGCCGAAGTGCATCTGGCTGACCGGCTCGCGGCGGCCGAGACGCTCACCATAGATCTCGACCTCGCGCATCAGGTCTTCCACGTAGGCGCGCCCGCGATCGCGGTCCTTCGTGACGATCTTGTTGCACGCGCAGTAGTAGCAGACCGACGCGCAGAACGGCACGTGCACGTAGACCGACAGCGGCTGGTGCCAGCCGACGGCGGCCCGCTGCCCGAGCCACTGGTCGAGGCTGGAGGCGTCGAAGGCCTCCACGAAGCGGTCGGCGGTGGGATACGAGGTGTACCGGGGGCCGGCCACGTCGAACCGCTCGATCAGGTCGGCCCGGGGCGCGATCGAGCCGCCGGGGTCGTTGGCCGAGGGCCGGGGCGAGAGTGCGAGCGGGTGCATGGCCACACTCTCGCACCCGCCCCTTTCGGGGCATTTGATTCTCGTCAAACTCGACTAGAATCGAACCAAACGGGGAGAAAGAAATCGTGTCAGCGCATCCGATTCCGCCGGTCAAGACCGCGGCCGGCGCGGCCACGCATGCCGTGCACTGCGGCGACTGTGGTCTGCATGACATCTGCCTGGTCGAGGGGCTGAGCCCGACCGAACTCGATCGGCTGACCGGCATGGTCTCGACGCGCCGGCGGATCAAGCGCGGCGAGCCGCTCTTCCGTGCGGGCGATCGGTTCGATGCCGTCTACCCGATCCGTCTCGGATTCTTCAAGACCCGGGTCACCTCGGACGACGGCCGCGAGCAGGTCACCGGCTTCCCGATGCCGGGCGACATCCTCGGCTTCGACGCCATCAGCGCCGCGGCGTTCCAGTGCGATGCCATCGCGCTCGAGGACGCCGAGGTCTGCGTCGTGCCGTTCGAGAAGCTCGAGTCGCTCACCCGCGAGTTCAACGGCCTGCAGCGCCAGCTCCACCGGGTGCTGTCGCGCGAGATCGTGCGCGACCAGGGCGTGATGATGCTGCTGGGCACCATGCGCGCCGAGCAGCGCATCGCCACGTTCGTGCTGAACCTGTCGCAGCGCTTCGCGCAGCGCGGCTTCTCGCCCCGCGAGTTCATCCTGCGGATGACCCGCGAGGAGATCGGCAACTACCTGGGGCTCAAGCTCGAGACGGTCAGCCGGACCTTCTCCAAGCTCCAGGACGACGGCCTGATCACCGTCGAGCAGAAGCGGCTGCGGATCGACGAGCCGTCGCGCCTGCGCGAGGTCGCCGGCGCCGTCTGCGCGCCCGAGTAGGCCGATTCCGGTCGGGTCGCCCCGCGAGGACGGCCCTGACTCGCGGATGCGCGCGCCTCAGCTCGCGCAGAACGGATGGGGCTGGCCCAGCGACAGCGCGAGCAGGGCGGCGACCGCCATCGCGGCGAGCAGGGCCCCTCCGATCCGCATGCCGATCGTCTCGACCCGGGCCGCCCGTGCGGACGAGCCGCGGGCCAGCACGTTCATGAGCCACTGCGCCCCCAGCAGATGGACCGAAGTGCCCGCGCCGAACGCGAGCATCGCGAGCGC
Organism: Burkholderiales bacterium; assembly: GCA_003818495.1. Classification (GTDB taxonomy): domain Bacteria; phylum Pseudomonadota; class Gammaproteobacteria; order Burkholderiales; family Burkholderiaceae_E; genus UBA4615. The sequence continues at coordinate 17,797 of RPRK01000089.1, forward strand.
GCCGCGCATCGGGTCGCTCGCGAGGGCGGCGGTGGCCAGCGCGCTGTAGAGCAGGCCGCAGGGCACCAGCGCCCACGCGGCGCCGGCGACCCACGGGCGGCCGCGGCCGACCGAGGCGCCGAGCCGCGAGCCGCCGGCACGCCAGGCGCGCACGCCGAGCGCGTCGATCCAGGCCGGCTGGCGGCCGAGCACCAGCAGCGCGAGGCCGAGCGCCAGCAGCCCGACGTTCAGCGTGCCCCACAGCGGGCGCATCAGCGGCATCGCGTCCGAGCCCCAGCGCAGCAGCCACGAGCCGCTGCCGACCGCCGCACCGAGCGCGGCATAGCCGAGCAGGCGCGCGGCATGGAAGGCGAGGTCGTCGGAGCGGGGCAGGGCGCCGGCCAGCGGACGGCCGGAGACCGCATCGACCGGCTGCAGCGGGATGCGTCGGATCGCGGTGGCGGTGCGCGGCGCCGCCGCCTGCGACCCGCCCAGACCATGGACCGCGACCCGCTGCAGCGCCGAACACATCGCCACGCAGTGCAGCCCGCCGAGAAGCCCCAGCGACGCGGCGGTCGCGAGCAGGACGAAGAGGCTCATCGTGTCGTCCGGGCCGGGCGTGCGCCGATCAGGCCGAGCCCGGCGGTGCGCTGGGCGGCGGGTTCGGACCGCGGTAGTCCGGATTCGGCGGGTTGCCCGGCAGCGGCACCGTCAGCGGCACGCGCCGCTGGAAGCGGTTGATCTCCTCCGAGGAGCGCGACAG
>RPRK01000090.1 GCA_003818495.1 Burkholderiales bacterium
ACCACCGGTTCCACGCGCCGCACGACTGCACGATCGAGCACGTGACCTATCTCAGCGGCGATACCTGGAACGTGAACCCGATCGCGCTGGCGCGTGTCGAGCGGCTGTTCTGCCGCAACGAGCGTGCGGTCCTGCGGGCCCGGCTGGACGAGGGCGGCCACCCGATCGCGATGGTGCCGATCGCGGCGATCCTGGTCGCGTCGATCCGCCTGAAGTTCCTCGATGTGCGCCTGCATCTGCGCTACCTCGGGCCCGAGGAGATCGGTTGCCGCGTGCCGGTCCGCAAGGGGGACGAGCTCGGCGGGTTCGAGCACGGCTCGACGATCGTGGTGTTCGCGCCGCGCGGCTTCGAGCCGTGCGAGGGGATCGTGGCCGGGGCGCGCATCCGGGCAGGGCAGCCGCTGCTGAGGCTGCCCGGACGCACGACGGGGCTCGGACCCGATCACGGACCCGATCACGGACCCGATCGCGGACCCGATCGCGGGCCGGTGTCCGTGCCCCGATGACCCGGCAGGTCATCGGCCACGTTCCGCAAGCGGCGCGGACCGCGCGGCGGGGGCGCCGCCCTGCGCTACCCTGAGGCCCGTCCCGATCCGCGGGACGCGCAGGAGACCCGCCGTGCTGCAGTCGCTCGCCCGCCGCCTGCCGTTCTACTACGGCTGGCTGCTCGTGGCCGTCGTCTTCGTGTCGATGGCCGTCGCGGTCAACGCGCGCACCGCGTTCTCGCTGCTCTATCCGCCGATCCTCGACGAGTTCGGCTGGGACCGCGCGGTGACGGCCGGCGTGTTCTCGTTCGGCTTCCTGGTGTCCGCGATCCTGAGCCCGCTGATCGGCCGCACGATGGATTCGCGCGGCCCGCGCTTCGTGTGCACGATCGGCGTGCTCGCCACCGGTGCCGGCCTGCTGCTCGCCACCTTCACGAGCCAGCCCTGGCACCTGTACCTGACGCTCGGCGTGGGTGTCGGGGCGGGCAGCGTGATCCTCGGCTATTCGGGCCAGGCGCTGTGGCTGCCGGCGTGGTTCGTGCGACGCCGCGGCCTGGCGCTCAGCATCGCCTTCGCCGGCGTCGGCGCGGGCTCGATCCTGCTGCTGCCGCTGATGCAGACGATGATCGAACGCCACGGCTGGCGCTCCGCCTGCATCGGCCTGGGCATCGTCGCGCTGGTGCTGCTGCTGCCGCTGAACCTGCTGCTGCGCCGCCGTCCCGAGGACCTCGGCCTGCGGCCCGACGGCGACGCGGCGCCCGTGGCCGGTTCCGGGCCCGCGCGCCGCTCCAACATCGTCGATGCCGCCTGGGCCGCGACCGACTGGACGCTGGCCAGGGCGCTGCGCACGGCGCGCTTCTGGTGGCTCGCGCTCGGCTACTTCACCGGGCTGCTCGCGTGGTACCTGGTGCAGGTGCATCAGACCAAGTACCTGCTCGAGGTGGGCTTCTCGGCCCACGAGGCGGCCTGGGCGCTGGGCGCGGTCAGCCTTGCCGGCGTGCCCGGCCAGATCGCGCTCGGGCAGCTCTCCGACCGGATCGGGCGCGAGCCGGTGTGGGCGATCGGCAGCCTGGGCTTCGTGCTGACCTACGTCGCGCTGCTCGCGCTGCCCGCGAACCCGAGCCCGCTGCTGCTGTGGACGATGGTGATCGTTCAGGGCGCGCTCGGCTACGGCCTGACCTCGGTGTTCGGCGCGATGCCGGCCGAGATCTTCGAGGGCAAGCACTACGGCAGCATCTTCGGCGTGCTGTCGCTGTCGTCGATCGCGGGAGGCGCCACCGGGCCGTGGGTAGCCGGCGCGATCCACGACGCGACGGGGTCCTATGCGCCGGCGTTCTGGCTCGCCATCGGGGCCTCGCTGCTGTCGATCGTCGCGATCTGGAAGGCCTCGCCGGGGCGCGTGCGCGCGGTGGCGGGGCGCATCCGGGGCGCGACCTGAGCGTGGATCGGGCGCGCCGGGCGTGACCCGCGGTGATTCGCCGTGGTCTGCCGTGGTCCGCCGCGGTCCGCCGCGGTCCGCCCTGATCCGTCGTCAGGCCGGCGGGTCGCCGGACTCGAAGGCGGCGGTGCGGGGCTCGGCCAGCAGCCGGTTCGCCCACTTGCGCGCGACCTTCGCCATGCGCTCGGGCGCGACGCCGAGCTGGGCCATCGCGACGCAGCCGTTGACCGACTCGAAGTACTCGGCGATCAGGCCGTCGCGCAGCCGGAACCGGCTCATGCCGTCGATGACGACGCGCCGTCCGGCGAACTCGGGCACGGTCGACGTGAAGCTCGACAGCGACCAGGCGTAGCCGGTGTCGCCGACGCAGACCGGATCGAACATCTGCCAGCGATAGTCCGGGCCGGCGTCGCGGCGGAACAGCTCGACCAGCATCCGCTCGATGTCGGCCCGGCCGACGTGCGGGCCGTAGACGTAGTCGTGATAGGTCGCGTCGGCGGTGAAGCAGGCGCCGAACGCGGCGCCGTCGCCGGCCTCGGCGGCGGCCATCATGCGGTCGAGCAGGCGGGCGAAGTCGGCGGTGTCCATGGCCCGATCGTAGCGCGATCGGCCGGGGCGGGCGCGAGTCGGGCCGCGGCGACGAGGTCGGGCGCCGTCCGGCGGGAGCCGGCGGAGTCCGAGGAAATCCGGCGGGGTCCTGCGGCGTCCGGGAAAATCCTGCGGTGTCCTGCGGTGTCCTGCGGTGTCCTGCGGTGTCCTGCGGTGTCCTGCGGTGTCCTGCGGCGTCAGCCGGCGTCCGGCGGGCCGACCGTGACGGCGTCGCCGACACGAAGCGCCCCGCCCGAGAGCACGCGCGCGGTCACGCCGCCGTGGCCGCGCATCGCGGTGTAGCCGCCCGCGCCCAGCGCCTCCTCCATCCGGGAGCAGGGCTCGGCCGGGCCGGTCACCTGCAGCACGACGTCGGCACCGATCCGCAGCACGAGCGGCGTGTCCGCGAACAGCGAGCGCGCGGCGAGCAGGTTCAGGCCCGAGACCACGAGGTTGCGCCGCAGCGACTCGGGCTCGATCGCAGCGCGCGCCACCAGCGCGGCGATCGCCGGGAGGTGCTCGGCCTGGATCAGCGTGACCTGGCGCGCGCCGCCACCGGGGGCACGCGACGCGCGCAGGCTCGCGCGGTCGCCGTCGAGTCCGCGTGCGGCGATGGCGAGCACCTCGTCGACGCGGCGCGCCGGCTCGCGCCGCGCCGGCCGCAGGACGATCGCCTCGAGGCGGCCGGCGCGGGGAAAGACGGCGGCGAGGCCGCGCAGGCCCTCGGCGCTCATTCGGCGGGGCCGCCGAACTCCTCGTAGGCGCGCAGGGCGTCGGCCGCGTACATCAGCGACGGCCCGCCGCCCATGTAGGTCGCGACGGCGAGCATCTCGACGAGCTGCGCGCGCGGCACGCCGGCCCGCACCAGCGCCTTCGCGTGGTAGCCGATGCAGCCGTCGCAGCGCGTGGCCACGCCGATGGCCAGCGCGATCAGCTCCTTGGTGCCGGTCGACAGCGCGCCATCGGCCATCGAGGCCTTCGCCATCGCGTTGAAGCCGTCCATCGTGCCGGGCGCCTCGGCGCGGATCTTCGTCGTCATGGCGCCGATGTCGGCGATGATCTGCTTGTAGGCCTTGGCCATCGTGAGCGTGTCCTGAGGGTGGGAAGGGTGGAAGGGGAAGGGTAAGGTAAGGTAAGGGGGATCGGGACTGTCGGGGAGACGTCGGCGGACGTCCGGCGCCGGGTCGTTCAGCGGCGGGCGAGCAGCCCGCCCGGGCCGTCGCCCAGCAGACGCAGCGCGCCGTCGGGCGTGATCTCGAAGCGCGACGCCGACCTCAGGCGATCGAGGACACGCCGCTCCTGCGCCATCAGTGCCGGCGCGCAGGCCTTGAGCGTGCTGCCCAGTCCATCGACCCTAAGCCGCTCGCCGTCGAGCGTCCAGCGGCCCACGTAGTCGTTGCAGGACGCCCGCCCCGCGATGCGCCCGTCCGGCAGGAAGCGCAGCGTCGCGCGCGAGCGGTCGATGATGCCGCCGCCGTCGATGTCCTCGACGACCCACTCGGTGCCGCCGAGCAGTGTCGCGGGTTCGCCGCCGCAGCCGCGCCAGCGGCGGCCGTCGCGCTCGACCGTCACCTCGAGCGGGTGCGGCATGCCGCTCATGGTGTCGGCGCAGACGCGCTCGATCGCGGTGACGCGCAGCGGCCGGTCCTGTGCCGTCGCGTCCCAGCTGCGGCCGGCGCCCGCGGGCCGTGCGGCGGGGGTGGGCGCCTCGACGGCGGCGCCGTCGAGGCCGGGCACGAAGCGGATGCGCGCCCCGTCGAGCTCGAGCCGCCAGGCGGGCTCGTTGCCGCGCGCGACGAACGACGGCGGCCCGGGCGGTGCGCCCGCGGCCTGCGGGCCGGAGCGGCAGTCGGGCCAGGCCTCGCCGCGCACGACGACGCGTGCCCGGTCGCCGATGTTCGAGACGCTGGTGCCGGGTTCGTCGACAGCCTCGTAGCGCACGCCGACGGGCACGGGCACCGTGCGCAGCACCCGCTCGCGGCCGTCGATCGACAGCAGCCACTGATTGCCGCGCGCCCCGACGGTGGCGGTGCGATCGCCGCAGGAGAGCGTGCTGGCGAAGGCGAGGGGGCGCACGGGGGCGGGGGTCGGGGCGACGGCGGGCGCGGAGATCGCCGACGCAGACGGGGCCGCTACGGACGTCGCAGGCCCGGGCGCGGCCGGCACGGCGCATCCGGCGAGCAGGGCCGTCGCGGAGAAGAGTGCCGCGACCGGCACGGCGCGCATCGGGCGCACGGCCTCACGCACGATCACGCACGATCATGCAGGGTCAGGCACGGTCACGCACGGGCGCGCCCGATCACGCACGGGCGCGCAGCGCGTCCTCGACGAAGTCGAGCCGGTCGTTGCCCCAGTGCAGCTCGCCGTCGACGAAGAACGCCGGCGCGCCGAACACCTGCCGCGCGATCGCCTCGTCGGTGTTCGCCTTGAGTTCGGCCTTGGTCTCCGGGGCCTCGAGCGCGGCCAGCAGCGGCTCGGGGTCGAAGCCCGCGTCCTGCGCGCAGCGCGCCAGCACGAGCGGATCGGCGACGTTGCGATCCTGCTCCCAGGCGGCGGCGAACAGCGTCGCGGCGAGCGCCGGCAGCGCGGCGTCGCCGTGCATGCGGCGGGCGGCCACCAGCAGGCGCAGCGCGCCCATCGAGGCGATCGGGAAGCGCGACGGATAGGTGTAGGCGATGCCGTAGCGCTTCGCCCAGCGGGCGAGGTCCGCGGTCAGCCACGCGGCCTTGGCCGGGATCCGGGCGGGCGTCTCGTTGCCGGTGGCCTTGAAGGCGAAGCCGAGCGAGAACGGCTTCCAGACCGCGACCGATCCGGTGCGGCGAGCGAGCGCCTCGACCTGGGTGGACGCGAGCCAGCTGTAGCCGGAGGCGATGTCGAAGAAGAACTCGAAGCTGCGATCCGCCATGGCGGCCTCAGACGGTGGCGAGGGCCGCGCTGCGGGCCGGCTGCAGCGCGCGGCCGACCTCGGCGAGCAGCTCGTACGACCGCAGTCGCGCGTCCTGATCGTAGACGGCCGCGCTGACCATCAGCTCGTCGGCGCCGGTGCGCTCGACGAAGGCCTGCAGCGTGCGCCGCACGGTCTCGGGCGAGCCGACGAACGAGCAGGCGAGCATGCGCATCGCATGGGCCTTCTCGTGCGGCGTCCAGTACGACTCGATGTCGTCGAGCGGCGGCGACAGCAGCCCGCGACGGTTGCGCACCATGTCGACGAAGCGCTGCTGGATGCTGGTGAAGAGCCGCGCGGCCTCGGCGTCGGTGTCGGCGACGATCACGTTGATGCAGGGCATGGCGTGCGAGGTGGCCTGCTGCGCCGAGGGCTTGAAGCGCTCGCGGTAGACGCGCAGGGCGGCATCGAGCTCGTCGGGCGCGAAGTGCGAGGCGAAGCCGTAGGGCAGGCCGAAGTAGGCGGCGACCTGCGCGCCGTACAGGCTCGAGCCGAGGATCCACATCGGCACCTTGAGGCCGGCGCCGGGCACGGCGCGCACCGCCTGGCCGGGCTCGGCCTCGTCGAACAGCATGCGCAGCGCGTTGATGTCGTCGGGGAAGTGCTCGGCCGCACGCGGATCGACGCGCAGCGCGCGCGACGTCGCCTGGTCGGTCCCCGGCGCGCGGCCCAGGCCCAGGTCGATGCGGCCGGGAAAGAGCGACTCCAGCGTGCCGAACTGCTCGGCGATCACCAGCGGCGAATGGTTCGGCAGCATGATGCCGCCCGAGCCGACGCGGATCGTCTTCGTGCCGCCGGCGAGATGGCCGATGACCACCGAGGTCGCGGAGCTCGCGATGCCGGTCATGTTGTGGTGCTCGGCCACCCAGTAGCGGGTGTAGCCGCAGCGCTCGGCGGTGCGCGCGAGCTCGAGCGACTTCTGCAGCGCGTCGGCGGGGGTGTCGCCGAGGCGGACGGGAACCAGGTCGAGGACGGACAGCGGCAGCATGGCGGTGGGGCGGGTCGGGACGTCGGAAAGTGATCGTACGTCAGCCGGCCCGCCGACGCTCAGCGCCGTGTCAGTCGCGCCAGCAGGAAGGTGGCCGCCAGGGTGGGCAGCGCCGAGCCGAAGTCGGTCGTCCACCTCGGCAGCAGGTGGAACAGCGTGACGCCGCCGAACCAGATCGCGACCGCGACCCATTCGACGCGTGCCGCGCCCACCCGCGCGGCCACGTCGCGCAGCCCGCCCAGCCGGCCGAGGATCACGCCGCACAGCGGCACGAACACCGACGACAGCAGCAGCAGGAACGGCTCGAGGCCGTGCATCGGCAGCATCAGCGCGAGCACGGTGCACAGCGCCGCCAGCGCCATGCCCCAGCCGCGCACGCTGCGGCGCGGCGCGAGGCTGTGCGAGGCGACGGCGCCGGAGTAGACGTCGCCGTAGGCGTTGTCGAGCTCGTCGATCAGGATCAGGCCGAGCGCGATCAGGCCGCCCTGCGCCAGCAGCAGCGCGGTCACCAGGTCGGTCGTCGGCGCCGACAGCGCCACCAGCACGCCGAGCGAATAGCACCAGGCGTTGGCGATCGCGTAGCCGATCCAGGTGCCGGCCAGCGCGCCGCGACCGTCGCGGCCGTGGCGCGAGAAGTCGGCCACCAGCGGCAGCCACGAGATCGGCATCGCGATCACCAGGTCGACCGCGCCGAGCATGCTCATGCCGCCGCTGCCGGGCCGCGCCCACAGCTCGTCCCAGCCCTTCATGGCCGCCAGGCCGGCGAACTGCCAGGTCAGCCAGGCGAGCGAGATCAGCACCAGCGGCAGGCCGAAGCGGCTGACGAAGCGGCGCACCAGGGTGACCATCGAGCCGTTCGCCAGCACGAGCAGCAGGGCGCCGAAGGCCAGCGTCGCGACGATCGCCGCCGGCGGCAGCGACCACGGCGCGGCGATCTGCAGCGCATGGGCGGGCGCGGCCCCGGCGGCGGCGGCAGGCGCCGGCGCGATCCAGCCGAGGTCGCGCAGGATCGCGACCAGGCCGTCGCGCATCACCACCAGCTCGAACGTGGTCCAGCCGATCAGCTGGACGATGTTGAGCACGATCGGCAGCCGCGCGAAGGCGCTGCCGTAGGTCGCGTGCATGAGGCCCGCGCTCGACAGCCCGCTGTCGCAGCCGATCTTCGCGGTCCACGCGAGCAGGCCGGCACCGAGGATCGAGCCGAAGACGATCGCGGCGAAGGCCTCGCGCGTGCCCATCGCGGGCACGAGGAAGGAGCCGACCTGGATGACGAGGAGACCGACCCCGAGCGACAGCCACAGCGAGGCGTGGTCGCGCAGCCCGAAGGGCCGCTCGGTGGCGGGGACGGGCGCGAGTGCGGAATTCCGGACGACGGACGACATGGTTGCTTCCCTCCGCGAGGATGACCTCGATCAGGTTCGAGGGGACTCTCTCAGCCGCGTCGCGCAGGCTCGCGCGCACGGCACCCCCAGCATCTCGGCGGACCGGGTGGCCCGCGCGAGGGCGAGAGTGTACGGGAAGCCGGGCCGGGAAGCCGGGCGGCATCGGGTGCGGCCGTTCCAAGGCCTGGCGGCCCGGGCGGTTGCTCCGAGCGTCCGCCGGCCGCCTCCGCCCGGTGCGACCGCATCGGCGCGGGTGCCCGGCCGTCCCGCGCCCGTCCTACACTGGCACCCCCCGTGCCGGAGCCGTCCGCGATGAACCTGCTGCTGCTGTCGAATTCCCGGATGCCCGACGGGCGCTATCTCGTGCACGCGCTCGAGGCGATCGCGGGGCTCGCGGCGGGCCGTCGCCGCGCGCTGTTCCTGCCGTTCGCCGGCGTGACGATCGACTGGGACGCCTATACGGCGACCGTGCGCGAGGCGCTCGCCCCGATCGGCCTGGACATCGAGGGCGCGCATCGCGTCGACGATCCGCGCGCCGCCCTCGCGGCCGCCGAACTCGTGCTGGTGGGCGGCGGCAGCACCTTCCGCCTGCTCGCCGAGTCGCGCCGCCGGGGCTGGCTCGACGCGCTGCCCGACGCGGTCCGCGGGGGTCTGCCGTACGCGGGCTGGAGCGCGGGCTCGGTGCTCGCGTGCCCGACGATCCGCACGACCAACGACATGCCGATCGTCGACCCGGGCGGGCTCGGCGCGCTCGGCCTCGTGCCGTTCCAGCTCAACTGCCACTTCACCGACGCCATGCCGCCGGGCCCCCAGGGCGGGACCCGCCGACAGCGGATCGCGGAGTTCCAGGTGCTCGAGCCGGGCGAGACGGTGATCGGACTGCCCGAGGGCGACTGGCTGACCGTGCGCGACGGCGCGGTGTCGCTGCACGGGCCGTTCGACGCGTGGCTGTTCCGCGCGGGCCGCGATGCGCTCGCGCTGCGGCCGGGGCCGCTCGTGCTGGGATGAGTCCGGTCGGCGGGCCGCCGGCCCTCGACGAGTTCCGCACGCCGCGGCCGATCGCGGGCTGGCGCGTCGTGGCCGCCGCGTTCTGGATGGCGGTGTTCGCCTGGGGGCTCGGGTTCTATTCGCTGTCCCTCTACGTGCACCGGCTCGGCGAGGCCGGGTGGTCGGGCACGCTGCTGTCGGCGGCGACCACCGGCTACTTCCTGCTCGGTGCGGCCGCGATCCAGGTCGTCGAGCGGGCGGCCGCGGCGGTGGGCCGACGTCGCGTGGCGCTCGTCGGCGTGCTGCTGCTGGCCGGCGGTGTCGCCGCGCTGCCGCGCGTGGGCCATCCGGCGGCGCTGCTCGTCGCGTACGCGGCGATGGCGCTCGGCTGGGCGGCGACCTCCGGCACCGCGGTCAGCCACCTCATCGGGCAGTGGTTCGAGCAGCGGCGCGGGCTCGCGCTGAACCTGGCGCTGACCGGGGCGAGCGCGTCGGGGTTCCTGGTGATCCCGCCGATGGCGTGGGCGGTCGCGCACTGGGGCGCGGCCGATGGCCTGGCGGCGGTCGCGGTGCTGATGGCGGTGGCGACGGTGGCGGTGATCGCGGCGAACCTGCCGGAGCCGCACGCGCGGAAGGCGGGCGCGTCGGGCGCGTCGGGCGGGGGCGGGGCGGTCGACGCGGTCCGCGCGGTCGACCCGGACGGGTCGATCGGCACGAACGATACGACCGACCGGCTTTCAGCGCGCCGTCCGGCCGAGCCGCTGACGCGGGTCACCGCGCTGTTCGCGATCGGCTGGCTCGCGCAGGTCGCCTTCCTCTCGCAGCAGATGCCGCTGCTGGTGCCGAAGGTCGGCGTCGCGGCGGCCACCGCGGCGGTGGCCGCGACCACCGCGGCTTCCCTCGTCGGGCGCCTGCTGCTGTCGACCGTGATCGACCGCATCGACCACCGCCGGGCGACCGCCGCGAGCTATGCGGTGCAGGCCGCGGGCATGGCGCTGCTGCTCGTCTCGGACGCGCCCGGCGCGGTGCTCCTCGGCTGCTGCCTGTTCGGGCTGTCGGTGGGCAACGTGATCACGCTGCCGGCGATCTTCGCGCAGCGCGAGTTCGCCGCCGCGCGGTACGGCGCGGTGGTCAACCGCGTGTGGACGGTCGGCCAGACGCTGTTCGCGCTCGGCCCGATCGGCGCCGGCACGCTGCTCGCGGCGACCGGCTCGCCGGCGTGGACGATCGCGGCCTGCGGGGCGGCGCAGCTCGTGGCGGCGGGGCTGTGCTGGGGCCGGCGGGGCCGAGTCTGACGGCGTCGGTGCCCGCGGGTGGCGTCCGGAGCGAGAGGCGCCGCTAACCCGAGGCCGGCCCGCCGGCTTCGAAGAAATCCACGATCCGGGCGATCTGCCCGCGCATCATCTCCCGGCCGCGCACCGTGCGGCAGCCGCAGGACTCGGCATGCGCGAGCAGCGGCGTGCGCTCGGGCATCACGATCGCGTCGAAGACCACGAGCGAGGCGGGCAGACGCGGCACCTCGAACGGCAGGCGGGCATCGTCGAGCATGCCGACCGGCGTCGCGTTGAGCAGCACGTCCATGCCGTCGACGACGGGCGGACCGACCATGACCTCGGTGTCCGGGCTCGCCGCCCGGAGCATCGCAGCGGTGCGCTCGCAGCGCGCCGCGTCGAGGTCGAAGATCCGCAGCAGCGCGGGCCGTTCGGCGGCCAGCGCCGCGGCGATGGCGGTGCCGGCGCCGCCCAGCCCCACCAGCATCGCGCGCGCACCGGTCAGCGGCACGCCCGCGCGGCGCAGCGCCTCGACGCAGCCCAGTCCGTCGAAGATCTCGCCGTGCCAGCGCCCGTCGGTTCCGCGCCCGAGCGCGTTGATCGCGCCGATCGCGCGGGCCTGCGGGCCCAGCGTCGCGGCGAGCGCGCAGGCGCGCTGCTTGAACGGGATGGTGAACACCAGGCCGTCGAGGTTGGCGACGCGCAGCAGGCGCGGCATCACGTCGTCGAAGTCGTCGGCGCGCACGTGCAGCGGCACCAGCACCGCATCGAGCCCGCGCCGCTGGAGCTCCCAGGTGACCATCTCCGGCGAGCGCACCTGCGCGATCGGGTCGCCGACGATTCCATACACACGTGTCCGGCCGTTGACGAAGGCCACCTGGTCGGTCGATGCTGCGGTCATGTCCGCGTCTCCTGGTTCCGCGATCGCCGCCACCATACCCCGTCGCGCGGCGCGCCCGATCGCCGCCGGTTCCACCACCGACGCCCTCACCGTTCCCGATGCCTGAGCTCGGCGGCCGCGGCGTGGTCGTCACCGGCGCCGCCTCCGGAATCGGCGAGGCCCTGGCGCACGCGCTGGCGGCGCGCGGCGCGAAGCTGCTGCTCGCCGACGTCGATGCGGCGCGCCTCGCGGCGGTGGTCGAGGCGTTGCGCGCGACCGGCGCGAGCTGCGAGGCGATGGCCTGCGACGTCGCAGACCCGGTGACCGCGCCGGCGCTCGCCGCCCGTGCGATCGCGCTATGGGGCGGCGCGGACGTGGTGGTGAACAACGCGGGCGTGGCGCTGGTCGGGCCGGTGGCGACGCTGCCCGAGGACGACGCGCGCTGGCTGATGGACATCAACTTCTGGGGCGTGGTGCGGGGCTGTCGCGCGTTCACGCCGCAGCTGACCGGCCGGCCGGGTGCGACGCTGGTCAACGTCTCGAGCGTGTTCGCCTTCGTCGCCCCGCCCACGCAGTCGATGTACGCGGCCTCGAAGGCCGCCGTCCGCGCGTTCTCGGACGTGCTGCGCGAGGAGCTGCGCGACGCGGGCATCCGCGTGCTCACTGTCCATCCCGGCGGCATCCGCACGCGGATCGTCGAATCGGCGCGGGTGGTCGACCTGTCGGTCGCGGCGAGTTCGAAGACCGCGCTCGACGCGCAGTTCCGGCGTACCGCGCGGACCACCGCCGCGCAGGCGGCGCAGGCGATCGTGCGCGCGATCGAGCGCGACGACACGCGGCTGCTGATCGGCGTGGATGCGCGGCTCGGCGACTGGATGTTCCGGCTGTTTCCGGCCCGCGCCAGCGCCTGGTTCGCCGCGCTCGCGAAGCGTGCCCGCGCGGCATCGGACCGCGCCTCCGGTTCGTGAGCGGACCCCGTACGCCCGCCCTCGAACCGACCGGGCCGCACCGTCCGGCGCGTCGGCGCTCGCGGCGGCGCGCGTTCGCCACCGGCGCCGCGGTGCTGGCGCTCGGCATCGCGATCGGCCTGGGCAGCGCGTGGCTCGCCGTGCGCCGGGAGGCGGGCATCGCGGCCGGGCCGTGGCGCGCGAGCCTGCTGGCCGGCAGCGCCGACGCCGACGCCTGGACGCGCGCCCGCGTCGCGATCGGCGGGCTCCTCGCGCTGAACCGCGAGGAGACGATGTACTACGTGGCGACCCACGATTACACCGGGGCGGCGCTGCGTTCGCGCTGCACCTATCGCGTGGAGGGGACGCCGCCGCCGGCCCGCTGGTGGAGCGTCACCGCGTACGCCGAGGACTTCTTCCTGTTCGACGCGCCACAGCGTCGCTACAGCGTCAACGGCGAGACCGCGAGGCTCGATGAACGCGGGCGCTTCGCGTTCGTCACCGGGCCGGCCGCACCCGCCGCGCCGATCGTCGGCGAGACCGTGCCCTGGCTGCCGACCCCGGGCGACCGCGGGCTGCTGCTCACCCTGCGCGTCTACAACCCGGAAGCCGCGCTGCAGGCCGCGCCGGCCTCGCTCGACCCGCCGCGCATCGAGCCGGTGGGGGTCTGCCGGTGAGCGCGCACCGCGCGGCGCGGCGCCGCTGGGTGCTGCGTGCGGCGGTCGTGCTCGCCGTCGCGGCGGTGGTGCACGGTCTCGCGATCTGGGCGGCGCCACGGCTGATCATGGGTCGCGTGCTCGCCGGCATCGGCACCACCGGAGGCGGTGGCGGCAGCGGCGGCGTCTTCCTGCCGCCGATGACCGACGCCTCGCAGCGCCGGATCGTGATGCCGAGCCCGGACCTGCTGTACGCGGTCTGTCCGTTCGACGTCGCCCGGACGCCGCTGCGCATCCGCGCCGATCCGAAGGCGCCGGGCTACTGGTCGATCGCGCTGTACTCGGCCAGCTCGGACAACTTCTTCGTGATCAACGACCGCCAGGCGGGCGGGCGTCCGGTGGACCTGGTGCTGGCCGGGCCGTCGGCCTACCCGACGGCACCGGCCGTGCCCGACGGCGCGACGCTGGTGGCGGCGCCGAGCGCGCGCGGCATGCTGCTGATGCGCGTGCTGGTCGCCGACTACGCCGCGCAGCGCGATCAGCTCGAGGCCGCCCGCGCCACCCTGCGCTGCGAGCCGCTGCGCTGAGCGCGGCGGCCCGCTGCTCGCACCTTCAGCCCTTGAGCCGCTCGTTCTGCGGGAACATCGCGCGGAAGGCCTCGGCGTCCATCTCGGCCTTGAACGCGTGGCGCTTGCGCAGGTCCTCGATGCGGGCGACGGCCGGCCGCGCGTTGATCTCGTCCAGCAGGCGCTTGAGGTTCGGGTACTGCGTCCAGGGGTTCTCGACGCCGAGCACGTAGGGCACCAGCCGCACCCAGCCCCAGAACGCCATGTCGACGATGCCGTACTCGCCGCCGGCGAGGTAGCGGTTCGTCGCGAGCCGGTCGTCGAGGATCTTCCAGTGGCGGTGTGCCTCGAAGTCGTAGCGGTTCAGCGCGTACGCCTTGGGCTCCGGTGCCGCGTGCCGGAAGTGCACCGACTGGCCGGAGTACGGGCCGATGCCGCTGGCGATGAACATCAGCCAGGTCAGCATCTCGGCGCGCGCCTGCGAGGCCGGGTCGGTCGGCACGAAGCGGCCGTGCCGGTCGCCGAGGTACAGCAGGATCGCGTTGCTGTCGAAGAGCCGCACGCCGTCGTCGTCGATCGCGGGGACCTTGGCGTTCGGGTTGACGGCCTTGAACGCGTCGGTGTGCTGCTCGCCCTTGCGGGTGTCGACCGGGATCGGCTCGTAGGGCACGCCGAGCTCCTCGAGCATCAGCGCGACCTTCATCGGATTGGGCGCCAGGTTGTACCAGAACTTCAGCATCGTCGCGCCTCGGGATCGGGGGTGTGAAGGGGTCGGCAGGGGTCGGGGTGGGCGCTTCAGGCGCGCTCGAACAGGATGTCCTGGGCGCCTTCCCACAGGACCTGGACGCCCATCGGGCGCAGCTGCTCCTTGCCCTCGACGATGGTCAGGAAGTGGTTGCCGGCGAGCGGGCCCATCTTCGAGGCGAACGAGCACGAGCCGTAGGCGATCAGCAGCTCGGTCTCGCTGTAGCCACCCGGGTAGAACAGCACGTCGCCGACGGACGGATGGCAGGTGTGGTTCTCGAAGCCGACGCCGAGCTTGAAGTCGCCGAGCGGGATCCAGCACGCCTCGCCGCTCCAGCGCACGTGGATGATCTTCTGCCGGTAGGGCAGCAGCGCCTCGAACGCGGCGACGGTCAGCGGCGCGTCGGGGTTGGTCTCGGCGATGAACTGGCGGCCGGCGACGGTGATGCGGATGCGGGACATGGCGAACCTCGCGGATGGGAAGGGCGCGATCGTAGCCCGGACCGGGCCGGTGCGGCGACCATCGGGTATCGTCACGCGGGGGTTCCGGCACGGTGCGCGACGGTGCCGCCCGCCCGCCCCACGGACCGAGGAGACACGCCGCCATGTATTCCGGATTCGACGACCCCGGCCGCTGGGTGCTGCCGGCGGTGCTGGCCGAGCAGGCCGCGCGCACGCCCGATGCCCGCTGGATCGAGACGACCACCGGCGAGCGCGCGAGCTTCTCGCAGGCCTTCGAGGACGTCGAGCGCGCGGCCGCGCGCTTCGCGTCGCTCGGCGTGGCGCCCGGCGACCACGTGGCGGTGATGCTGCCCAACGGCCTCGATCTGGTGCGTGCCTGGCTCGGACTCGGCCGACTCGGGGCGGTCGCCGTGCTGCTCAACACCGAGCTGACCGGCGCGTTCCTGCGCCACCCGCTCGCCGACTGCGGCGCCGCGCTCGCGGTGGTCGATGCCGCGCTGATGCCCGCCTTCCTCGAGGCGTCGGCCGACGTGCCCACGATCACGCGGGTGCTGGTCGCGGGCGGCCCGTCCGCCGATGCGCCGCGCGCGGGGCTCGCGACGCTGCCCTGGGACGCCTGGGTCGACGCGCCGCGCCACGACGGGCCGATGCCGCGCGCGCAGGACATCGCCTGCGTGATGTACACCTCGGGCACCAGCGGCCCGGCCAAGGGCGTGCTGATGCCGCATGCGCACTGCTTCCTCTACGGACGCGGCGCGATCGACTCGCTCGCGCTCACGGCCGACGACGTCTACTACATCGTGCTCCCGCTGTTCCATGCGAACGGCCTGCTGATGCAGCTCGCCGCCACGCTGATCGCCGGCTGCGCGGCGATCGTGCGGCCGCGGTTCTCGGCGAGCGGCTGGCTCGACGACGTGCGCCGTCACGGTGCCACGGCGACCAACTGCCTGGGGGCGCTCGCCGCCTTCCTGGTCGCCACGCCGCCGACGCCGCACGACCGCGACCACCGGCTGCGCGTCGTGAAGAACGCCCCCAACCTCGCCGAGCACGAGGCGGTGTTCCGCGAGCGCTTCGGCGTGCCGGACGTGACCTCGGGCTTCGGCATGACCGAGGTGAACATCCCCACCTGGGGCCGCCTGGGCGAGTCGCTGCCGGGCACCGCGGGGCGCGTCTACGACCGGTTCTTCGAGATGGTGATCGCCGACCCGGAGACCGACCGGCCGGTCGCGCCCGGCGAGCTGGGCGAGATCCTGGTGCGCCCCAAGGTGCCCTTCGGCTTCATGGCGGGCTACCACGGACGCCCGCAGCAGACGGTCGAGGCCTGGCGCAACCTGTGGTTCCACACCGGAGACGCCGGCACGCTGAGCGCCGACGGCGTGCTGACCTTCGTCGACCGCATCAAGGACTGCATCCGGCGCCGCGGCGAGAACCTGTCGGCGACCGAGATCGAGACGGCGTTCGCGACGCTCGAGGGCGTGGCCGAAGTCGCCGCGTATGCGGTGCCATCGGACATCCGCGGCGGCGAGGACGAGGTGATGCTCGCGGTGGTGCCCGCGCCCGGTGCGTCGCCGACGCCGCAGCAGGTCGCGGCCCACGCCGAGCGCGTGCTGCCGCGCTTCGCGCGTCCGCGCTACGTCGGCATCGTCGATGCGCTGCCCAAGACCGCGACCGGCAAGGTGCAGCGCGCGATGCTGAGGAAGCGCGGCGCGGAGGGGGCCTGGGACCTGTCGCGGGAGGCGGCCTCGGGGCCGACCGGGGCGCGATGAGCGGACGGGGCGGGACGGCCGCCGGGGCCCGGGCCGACGATCCGCGAGTCGGCGCGCCGCGTCATGTCGTCGTGGTCGGCTGCGGCTTCGCGGGGACCGGCGCGCTCTGGCAGCTCGTGCATCGCCACCCGGTCGCGCGGGTGACGGTGCTCGAGGCGAGCGGCGAGTTCGGGCCGGGCTTTCCGTACCGCGAGCACGACTGCGCGGACTACCTGATCAACAACACGACCGACACGATGTGCCTGGCGCCGACGCACCGGGGCGCCTTCATCGACTGGCTGCGGATGACCGGGCACCCGGGCGCGGACGCGCCCGCCGGGCACCTGCCGCGCGCCGAGTTCGGCCGATTCCTGCGCGAGGTGGTGCGCGCCTCGCTCGTCGGCGCCTCGATCCGCGGCGTCCGCGTGGACCTCGTGCCGCACGAGGCGACCGGCATCGACGAGCCGCCCGAGGGCGGTGTGGTCGTGCGCTGGGCGGGCGGCGAGGTCCGCGCCGATGCCGTGCTGCTCACCACCGGCCGCTGTCCCGCGGCGAGTCGCGTCGAGCCGCCGCCGCCGGGCGCCGCCGCGCGCTTCTTCCCGACGCACGTCTGCCGGGACGACCTCGATGCACTCCCCCTCGACGCGACGGTCCATGTGCTGGGCGCCTCGCTCAGCGCGTACGACGTGGCGAACCGGCTGTTCGCGCCGCGCACCGGCGCGGCCTTCGCGCGCGACGCGGACGGCACGCTGCGCTTCGAGGGCGGACCGAACGCGCGACGCGTCGTGCTCATGTCGCGCTCCGGACGGCTCAAGAAGGTCGGCGGCCGGACCCGCATGCCGATCCGGCGCACGCGGCTGGTCGAGCCGGTGCTCGCGGCGATGGCCGCCGAGCGCGGCGGCCTGGTGCTGGAGGACGTCGTGAAGCTGGCCGACGAGGAGGCCGCGGCGCACGGCTGCCGCATCGACTGGCCGACCGTGATCGCACCCTACGCGGGCTGCGCCGACGCCGATGGGCTCGATGCGCGCGCGGGCGCGCTGCTCGCCGGCGACCTGCACGCCGCGCGCACCGGCGGCGGGTCGAACTTCCTGGTCGACCTGGTCGGCGACGCGCAGCTGCTGCTCTGGGAGGCGTTCGCGCGGCGCTGGCTGCGCCCCGAGGCCGAGCGCCGCTATCGGCGCGAGATCGAATCCGCGATGCTCGGCTGGGCGGCGACCTGCCCGGTGCCGACCGCCGAGCGGCTGCTCGCGCTGCACCGCGCCGGGCGGCTCGTCGTGCGGGCCGGCGCGGGTGCGCCGGCGCTCGCCGCCGACGGCGGGTCGTATGCCGTGCCGCACCGTTTCGGCACCGAGCGTGCGACCGTGCTCGTCGACTGCACGGGCGCGCTCGACCGGCGCCTGGACGGTCCGCACCAGCCGCCGCTCTATGCATCGATGCGCGCGGCGGGCCTGCTGCGGCCCTTCGAGCTCGACGGCGAGCCGGGCGAGGGCATCGCGGTCGACATGGCGACCTATCGGGCGCACGGCACGCGCGCGGTGCACGTCGCCGGGATGATGCTGTGGGGGCCGGGCTTCTTCACCAGCTCCGCGTTCCTGACCGCGCGCGTCGTCGAGCGCGCGCTCGACGCGATCTTCGAAGCCCCGCGGCGCGACGGGTGATGCGGGCTGCGGTGCGCCGGGGCCGATAGACTCCGCCCTCCCGATCCACCCAGCAGGTCCGCGCCGATGAGCACCCCAGAGATTCCCGCGAAGCAGGCCTTCGCGGTTGAGTTGAAGGCCGGCCAGGACTACTGGTGGTGTGCCTGCGGGCGCAGCGCGACGCAGCCCTTCTGCGATGGCAGCCATCGCGGCACCGGCTTCGAGCCGGTGAAGATCGTGCAGACGACGACCGCGATGGCATGGCTCTGCGGCTGCAAGCACTCGGCCCGCGCGCCGCTGTGCGACGGCACGCACAACCGGCTGTAGTCGCCGGCGGTCAGGCCTTCGGCCGGATCGGCCGCAGCGTCCCGCCGAAGTGCTCGCGCTGCGGCAGCCCGGGCAGCGGCGGGAACTCGATCGACTCCGCGGGCACGTCGGTGTCCGGGATCCGGTCGAGGAGGTCGCGGATGAGCGCGAGGCGACCGGCGCGCTGGTCGTTGAAGTCGACCAGCGTCCACGGCGCGACCTTCGTGTGGGTCGCCTCGAGCATCGCGTCGCGGGCCACGCCGTACTCGCGATACTTCTCGCGCGACTTCAGGTCGATGGGCGAGAGCTTCCAGCGCTTGAGCGGGTCCTCGAGGCGCTCCCGGAAGCGGGCTTCCTGCTGCGCCTGGTCGACGGTGAGCCAGTACTTGAAGAGCAGCACGCCGTCCTCGACGAGCATCTTCTCGAAGACCGGCGTCTGCTTCAGGAAGCGCCGGTACTCGGGCTCCGTGCACCAGCCCATCACCCGCTCGACGCCGGCGCGGTTGTAC
>RPRK01000091.1 GCA_003818495.1 Burkholderiales bacterium
CGGCCATCGACACCGAGTGGGCGCCGATCTCGGTCTGGCTGCGCACGTCCTTCGCGACCGCGAAGGTGCGCTGGAAGAGCTGGTGCAGATGGGTGCCGAGCGCGTCGGCTTCCTGCGCCACGCGCGCGGCGTCCTTCATCTGGCCGAGGATCTGGGGCTCGCCGAGCACCATCGAGTCGAGCCCGGAGGCGACGCGGAACGCGTGGCGGACCGCCTGGTCGTCGGGCCGGGCGTAGAGGTGCTCGATCAGCTGAGAGCTGGCGCCGATCTGGTTGCGCTGGGCCATCCAGCCGGCGATCGCGGCCTGCGCGTCGCGCGGATCGGGCGTGGCGCAGTAGATCTCGGTCCGGTTGCAGGTGGACAGGATCGCGGTTTCCGGCACGAGCGTGCGCAGCTGCGAGCGCAGGTCGGCGACGGCGTCGCGCAGGGCGTCGCCCGGGAACGCCACCTTCTCCCGCAGGGACAGCGGAGCGGTGGTGTGGTTCAGGCCGAGCGTGAGCAGGTGCATGTGACAGGCTGGATTGACACCCGGAGTTTACCCCGGCTGGGCCGACTCGGGTTCATCGGGCAACCACAGCACGATCCGGGCGCCGCCTTCCGGACCGTCGAGCGCCCGGACGCGGCCGCCGTGACGCTCGGCGACGGTCGCGACGAAGGCCAGGCCGAGGCCGGCGCCCGAAGAGGGGTCGGCCTTCGGGCCGCGCCACCAGGGTTCGAAGACCCGCTCCCGGTCGGCCACCGGGATGCCCGGTCCGCGGTCGGTGACCGACAGGCTCCAGCCCGCGCCGTCGCGCTCGAGGCCCAGGCCGATCGTCGAGCCGGCGGGTGCGACGCGCAGCGCGTTGTCGAGCAGGTTGACCAGGGCGCGCCGCACCAGTCCGGCGTCGCAGCGGCACAGGGCGACCGAGGTCTCGTCGGGGGGCGCGGGCGACTCGATCCGCAGCCCGGCGGCGTGTGCCCGGGCCCAGCAGGCATCGGCCGCCTCGATCGCCAGGTCGGCGAGGTCGTGCGGCTCCGGGCGCAGCGGCTGGGACTCGGCGCGCGCCAGGTGCATGAAGCCGTCGGTGAGTTCGAGCGCGCGTCGGGACTGCCGTCCGATCTCGCCGGCGGCCCCCGCATCGAGCGGACCGTCCGGGCTGCGCTCGATCAGCCCCAGGATCGACAGGTGCGGCGAGCGCAGGTCGTGCGACAGGAAGCGCAGCATCTGCTCGCGATCGCGCTGCGCAGACTGCAGGGTCGAGAGCGCGTCGGCGAGCGTCCGGTTCAGTTCGGTGATTCGCTCGGCGGCGTTCTCGAGCCGCTGCAGGCGGTGGGCGATCGGCTCGATCGGGCGGCGCTGCTCGACGGCGCGGTCGGGCACCGCGTCGGCCTCCAGGCGGGACGCCTGCGCGATCAGTCCGACCGACGCGGCATGCAGCCGTCGCCAGCTCCAGAGCGGAAACGCCAGGCCGAGCACCGCGAGCAGCGCCCCCGGCGCGAGCCACCAGCCCGCACCGATCGCCGCGACCGATGCGGCCGCGCCGAGGACCATCGCCGTCGCCACGCAGGCCAGACCGGTGCGCGGCTCGGTCGCGTACAGCGCCAGGAGCACGGCGAGCAGCACCGCGGCCGATACCGCCAGGCGCATCCCGTACGGGGCGTCGCGGATCAGCCGACCGTCGAGCATCGCGCCGACCGAGGCCGCGTGCAGTTCGACGCCCGGCACGGTCGCATGGCCCGGGTAGAGCGTGGTGGCGTGCACGTCACCCAGCCCGCGGGCGGTCGCCCCGATCAGCACGATCCGGTCGCGCAGCGTCGCGGCCGGCACCTCGCCCCGCATGACGGCCGCCGCCGACACCTGCCTCACGGGCGCCTTGGTCGCCCCGATCCGCACGTAGCCGTCGCGCGGCCAGTCCCCCGCGCGCAGCGCGCCCACCAGCGCGTCGGCGGTGGCCGGCTGCGGCCGGTCCGGGAACGCCAGCCGCAGCGACATCGCCGGAAAGCCGCCCTCGTTCAGGTAGAGGCCGCGGATCAGGCCGTCGACGTCGGTGCGGAACTCGACGTGCGCCAGGGGCCGGCCGCCACCGATGGCCTGCACCGGCAGCAGGGGCTGCGCGCTGCCCTGCGAGTCGGCGGGGCGGGCCACCGGCAGCACCACCGGCGCGGGCCCGGCCGCGGCCGCGCCCAG
The DNA here is from genome assembly GCA_003818495.1 of Burkholderiales bacterium. GTDB lineage: Bacteria > Pseudomonadota > Gammaproteobacteria > Burkholderiales > Burkholderiaceae_E > UBA4615. Next base: position 2,168 of record RPRK01000091.1, read on the forward strand.
GCGCTCGTCGCCCACCGCCTGCTCGGTCAGCAGCAGGTCGACGCCGATCGAGCGCGGCCCGGCCGCCTGGATCTGCTCGAGCAGCAGCGCGGTGACCGCGCGCCGCCACGGCCAGCGGCCGACCTGCGCCAGGCTGTCGTCGTCGATCGCGACGATCATCACCTCGTCGCGCGGCGGCCCGGCCCACAGCGCGAGGCCGATGTCGTAGAGCGCGGCATCCACGCGCGACACGAGCTGGCGCGAGGGCTGCCGGCTGGCGTGCGCGACGGCGAGCAGCACCACCACCAGCACCGTCGCGAGCACCCACCACTCGAACGCGGCCCGACTCGTGCCGCTCCGGACGGCCGCGGAGGCCGGGGCGACCGGACCGGCCACCGGTCAGCGCCGGTCCTGGAGCTCGACGGGAGCTCCGGCGCCGCTGCCCACCGGTGCGCCCGAGCCGCTGCGCAGCAGCGACTTGATCTCGAAGCGCTGCGCCGGGCCGAACGGCGAGACCAGGCCCTGGGCGTCGATGCTGCGCGTGCGGGTCCAGTAGGTGCCGGGTGGGAGGCCGCTCAGCACGACGCGCGGCGCATCGAGCGAGCGCTCGATCAGCGGGGCGGTGAAGGCCGCATCGGTGGCGAGCTGCAGCTGCCAGGTGTGGGCGGGCAGCGGCGGCCAGGACAGCTCGAGCCGGTCGTCGTCGACCGTGCCGCTCGGGGCGCTGCCGACGGGCCGCTGCTCGAAGGTGCGCGCCGCCGAGAACGGGCCCTGGCGGGCGGAGGCACCGCTGCCGGTGATCGAGGCGATCCGCCAGTGCCAGGTCGCGGTGCCGGTCGGGAGCGCGGGCAGCTCCACCGTCGCGCCTGCGGTCCGGACCACGGCGTCGAGGATCGGTGCGGCGAAGCCGGCATCGCCGGCGACCTGGACCCGGAATGCGTCGATGCCGGCGGGCTCCGCCCAGGCCAGGGCCACGCTGCGCTCGAAGACCACTGCCCGCTCGTTCGGACGGATCGGAAGTGGCGGCTCGGGGCGGGCCGCGACCTCGAGGCGGGCGACCGCGTCGCGACCCTCCAGCCCGATCGCGGAGACGGCGCGGGCCCGGACGTGGATACGGCCGTCCTCTCGCGTGACCACCGCCGCCTCGGGGGCGGTGCCGGTGGTGTCCGACAGCAGCCGCGTGAAGCCTTCGTCGAGCGCCACCTGGACGCGGTACGCGGCCGCGCCGTCGACCGGTGCAAAACGCAGCGTCGCCGCCGGTGTCTCGATGCGGGCCGGCAGCCCGTCGAGCGCGGGGGCGGCCAGCAGCGACTCGACCCGCGGCGGCCCGTCGCGCCGGGCGAGCGCGCCGCGGCCGGCGTCCACCTCGGCACGGCCCCCCTGGCCGTCGGCGCCGACCCGGCCGGTCAGCACCTCGACCGCCGTCGTGGCCTCGCCGGCCCGCACGCGGAACTCGGTGCCGCGCACCGCCGCGGTCGCCACCGGCGTGCGGATCTGCAGCGACCGACGACGACCGGGGGCCGAGCGGGTCTCGATGCCGCCGCGCTCCACGCCGATCCGGGCCTCGATCGAGTCGGTGCCCAGGTACTGGCGCAGCCGCTCGAACCGCACCGCCGACGCCGGCGGGATGGTGAGCGTGGTGCCGTCGTTCAGCCGCACGACCACGACGCCGTCCGGCCCGGTCTCCAGGCGGCTGCCCTCGCGCCCGACCGCGCCGGCCACGGCGGGCGCGCCGTCGAGGGTCGCCGTGCCGCCGACCGTGCCCAGCGTGACGCCCGACGTCTCGCCGCGCAGCCAGTCCGGGTCGATCCGAAGCTCGGAGCCGGGCACCAGCCGTGTCGGGTCCTTGATGCGGTTCAGGCGCTGGACGTCGCGCCAGCGCTCGGGCTGCTCGAGCAGCCGCTGTCCGATGCCGATCAGCGTGTCGCCGGCGCCGACCCGGTAGACGACCCGTCCGTCGGGTTCGGCACGGGGCTGCGCGGCCGCGGTCGGCAGCGCGAGCGCACCCGCGATCAGCAGCGCGGCGGCGAGGGGTGCGCCGTGCGCGAGGCGGGGGACGGGGCGTCCGGTCGCGGACCCGGACCGCCGGGACGAGCCGGGGCGGACGCGGACGGGCGCCGGGCCGGGGCGGTCCATGGGCGGGCGGGTCGGATCAGGCCGGATCGCCGCAGGACGCGGATCCGGCGACCGCCGCGCTCGAGAGCAGGTGCTCGAGGCGGTAGCCGTAGCTGTAGACGGGTGCGAGCAGGTAGTGCCGTTCCGGGCGGAGCCCGAGCTTGGAGCGCACCCGCGAGACGTGCGTGTCCATCGTCCGAGAGGGGATCTCGCTGTCCCGGCCCCAGACCACTTCGCGGATGTGCCCGCGCGACAGCGGCTTGCCGAGGTTGCGCAGCAGCAGCACCGCGAGCAGGAATTCCTTCTGCGTGAGGTCCACGGGCGCGCCGTCGACCCAGGCACGCTGCAGCTTGAGCTCGAAGCGGAACCGGTCGTACTCGTAGGTGTCGGGGACGTCGGGCAGGCGCGAGTTGCGCCGCCACAGCGCCCGCAGCCTCGCCTGCAGCTCCCCGATGCGGGCCGGCTTCACCACGAAGTCGTCCGCGCCGGCCTCGAGGGCCTCGATCACGTCGCTCTCGGCGTCGCGGGCGGTCAGGAACAGGACCGGCACGGTCACCGGCACGCGCGTGCGGATCGCGCGGAGCACGTCGAGGCCGGACATGTCGGGCAGGCCCCAGTCGACGATGTACGCGTCGTAGCTCTCGCGGTGCAGCGTCGCCACGAACGAGCGACCGTCGGCATGGGTCCGGCACGTCCAGCCGTTGCGCGCCAACGCGGTGGTGACGCTCGAGGCGAGCGCCGCGTCGTCGTCGATGATGGCGATCCGCATGGTCCGGGAGTGAGTCACTCGATGAGGCCCGCGCAGGGCAACAGTCGAGTTTACCTTCCCGTCACGGTGCAAGGCCCGCGTCCCGCGGGTATTCAGGCCGGGGGTGTGTGAAATGTCGTGAACCCTCGCGCGGGCTCGCGCGGGCTCGCGCGCGCCCGGGCGGAACGGGTCGGCACCTCAGCCGGCCTCGCCGTCCGCCGCCAGGAACAGCTTGTACGCCGGGTGGTCCGTCTCGTCCCAGTGCGGGTAGCCCAGGGTCCGCAGGAACGCGGCCAGCGCCGCGCCGTCGGCGGCCGGGACCTGCAGCCCGACCAGGATCCGGGCGTAGTCGGCGCCGTGATTGCGGTAGTGGAAGAGCGAGATGTTCCAGTTCGGACTCATGCTCGTCAGAAAGCGCATCAGTGCGCCCGGCCGCTCGGGGAACTCGAAGCGGTAGAGGCGCTCGTCCCGCGCGAGCGGCGAATGCCCGCCCACCAGGTGGCGGATGTGGAGCTTGGCGAGCTCGTCGTCGGTGAGGTCGAGTGCCGCGAAGCCGTTCGCCGCGAAGGTCGAAGCGATCGCGTGCGCCTCGTTCCGGTCGGCCACCTGCACGCCGACGAACACGTGCGCGACACGGGCGTCGGCGATCCGGTAGTTGAACTCGGTGACGTTGCGCGGCCCGACCAGCTCGCAGAAGCGCCGGAAGCTGCCGCGCTCCTCGGGGATGGTCACCGCGAACACCGCCTCGCGCTGCTCGCCGACCTCGGCGCGCTCGGACACGAAGCGCAGCCGGTCGAAGTTCATGTTCGCGCCGCAGGCGATCGCCACCAGCGTGCGGCCGGTCACCGGGGCGCCGGCGGCGGCCGACTCGCGCTCGATCCAGGCCTTCGCGCCGGCGATCGCGAGCGCGCCCGCCGGCTCGAGGATCGAGCGGGTGTCCTGGAACACGTCCTTGATCGCCGCACAGGCCGCGTCGGTGTCGACGAGGATCACCTCGTCGAGGAACTCGCGGCAGAGCCGGAACGTCTCCTCGCCGACCTGCTTCACCGCCGTGCCGTCGGAGAACAGCCCCACGTCCTGCAGCGTGATCCGTCGGCCAGCCGCCAGCGAACGAGCCATCGCGTCCGAGTCGGTGGTCTGCACGCCGATCACCTTCACCTCGGGTCGCAGCTGCTTGACGTAGGTGGCGATGCCGGCAGCCAGTCCGCCGCCGCCGATCGCCACGAAGATCGCGTCGATGGGGCCCTGGTGCTGGCGCAGGATCTCCATGCCGACCGTGCCCTGGCCGGCGATCACGTCCGGGTCGTCGAACGGATGCACGAAGGTCAGGCCGTCGCGGGCCTGAAGCTCGCTGGCGTGCGCGAAGGCGTCGCTGTACGAGTCGCCGTGCAGCACGACTTCCGCACCGCGCGCGAGCACCGCGTCGATCTTCACCCGCGGCGTGGTCACCGGCATCACGATCACCGCGCGGCAGCCGAGGCGCTGCGCGGACAGCGCGACCCCTTGCGCATGGTTGCCCGCCGACGCGGCGATCACGCCGCGCGCGAGCTCGTCGGCCCCGAGCCGGACCATCTTGTTGTAGGCACCGCGCAGCTTGAACGAGAAGACCGGCTGCAGGTCCTCGCGCTTGAGCAGCACCGTGTTGCCGAGCCGGCCGGACAGGCACGACGCGCGTTCGAGGGGGGTCTCCTGCGCCACGTCGTAGACGCGTGCGTTCAGGATGCGCTTGAGATATTCGGTCGGCATGGTCCCGGGATTCTACCGATGGCGTCAGGGCGCCCGGCCGGCCGACGACCGAGCGGGGACTAGAATCGGCGGCTGCCCGATGCACCGACCGAAGCGGCGGCGATCCCATGGAACTCCTCCTCGAACGCCTGATCGACTGGTTCGCGCTGCCGAAGAACGGGCTGTCGAGCGTGTTCGTCGTCGCCTTCGTGTCGGCCACGCTGCTGCCCCTCGGCTCGGAGCCGGCGGTCTTCGGCTTCGTCAAGCTCAATCCCGATGCGTTCTGGCTGACCGTCGCGGTCGCCACGGCGGGCAACACCCTCGGCGGCATCGTCGACTACTGGATGGGCTACGGCGCGAAGGTGGCGGTCGGCCATCGCGAGGGCACCCGCTGGTTCGGCTGGCTCGCCCGGTTCGGCCCGAAGTTCCTGCTGCTGTCCTGGCTGCCGGCGGTCGGGGATCCGCTGTGCGCGCTCGCCGGCTGGCTCAAGCTCCCGTTCTGGCCCTGCGTGCTGTACATGGCGATCGGCAAGTTCCTGCGCTACACGACGATGACCGCCGCGTTGCTGTGGGTGCCCGACGCCTGGTGGATGCGTCTGATGTCGCCGTTCATGGGCTGACGCCACGATCCCCCACGGGCCGTCGGGGAACCCCCCGCACGGCTACAATCCGGGTTTTGGACCGGTCGTCGGGCCGCGGCCAGCCCGCCGATGCCGACGCCGTCCCCGGACGGATGTCCCCCCGATGAACGCCCCGCTCCTCCCGGCCCTCGCCACCCGGCCTGCCGACGCGCCCGCCCGCCTGCGCGAGATCCCCTACAACTACACCTCGTTCTCCGATCGCGAGATCGTGATGCGGGTGCTCGGCGCCGAGGCGTGGGGCATCGTCGAGGAACTGCGCGGCGAGCGGCGCACCGGCCGCTCGGCGCGGATGCTGTACGAGGTGCTCGGCGACATCTGGGTCGTGCAGCGCAACCCGTTCCTGCAGGACGACCTGCTCGACAACCCCAAGCGCCGCGCGGCGCTGATCGAGGCGCTGCAGCACCGGCTGCGCGAGATCGAGCGACGTCGCGACGCCGACCGGTCGGCCGGCACGGCGGGCGGGGCTCCGGCCGTCGACGATCCCCGCCCCGCCGCGTTGCGCGCCGACCGGGTGGGCCGCCTGCTGGCGCTCGCCCGCGAGGCCGTCGCCCGCTTCGAGTCCGACTTCACCCGCACCGCCGATCTGCGCGCGCGTGCGCTGAAGCGGCTGTCGCGCATCACCCGGCGCGACAACATCCGCTTCGACGGCATGTCGCGCGTCTCGCACGTCACCGACGCCACCGACTGGCGGGTCGAGTACCCGTTCGTGGTGCTCGCGCCCGATACCGAGGCCGAGGTGGCCGCGATGGTCGCCGGCTGCATCGAGCTCGGCCTGACGATCATCCCGCGCGGCGGCGGCACCGGCTACACGGGCGGAGCGATCCCGCTCACGCCGCTGGCCGCGGTCATCAACACCGAGAAGCTGATCGGACTCGGCCCGGTCGAGCGGCTGCGGCTGCCCGGCGTCGACGTCGAGGTCGCGACGATCTTCTCCGAGGCCGGGGTGGTCACCAAGCGCGTGACCGACGCCGCCGACGCCGCCGGCGTGGTCTTCGCGGTCGACCCGACCTCGCTCGAGGCGTCGTGCATCGGCGGCAACATCGCGATGAATGCCGGCGGCAAGAAGGCCGTGCTCTGGGGCACGGCGCTCGACAACCTCGCCTGGTGGCGGATGGTCGATCCGCAGGGCGACTGGCTCGAGATCACGCGCCTGGAGCACAACCGCGGCAAGATCCACGACGTGCCGCTGGCGCGCTTCGCGCTCGCCTGGTACGCGCCGTCGCAGCTCGGCGCAGACGGCGTGATGCGCGGCGAGCCGACGCGTCGCGAGACGCTCGAGATCGAGGGGGCACGCTTCCGCAAGCAGGGCCTGGGCAAGGACGTCACCGACAAGTTCCTCGCCGGCCTGCCGGGTGTCCAGAAGGAAGGCTGCGACGGCCTGATCACCTCGGCGCGCTGGGTGCTCCACCGGATGCCGAGGCAGGTCCGCACGGTCTGCCTGGAGTTCTTCGGCCAGGCCAAGGACGCGGTGCCCTCGATCGTCGAGATCAAGGCCTACCTCGACCGCCAGCCCTTCGGCGCGATCCTCGCCGGCCTCGAGCACCTCGACGAGCGCTACCTGCGCGCGGTCGGCTACGCGACCAAGTCGCGGCGCGGCGGCCTGCCGAAGATGGTGCTGATCGGCGACATCGTCGGCGACGACGAGGAGTCGGTGGCGAAGGCCACCTCCGAGGTCGTCCGGCTGGCCAATGCCCGCTCGGGCGAGGGCTTCGTCGCGGTCTCGCCCGAGTCGCGCAAGACCTTCTGGGCCGATCGCGCGCGCACCGCCGCGATCGCGCGCCACACCAACGCGTTCAAGATCAACGAGGACGTCGTCATCCCGCTGCCGCGGATGGCCGAGTACACCGAAGGCATCGAGCGCATCAACATTGAGCTGTCGACCCGCAACAAGCTCGCGGTCATCGACGCGATCGAACGGCTCCTGGCCACCGATCCGGCGACGCTGCCGCTCGGCAAGGCCGACGACGCGTCGGGCCCCGATGCGCGGCTGCCGGTCGAGATGCTCGCCGAGCGGCTCGCGCAGGCCCGCGAGCTCGCGGGCACCGTGCGCGCGCGCTGGGAGTTCCTGCTCGAGGCGATCGATGCGCCGCTGATGCAGGCCATCACGGCGCTCGAGTCGATCGGGCTGCCGGCCGCCGCCGCCGAGGCGCGCCGCCGCGCCGCCCGCGATCCGCAGGCCCGGCTCTTCCATCTGCTGCAGGACCGGACGATCCGGGTCTCCTGGAAGCTCGAGCTGCTCGCGCCGCTGTCGGAGATCTTCTCCGGCCAGGCCTTCCGGCCGATCCTCGAGCGGGCGGTCGCGCTGCACAAGTCGACGCTGCGCAGCCGGGTGTTCGTGGCGCTGCACATGCATGCGGGCGACGGCAACGTGCACACCAACCTGCCGGTCAACTCCGACGACTACGGCATGCTGCAGGAGGCCTACCGCGCGGTCGACCGGATCATGGCGCTCGCGCGCAGCCTCGACGGCGTGATCTCGGGCGAGCACGGCATCGGCATCACCAAGCTCGAGTACCTGACCGACGCCGAGATCCGCGACTTCCGCGCCTACAAGGAGCGCATCGATCCGGAGGGCCGCTTCAACAAGGGCAAGCTGATGAAGGGCGGCGACCTGCGCGACGCCTACACGCCGAGCTTCGGCCTGATGGGCGCCGAGTCGCTGATCCTGCAGCAGTCCGACATCGGCTCGATCGCCGACTCCATCAAGGACTGCCTGCGCTGCGGCAAGTGCAAGCCGGTGTGCGCCACGCACGTGCCGCGCGCCAACCTGCTGTACAGCCCGCGCAACAAGATCCTCGCCACATCGCTGCTGATCGAGGCCTTCCTGTACGAAGAGCAGACGCGCCGCGGCGTGTCGATCCGCCACTGGGACGAGTTCGGCGACGTCGCGGACCATTGCACCGTCTGCCACAAGTGCGAGTCGCCGTGCCCGGTCGACATCGACTTCGGCGACGTGTCGATGGCGATGCGCAACCTGCTGCGCAAGATGGGGCAGAAGCGCTTCAACCCCGGCACCGCCGCGTCGATGTTCTTCCTGAACGCCACCAGCCCGGGCACGATCAACGTCGCCCGCAAGGTGATGATCGACTGGGGCTACACGGCGCAGCGCATCGCGCACGAGGTGCTCAAGGCGCCCGCGAAGGCCCAGACCGCGGCGCCGCCGGCGACCGTCGGCCGACCGAAGTTCACCGAGCAGGTGGTGCACTTCGTGAACAAGAAGATGCCGGGCAACCTGCCCAAGAAGGCCGCGCGCGCGCTGCTCGACATCGAGGACGCGCGCTACGTGCCGGTCATCCGCGACCCGAAGGCGAGCGTCGACGCCGAGGCGGTCTTCTACTTCCCGGGCTGCGGCTCGGAGCGGCTCTTCTCGCAGGTCGGGCTGGCGACCCAGGCGATGCTCTGGCACGTCGGCGTGCAGACCGTCCTGCCGCCGGGCTACCTGTGCTGCGGCTATCCGCAGCGCGGCTCGGGCCAGTTCGACAAGGCCGAGAAGATCATCACCGACAACCGGGTGCTGTTCCACCGGGTCGCCAACACCCTCAACTACCTCGACATCAAGACCGTCGTGGTGTCCTGCGGCACCTGCCACGACCAGCTGCAGAAGTACGAGTTCGAGAAGATCTTCCCCGGCTGCCGCATCCTCGACATCCACGAGTTCCTGATGGAGAAGGGCGTGCGCCTCGAGGGCGTGACCGGCACGCGGTACATGTACCACGACCCCTGCCACAGCCCGATGAAGCAGCACCAGCCGCTCAAGGTGGTGAACACGCTGATGAACGCCGAGCTCAACGGTCGCGTCGAGAAGAACGACCGCTGCTGCGGCGAGTCCGGCACGCTCGCGGTCTCGCGGCCCGACATCTCCACGCAGATCCGCTTCCGCAAGGAGGAGGAGATGACGCGCGCCGCCGACGCGATCCGCGCCGGCACGCAGGCCGCACCGGCGGCGGTCAAGGGCGAGGCCTTCGACGGTCCGGTGAAGGTGCTGACCTCGTGCCCGTCGTGCCTGCAGGGCCTGTCGCGCTACGAGGGCGATGCGGCGGTCGAGGCCGACTACATCGTCGTCGAGATCGCCAAGCACGTGCTCGGCGAGCAGTGGATGCCCGACTACGTGAAGCGGGCGAACGACGGCGGGATCGAGCGGGTGCTGGTGTGAGCGGGGTGGGCGGTGACCGCCCGGTCGCCGTCGTCACCGGCGCGGCGCGCGGCATCGGCCTGGCCTGCGCACGCTGGTTCCTGGCGCACGGCCACCGCGTCGCGCTGCTCGACCGCGATGGGGCGACGCTCGAGGCCGCGGTCGCCGCGATCGACCGGCCCCATGACGCGGTCGCGGTGCGCTGCGACGTGTCGGACGAGGCGCAGGTCGAGGCCGCGGCCCGCGCGGTCGACGCCCGCTTCGGCCGTGTCGACGCGCTGGTGAACAACGCCGGCGTCGCGGTCTTCGAGCACATCCAGAAGACGACGTTCGCGCAGTGGCGCGACGTGATGGCGACCAACCTCGACGGCGTGTTCCTCTGCACGCAGGTGTTCGGTTCGCGGATGCAGGCGCGCGGGCGCGGCGCGGTCGTCAACGTCGCATCGATCTCGGGCCTGCGCGCGAGCACGATGCGCGTGGCCTACGGCACCAGCAAGGCGGCGGTGATCCACCTGACGAAGCAGCAGGCGGTCGAGCTGTCGCACTACGGCGTGCGCGTGAACGCGATCGCGCCGGGCCCGGTCGACACCGAGATGGCGAAGCTGGTTCACACCGCCGCCATCCGCGCCGACTACCACGACGCGATCCCGCTGGCGCGCTACGGCGGCATGGACGAGATGGCGAGCGTGGTCGGCTTCCTCTGCAGCGACGCGGCCGCCTACGTGAACGGCCAGGTGATCGCGGTCGACGGCGGCTTCGACGCGGCCGGGGTCGGATTGCCGACGCTGCGACGGGACCTCGGGGCCGCGGGCTGAGCCTGACCGCGCGGCCGGCTCGGGCCGGCCGCGGCCGACCTCACTCAGGGTCGCGCCGGACCCGCGAGGGCACCCACTCGTAGAGATCGAAGCCCGCGCGGGCGCCGCCCAGGCAGCGGGCGAAGTGGTCTTCCAGCTCGCGACCCAGGGTGAGCCGGTTGCGCCAGCCGACGATCGCGTGGCCGGCATCGGGGAACGAGACATAGCGGACCGGATGGCCGCGCGCGCGCAGCGCGCGCACGACGTCGATCGAATCCTGCTGCAGCACGCGCACGTCGCGCTCGCCGTGGACCACCAGCAGCGGCGCGGCGATCCGGTCGAGCGCCGAGATCGGCGACTGGCGCAGCATCTCGGCGCGCTCGGCGGGGTCGTCGAGCCGACCGTAGAACCGGGTGGCCCAGGCGCGGTTGGTCCAGTAGGGAGGCCACGCGGCCAGCGTCCTCGGCCAGTCGGCGACACCGACGATGGAGACGCCGCATCGGTAGGGATGGGGCTGCGAGATCAGCTGCATCATCACCGAATAGCCGCCGAAGCTCGCGCCGAGCAGGCCCAGGCGCTCGCGATCGGCGATCCCGGCGTCGATGGCCCACTGCACCGCATCGGCGATGTCGCGCTGCAGCCGGTCGCCGTAGGTCCGCGCGCCGGCCCAGAGGTGTTCGCGGCCGTATCCGGACGAGCCACGGTAGTTGACCTGCAGCACCGCATAGCCGCGGTTGGCGAGCATCTGCAGCAGGCCCGGCGTCGCCGGGCCCCAGCGGTCCCGTGCCCACGGCCCGCCATGGATGTCGATGATCGTCGGCACCGGCCCGACCCGCCCGCGCGGCCGCAGCAGCACGCCATGCAGCCGACGGCCGTCCGATGCGTCGAACGACACGGGCGTCCACGGTGACAGCGAGGCACGGAAGGCGGCGTCCGCATCGCGACGGTCCAGGCGGCGCAGGGTGTCCGTCGCGCGGTCCCACAGCAGCTCGGCACGATCGAGCCGCCCGACCGCGGCGACGATCCAGCGGCCGCCGTCTTCGGACCGCCCCTGGGGCAACACGATGACCGGCGCCTCGTCCACCAGGCCGTCGCGCAGGGCCCGTTCGCCGAGCCGGGCCAGGCGGTCCGCGGCCTGCGCATCGAGCGCATGCAGGCGGGGCAGGCCGTCCATCGTCGACCATCCGATCGGAGGGCCGTGCCGATCGAGGAACACCGGGCCGTCGATGTCCACCACCGGGTGCGCACCGAGCACGGTCTCGACCCCGGTATCGAGATCGACCTCCGCCAGCTCGGCGCGATTCCGACCGAGGTTCGTGACGACCCAGGCGCGTCGCAGGCCGAGATCGATGCGGTGGAGCGCCCAGGTGTCGAACGGGCCGACCGTGCGCAGCGTGCGCCGCGTGCCGTCCGGCGTCTCGAGCTCGAACGACACGTCGGTGCCGTCGTCGTCGGCATCGCCGACCCGGCGCGCCTGTCCGACGATGTCGCCGGCGACGTCGAACAGCCACGCGCGGGTCCGCGCATCGGCCTGGCGCAGCATGCGCACGCTGCGGGTCGCGACGTCGCCCTCGTACAGGTCGAAGACCTTGCGGTCCCTGCGGTTGCTGACGAAGGTGAACGCTGTGCCGGTCGTGCCGCGGCGCATGAAGACCGAGCGCACGCCGGGCCACGGCGTCGCCACCCACGGCGCGCTGCCCGGTGCGTCCGCGTCCTGCACGCGGACCTGCAGGTTCTCGTCGCCGAGCGGGTCGAAGGACTGCACCAGGTGGCGGCTGTCGCCCAGCCAGGCCGACGGGCCGCCGAGCGGAACGCGGGCCAGCACCGAATCATCGGTCGCGTCGCGGATCACCGTGCCGGCGCCGAGTGCGACCGTCTCGCTGCTCGCCGTGCGCCGACCGTCGGGCGAGATCCGGAAGCCGGCGGCGACGTCGACGTTGGCGACGTAGCGGCGCACCGGCCAGACGCGCGCGGATTCGCTGCTCGCTTCGGCCCCGGTCGCCGGCATGGGCACCGAGAGGGGCGCCGAGGGGGGCGCCGAGGCAGCCGCCGAAGTCGGCGGAGCCGGGCTCGCGCAGGCGGCCGCGAGCAGCGCGGCGAGGCAGGCGAGCCCGGCGACGCGCAGGTTTGCACGAGGCACCGGACGATGCATCGGAGGCGGCGGCGGCGGGCAGAGGTCGGGCATGGCGGCTCGGGACGGGGCGACGCCCCGATCCCCGGCAGCTTAGTCGGTGCCGGTCGGCGGCGGATCGCCCTCGCCCGAAGGAGTGAAGCCTTCGATGCCGGCCTGTCGCTGCGCTTCCCGACTTAGGCATCTTCCTGCGCGGCGACCTCGGGGCTGCCCCGGCTCCCGGCGCCCCCCCCCGGTGCCTTGGCCGCGGGAAATACCCGGCCGCCCCCCGGACGGGTTTTCCCGCGCGAGGCGCTCGGGCATACTCGCGCACCGGCCGGGCCAGTGGGCGACGCGGGGAGTCTGCCGAGTCGGACTCCCGCCGCCGCCGACGTCCGCCGGACCCAACGATCCGAGGAGACATGTCCCATGAGATTCGCCCGTCCGGCGCTGACCGCGCTCGTCGTAGCCCTGCTCGCCGCCTGCGGCAGCGGTGACAACGGCCCCTCCACCGGCGCCCTGATCGGCAGCCCCACCACCGTCGGCACGCTGCCGAAGGCCGCGCTCTCCGCGCCGTGCGACGTGAAGGTCGTCGGTCTCGAGTACACGACGCCGGCCGTGCGCGCCGGCGTGAACTCGAACGCATCGGCCGGCCTGCTCGTGCCCGAAGGCACGGATGCGGCGTGCCGTGGGCCGTTCCCGCTGATCGCCTATGCGCGCGGCACCGAGGTCGACAAGCGGCGCACGATGGCCAGCACGTCCGACGCCGAGATGCTGGGCATGGCCAAGGTCTTCGCGTCGTGGGGCTACGTCGTCGTGGCGACCGACTACCTCGGCTTCGCGAAGTCGGCCCATCCGTACCACCCCTACCTGCACTCGGACTCCGAGGCGACGGCGGTCGTCGACTCGATCCGCGCGGCGCGCGCCTACGCGCAGACGGCGATCATCCCGCTGTCCGGCAAGGTGATGCTCTACGGCTACTCGCAGGGCGGGCATTCGTCGCTCGCGACGCAGAAGGCGATCGAGACCTCGCCGTCGCTGCGGAGCGAGATCCAGATCGCGGCGGCCGGGCACGGTGCGGCCCCGAGCGCGCTCGGCACCTCGCTGCGCAGCGGCGCCGAGATCGCGGGCGGACAGTACTTCGTCCCGTTCCTGATCACCGCCTGGCAGAAGGTCTACGGCGACGTCTACACCAGCCCCGCGCAGGTGTTCAAGGCGCCGTACTCCGGCTACATCGAGGACCTGCTGCCGGCGCCGGCCGACACGTACACCACGCTGGTGACCTCGGGCAAGCTGCCGGCGTCCGACTACAGCGCGGCGATGTTCCAGCCGACCTTCGTGCCGTCGCTGCAGGACGGCTCGAGCGGCGTGATCCGCGCCGCGCTGCGCAACGACCTGGTCGCCTCGGGCTGGACGCCGAGCTCGCAGACGCGCTTCTGCGCGGGCAGCGGTGACCCGACCGTGCCGTACGCGACCGCGCAGAAGCTGGCGCTCGACAAGTGGGGCACCCTGGCCAACGTCAGCTCGCGCGACGTCGACCCCGAGGTGCAGGCGGCTGCTGCGGCGCAGGGCCTGACCCAGCTTCAGCTGCTCGGTTCGTACCACGGCGCGCTCGCGCCGGCGGTGTGCCTGACCGACATGCGCGCGTACTTCGACGCGCGTCGCTGACGCGCGGCGCCGGTCGGCCGGGGCCGTTCCCGGTCCGGGCCGCCGGCGTTCCGACCCGGGCGGTCCGGCACACCGGCCGCCCGGTGCCTTCGCTACAGTGCGGGGATGGAGACACGGCTGCTCGCGCTCGCGCGCCGCATCGATCCCGCCGCCCGTTCGACATCGCGGCCGGAGCGTCTGTCCGGCGGTGCCAACAACGAGACCTGGGCGTTCGACGTGGTCGCCCCGTCCGGCACGCTGCCGCTGATCCTTCGCCGCAAGGCCGGCGACGGGTCCGGCATCCGCGCACCCGGCGATCCCGACGACGCCTCGATCGCGCCCGAGACCGAGGCCGAGGTGCTGCGTTCGGTCGCGGCCGCCGGCGTGCCGGTGCCGGCCGTCCGTGCGGTGCTCGAGCCGGCCGACGGCCTGGGCCGGGGCTTCGTGATGGAACGCGTACCCGGCGAGACCCGGCCGAAGCGGCTGCTGCACGACTCGGCCTTCGCCGACGCGCGCCGCGCCGTGCTCCACGACTGCGGCCGCGCGCTCGCGGCGCTCCACGCCGCGCCGGTGTCGGCGCTCCCGCCGCTGCGGGTCACGTCGGCCGCGGCCGAGCTCGCCCTGTGGGAGCGCCGCTGGCGGGCCCACCGCGGCGCCCGGCCGGTGTTCGAGCTCGCGCTGCGCTGGCTCCACGCGCACCTGCCCGCGACGCCCGCGCGGCCGGTGCCGCTCCACGGCGACTTCCGCACGGGCAACCTGCTGCTAGACGCGCGCGGGCTGCGCGCGGTGCTCGACTGGGAGCTGGCGTGCGTCGGCGATCCGATGGCCGACCTCGGCTGGTTCTGCGTCGCCTCGTGGCGCTTCGGCGAGCTCGACGCGGTCGCGGGCGGCTTCGGCCCCCTCGACGATCTGCTCGACGCCTACCGGGCCGCCGGCGGCGTGGCCGATGCGGAGCGGGTGCGATACTGGGAAGTGCTCGGCACCTTCCGCTGGGGCGTGATGTGCCTCGACATGGCCGAGGCCTGGCGAACCGGGCGCGACCGGTCGGTCGAGCGCACCGCCGTCGGCCGGCGCGCGTCCGAGACCGAGCTCGATCTGCTGCGGCTGCTCGCGCCGCGACGCTGAGCGGTACGGATCCGAGCGGAACCGGCAGGAGAGGGAGACGATGGAGACCAAGCCCGGTTCGGCCGAGCTGATCGAAGCCGCGATCGAGTCGATCCGCGGCGAGCTGCTGCCGGCGCTGAGCGGGCGAGCGGCCTTCCAGGCGCGTGTGGTCATCACGGTGCTCGACACGGCGCGCCGCGAGGTCCTGCAGGCACCCGCCGCGGACGCCGCCGAGCTCGCCCGCCTGCGGGCGCTGCTCGCGATGGCGCATGCCCCAGACGGTGCCGCCGACCCGGTGCTCCCCGCCCTGCGCCACACCCTCTGCGATGCGATCCGCGAAGGCCGCGTCGATCTCGCCACCCCCGGTCTCGCGGACCACCTGTGGGCCGACGTGCTCGCCCGTGTCGCGATCGACCAGCCCGCCTACCCGAGCTTCGTCCGCGAAGCCGCCCCTGCTGCGTCCCCTGTTCCCGAACGGACCCGAGACTGATGGACTTCGACCTGCCCGCCGACCTCGTCGCCTACCTCGCCGAGCTCGACGCCTTCATCGCCGCGGAGATCGCGCCGCTCGAGGCCGCCGACGACAACGTCCGCTTCTTCGACCACCGTCGCGAATGGGCGCGCACCGACTTCGAGGCCGGCGGCCTGCCGCGCGCCGACTGGGAGGCGCTGCTCGCCGAGGCGCGCCGCCGTGCCGACGCCGCCGGCCACTACCGCTTCGCGCTGCCGCGCGAGTGGGGCGGGCAGGACGGCTCGCACCTGGCGATGACCGTGATCCGCGAGCACCTCGCCGCGCGCGGCCTCGGGCTGCACAACGACCTGCAGACCGAGCACTCGATCGTCGGCAACCAGCCGCTCGCGCTCGCGCTGCGCGACTTCGGCACGCCCGAGCAGCGCGAGGCGTTCATCCCCGGGCTGCTCGCCGGCCGCCTGCGGATGAGCTTCGGCCTGACCGAGCCCGAGCACGGCTCGGACGCGACCCACATGGAGACCCGCGCGGTGCCCGAGGTGCGCGGCGGCGTGGCCGGCTGGCGCATCGACGGCGAGAAGATGTGGACCACCGGCATGCACACCGCCTCGCACTGCCTGACCTTCGCGCGCACCAGCGGCGAGGC
>RPRK01000092.1 GCA_003818495.1 Burkholderiales bacterium
TCGTGCGGCGCGCTGAGGAAGAACCGGACCGCGCCGGGCTGGCGCATCACCGGCGGCAGGCGCGCCACGTCCCGGTACACGGCCTGCGTGGTCAGGAAGCGCGCGAACGCATTGCCGCCCTCGGTGCCCGGTCGTGACATCAGCGCGGCCTTGCGCTGCTCCTGGGCGTCGAGCTTGAAGATGGTCACGCCCTCCTTGATCGTCTCGGTCACCTTGATCCGGTCGATCGTCGCGGGCGCGACCGCCGTCGGATCGTCCGAGAGGATCACCAGGTCCGCCAGCTTGCCCACCTCGAGACTGCCCTTGGACTTCTCCTCGAACTTCTGGTACGCCGCCCAGAGGGTCATCGACTTGAGTGCAGTGATCACGTCCACCCGCTGATGCGGGCCGACGATCCGACCCGTGCCGCGACTCTGGCGCGTGACGGTGGCGTCGAGCACCCGCATGGAGTCGGGGAAGGCCACCGGGGCGTCGTGGTGGCTGGTGAACCTCATCCCGCGCTGCCGTACCCATCCGGTCGGGGAGATGTTGGCCCCGTCGACCGGCCCCACGGTCTTGTCGAGATGCCAGTCCCCCCAGTAGAAGGTGTGCATCGGGAACAGCGAGGGGATGACGCCGAGCCGCTTGTAGCTGTCGACCTGGTCCTCCCGCATGAACTGACCGTGGATCAGCACGGGGCGCAGCCGGCTGGCCGTCGGGAACCGCGCCTGCGCCGCAGTGTGGGCCGCGATCAGCAGGTCGGAGGCGCGCTCGCCGTTGGCGTGGCTGATGATCTGGACACCGTTCTCGGACGCCCACTGGACCGCGCCCATCACCTGTTCGGCAGTGGCGGAGGGGTAGCCCGAATAGCCCGGGGGAAACGCTCCCACCGGCTTGTAGTAGGGCCTGTCGCGCCACGCGGTGAAGCCCTGTGGCGCACCGTCGATCGTCAGCTTGGCCCCGGCGACGCGGAACCGGTTGGAATAGGTGTCGCTCCTGTTGGCCTTGATGAAGTCGCGATCCGCCAGGACGTCCGAGTACGCGACGACGTCGATCGCGAAGCCGCCCTCGTCGGCGATGGACTTCAGCGCCTTGGCGACCCCGGGGACGGCCTTTCCCTCCTCGGCCGTGGTGTAGCCGTAGCGCGCCCACAGCTTGGCGCCCTCCCGAGCGAAGATCTGCAGGCCGTTCGGGCCGATCGAAGGCAGCAGCTTGAAGGCGAGGCTCGCGAACGCCAGCTCTTCCAGCACGCCGTCGGGTTCCTGGCTGCCTGCGCGCCGACGGATCACGCCGCCGGCCGGGTCGGGCGTTGCAGCCGTAAGGCCCGCGATCTCGAGCGCCCGGGAATTGACCGCGCCGAAATGGGCCGACTGGTGCACCAGCATCACGGCGTGCTCGGTCGAGATCGTGTCCAGCTCGTCGCGCGTGGGGTGACGCTGTTCCTTCAGCGTGGCGGGGTCGTAGCCGAAGCCGATGATCAGCCCGGTCTGGGCGACCGCCTCCTTGTTGGCCTCGACCCACTCGCGGACCGTCTGCAGGAGGCTGGGGATATCGGTGACGCTGCCGTCCGGCGGCGCCAGCAGGTTCGCCGACAGCGCCTGCATCCCGCCGACCACCAGGTGTCCGTGCGCATCCACGAAGCCCGGCAGCAGCGTGCGGCCCTTCAGGTCGATGACCCGGGTGTTCGGGCCCCTGAGCTTCATCACCTCGGCCCTGCTGCCCACGGCGACGATCCGGCCGCCCGCTTCGGCGACGGCCTGCGCACGCATCGCCTTGTCGTTCATGGTGAGGATGGGGCCGCCCGACCAGATGCGGTCGGCGGGCTGCGCACCGACGGCCGGCTCTGCGGCCAGCAGGGCGGCCAGCAGGGCGAAGGTCGCGCAGGAGCGGACGAGCGTGCGGGTCATCGCGTTCTCGCTTCAGAGGATGTCGGGCGGCGCGCCTCGGGGCGTCGTGGGTTCACGGCAGCGTGTTCTTGTAGATCCGGCCGTCCTTCATGATGACGACGAAGTTCCTGCCCGGATCCTCGATCAGCCTGATGTCCGCGAGCGGGTCGCCATCGACCAGCAGCAGATCGGCGAGCGCGCCGGGCTGGACGACGCCGAGCTTTCCGGGATAGGGGCTGCGCAGGCCGGAGAGGGCGAGCAGTTCACCGTTGTCGGCCGTCGCCATGCGCAGCGTCTGGGCCGGCGTGTACCAGCGCGTCAGCTTGACGAGCTGGGCGCCCTGGCGCGTGGCCAGCTTCGCGTCGAACAGCGTGTCGGTGCTCCACGCCGTCTTCAGCCCGTACTTCCGGGCCAGCGCGTAGGCCCGCTCGGTACCGGCGATCATCTCGAGCTGCTTCGCACGCGCACCGGAGCCCTCGGGGAACGGAATCATGTCCTCGTCCTGGAGGAAGGGCTGCAGGCTGATCCAGATGCCTTTCTCGGCCATCAGCTGGGCGGTCGGTTCGTCGATCAGGTGCCCGTGCTCGACCACGCGCACGCCGGCTTCGATGGCCTGTCGCACCGACCGAGGCGTGTAGGCGTGCACCATCACGTACGTGCCCCAGTTCTCGGCAGCATTCACCGCCGCGCGCAGTTCCTCTGGGCTGAACTGCGTCACGTCCAGCGGGTCGTACGACGACGACACGCCACCGCCCGCATGCAGCTTGATCTGCGACGCACCGAGCGCGAGCTGCTCGCGTACGCGCTTGCGCACCGCATCCACGCCATCGACGATCATCGCCATGTTGGTGCGCTCGCCGTACGACACATCGCCCGGCCGCGCAGGAATCTCTGTCGGCAGACGGAAATCGGCATGGCCGCCGGTCTGCGAGATGAACGCGCCCGAAGGCCAGATCCGAGGGCCGGGGATCACACCCTCGTCGATCGCGCGCTTCAGCCCGAACACCGGCCCGCCGGCGTCGCGCGCCGTCGTGAACCCCCGCATGAGCATGCCGGCGGCCGCCTGGGTCGAGGCCGCATGCACGTAGCCGATATCGGCGGTCAGGGCAGCCGCCTGCGGAATGATCGTGAACGACAGGTGGGTGTGCGCGTCGATCAGTCCGGGCATGAGCGTGCGGCCGTTGCCGGCGATGCGCGTCAGCGTCGCACCGGGCGGCGGGGCGATCGGACCCTCCGCGATCGTCCGGATCGTGTTGCCGACCACCAGCACGCTGCGCGGCGGCGACAGCCGCTCGCTCGTGCCGTCGAACACCCGCACGTTGTCGAACAGCACGGCCGCAGGGGGTGCGGGCAGCGGCGTCTGGGCTCCGCCCAGGGCCGGCCCGAGTGCGATCGAACCGAGCAGCACGGTCATCACGACACCACGAGACATGGGAACCTCCTTGTTCCGAACGGAGCAGGTGCTCAGCGCCTGTTCATGCCGAAGATCAAGGGCTTCGCCGGCTCGAACAGGCCGGTCACGTCGCCGTTGAGCGAGAGAATGCGTTGCTCGACCTTCAGTTCCTGCTCGCCCGAGGCGTTGCCGAAATCGAGCCTGGAATAGTCGACCCAGACCACGTTCGGCGCGAAGGTGCTCTCGAAGAAGTAGCGCTCGCCGGTCAGGTCGATCACGGAGCGGAAGATGGTGCTGGCGATGTTGGGCCGCTTCGGATCGCCCGCGCCGAACGGCACCGAGACGTTGCGGATGACGCTGAACATGAAGGCCGTCCCTTCCGCGGGGCTGGCCGGCGTCTGCAGCTGGCTGGCGTAGAACGCCGCGCGGACGAACCGGTCGGTCGGGGTCCGATCGCCGGGCAGGGGCCGGTCCCCCCCGAAGTTGCGGTACTGCTTCAGGTTCCGGATCTGCTTGTCGAAGGTCGGCTCGTTGGTCATCACGGTGAAACGCCGGTCGTGATGGATCCGCGCCTTGCCGCCGATGAACTCGATCACCGCGGAATCGCCGCTCCTGTCCGACAGCGACACGTGCACCAGGGTCGGAAAGCCGTTCGGCAGGATCATCGATTCGATCTGGAACGGCCACGACTTCTGCGCTTCGACGGCTTCGGCCACGGTGGCGTAGTTGTCGAGGTAGTACTGCACCCACTGCATGACGCCGATGCCGGGCTGCCGGGGGTCGCGCCGGGGGAAGCTGTTGTCTTCCGCGAGATAGAGCGCGTGGCCGCTCAAGCCCTTCTCGTTGACCCCCTCGTGGGTCGCCATGTCGTACGCCGTGAGGACGAGGCTGCCGTACTTGGCGGTCCAGCGGTGCGGGTTCTCGGCGACCGCGCCCACGCGCTGGGCCCCGCGCGGGAAGAGGCGGAAGGCGTGGCCCGCCTTCTCGGTCCAGTCCTGGGTCCGGCCCACGAACACCTGGTTGTCGGGGGACATCCAGAGGACTCGCGTGCAGGCGTGTGCGACCGGCAGGGCGGCAAGCAGGGTGATCGCCAGAGCGACCGCGAGGCCCAGGGCCGAGCGACCGACTTGGGGGGGCCTAGCCTTCGTCATGCAGTCTCCGCGTGGTGAAGGGAGCGCCGCTTGTCCTCGGACGCACCGCGCTTGGCGCGGTGACCCGGGTGGCGTCGGCATCCGCTCGACGGCCGGCGACGTGCCTCGTGTTCCCGAACAGTCGAAGGGTGATGCGTTCGGCCACGGACACGGTGGCGAGGTGACCCACATCGGGTCACCAGGTCGTCCGCACCACCCCGCCGGTTTCAGGTCCGCCTGGAGCGGGCGGGTCGCGGCGGCGGGGGGGCGATGGCCTTCAGCGCGACCAGCTGTTCGGTGCAGTCCGCATGCGCCTCGAGGAGCCTGAGGACTGCGCCTGCGGCCCAGTGTTCGCTCAGCCGGTTCGGAGCGAGCACGCCCTTGCGCGTCGACACCAGGACGCCGCGCCTGACCATGCCGTCGACATGCCGTCGCACGGTCTCCGTCGGCAGCCCGGTGACCCGGGCGATCGCACGTCGCGACATCGGCACCACGAGATCCGGCGGCAGCGCCGTGCTGGCGCGAAGCACGTCCGGGAGCGCCTCGGTCCGCACGGCCCGCTGCACGTTGCCGGTGGTCGTGGCGATCAGGATCAGCACCTCGATGGGCTGCAGACGCACGTGTTCGGCGATCACGTGGTGCATCGTCAGATAGTGGTTCAGCAGCGCGAACCCACAGAGCCGCAGTTCGCGCTCCATGGCCTCGACCGATATCGAATACCGGAGGGTCGGGTCGGCGTCAGTTCGTTCGGTCACGCGCCGGCCTCACTTCATCGCGGACCCGGCCTGCGGCCGGAGCGCCGACGTCCGAGCCGCGTCGATGGCCACGTCGTCCAGCACGTAGACCGAGCGCACTTCGAGCTCGCCGTCCACCAGGCGCAGACGCGAGGATCGGACCTGGATCCCGATCCTGCCGCTCAGCACGAGCGGCTCCGGCACCGGGTGCTCGATGCTGTCCAGCGCATGCGCCGGCAGGCGGATGACCTGGTTGGGCGGAGGAAGCGCATGGCTGCAGGCGTTCGCCCCCTGCACGAACAGGAAGTCGGTGACCCGCGCACCGTCGGCGGATGCCGGCACCAGATACCCGTGCAGCCGCACCGTGCGGCCGGCGAGCGCATCGACCGGGGCCTGTGCCGCGGCGCTGCGCTGCGCGATGAGCGTGTCGCGGCGATGCAGGAGCGCCTCGACGTCCAGGCCCTGGGCCGCCAGCGCCGCGGCCTGCGCAGCCTGGCGGGCAGCGGACTCCGCCGTCGGCCGCAGGCCTCGCGCCTGCATCAGCCGCGCGACCGCGATCTCGCGCATCGCATCGACCTGGTCCGGCGTCAGTCGCTCGAACGGGTTGTCCTCGGCCGTGATCGGGGGCCGCAGGGCGTCCCAGTCGAGGTCGTCGACGGTGTCGGCCTCTGCGGAGCCGAGCAGGGCGACACTGGCCAGCACCGCGGCGCAGAAGCGCGCCAGGCATCGGGAGGCGGTCATTGCAGCGTGTTCCCGTGGATCCGTCTGTCCTGGAAGGATTGTTGTCCACCGGCCGCTGCGGTGTCCACGAGGGGCGCGTTCCCGGATCCGATGCGCGGGCCGGCGGCTCCCTGATTCGCCCGGCAGCCGAATGCCCGGCATCACCCCGCTTCCGGTGGCGTTCTGCGGGCATCGCGGGCGTTTCGACGGCGGCGCGCAGGGCGCCCTGGTCCGGACGACCGCCGTGATGGGCGCCGACCGGGTAGAGTCACGCCCTCCAACCGTATCCGAACGAAGACCGAATCATCCGATCGAATCGCGTCCCTGATCCGTCCCGCCCGGCCGCCGGCCGTGGCCGGCCCCCCGTCACCCCCGAGCCCGGCCACGCGGCACGGCTGCCGGCCGGCTTCGACGCCGCTCGCTTCGAGCGGCTTCGGCAGGCCGCCCTGGCGTTGCCGCAGGTCGTGCGCGCCGCCGATGCCGCGGCGGCGGCACGCCTCGATGCCAGCGGCCACGTGCTGCTGGTGCCGCCGGTGTCCTCGAGGCCCGGACGCTGGATCGATCCGGCGCTGATCGATGCAGCCCTCGTCCACATCGACGCGGTCGGCACCGGCACGCCGGCCCGCACCCTGCTGATCGAGCGCACCGCGGCGCTCGAGGCCGCCGGCGTGGCACGGGTCGACGGCGCCTTCGCCCGGCTGATCCGGCACACGCTGCAGGTCCCCGTGCCGGACGCCGAACCGTGGCCGATCCCGGTGCTCTACCACCGTCCGATCCCGGACCCCGCCCCGATCTGGGCGTTCCACCGCGATGGTGACGCGCCGGCGCTGCAGCGCGCGCTCGGGCCGGCGCCCGGGCATCCCCAGGCCGCGGCGCTGCTCGCGCACATGGCGATGCTGGTGCGACGCAGTCATGCCTGCGATCCCGAGCACCTCGAGGCGCTGCGCGCGCGGCTGCAGGCCGAATGCGCGCGTCCGCAACCGGCGGCCGACCTCGAACGCGCCCTGACGCGCGCGCAGGACCGCTGGGAGCACAGCGCGGCCGAGCTCGGCACCCTGCGCGGCCTCGCCAGCGAGCTGGCCTTCCAGGGCTATCCGGACAGCTTCCCGGTCGCCCGGTCGCTGTCGCGATCGATCTCGCTCTTCGTCGGTCCGCCGAACAGCGGCAAGACCTACGCGGCCTTCGAGCGGCTCGCGACGGCGGCGCAGGGCGCCTACCTCGCGCCCCTGCGCCTGCTGGCCCTCGAGGGCCGCGACCGGCTGGTCGCCCGCGGCGTGCCGTGCTCGCTGCTGACCGGCGAGGAGAACGTGCCGGCACCGGACGCGCGGGTGGTCTCGAGCACCATCGAGATGGTCGGCACCGCCCGGCCGCTCGACGTCGCGGTGATCGACGAGGCGCAGATGATCTTCGACGCCTCGCGCGGCTGGGCCTGGACGCAGGCGATCGTCGCCGCGCCGGCCCGCGAGCTGATCATCATCTGCTCCGACTACGCGGTGCCGGCGATCGAGGAGCTGCTGGGGCTGTGCGGCGAGACCTGCACGGTCCGGCGCTTCGAGCGCAAGCAGCACGTGCAGCTGCTGCCACGCACCGTGCCCATCGGCTCGCTGGGACCGGGTGATGCGGTCGTGGCGTTCAGCCGGCGCGACGTGCTGCGGCTGCGCGACCGGATCGCCGCCGACGGCCATCCGGTATCGGTCATCTACGGCGCGCTGCCGCCCGAAGTGCGGCGTCGCGAAGCCGAGCGGTTCGCCGGTGGCGAATCGACGGTGCTGGTCGCGACGGACGCGATCGGCATGGGCCTGAACCTGCCGATCCGTCGGGTGCTGTTCAGCACGCTCGTGAAGTTCGACGGCGAGGGCATGCGCGGGCTCGGGGAATCGGAAGTCCAGCAGATCGCGGGCAGGGCGGGCCGTTTCGGCATGCACGAGGAGGGCTTCGCCGGCGTGCTCGAGGATGCCGAGCCGGGCGCGCTGCGCACGCTGCGCGAGCTGCTGCTGACGCCGGCGGGCGCTCCGGCGGACTTCAAGGCCCCGGTCGCGCCGAATGCCTGGCACGTGCGGACGATCGCGTCGCGGCTGCGCAAGTCCTCGCTGCGCGAGGTGCTCGCGGTGTTCGTCGAGCAGCTCCGGCTCGACGACGCGCACTTCGCGGTGGCCGAGCTCGAAGGGATGCTCGCGCTGGCCGATGCGCTCGATCGCAGCGCGGCGTCGCTCAGCCTGCTGGACCGCTTCATCTATGCGCAGGCGCCGGTCGACGTGCGCACCGATTCCCAGCTGCAGGAGTTCCTCGACTGGAGCACGCGGCACGCGGCGGGCGGGCCGGTCGGCGCGCCCTGGTTCCTCGAGGGCGTCGACGGCTACAGCCGCCTCGACGCGATGGAGCGCGCGCTGCGTGCCAGCACCACCTGGCTGTGGCTCGACCTGCGGTTCCCGGGTGTCTACGGTCACGTGGAAGCAGTCCATGCGCTGCGTGCGACGCTGTCCGACGGGATCGCACGGCAGCTCAAGGGCAAGCGGCCGCTCGCGCAGCGGCCGAACCGGGGGCGGGGCGGCTGATTCGCCGCCGCGGTCCCTCGGTCGCTCCGCCTTGCTGCGGTGACCCGTGCCCCGCTGCGGCGGTCACCGCCCCGCTGCTGCGGTCCTGCGTTACCCTGCCTCCCCATCCCTGTCGCCGACCTCGCCCTCGATCCCCGCGCATGCACCGAACCCTGTTCGACACACCGATCGTCAATACCCTGCTGCGCGCCTTCTCCCGGGGGTTCCTGCGCCTGAACGGCTGGACGGTGGAGGGCAGCCTGCCGCCCGAGGCCCGCAAGAGCGTGCTCATCGCGGCCCCGCACACCAGCAACTGGGACCTGCCGTACACGCTGATGGTGGCCTTCGTGCTCCGCCTGAACGTGTACTGGATGGGCAAGCACACCCTGTTCGCCTTTCCGTTCGGTCCGACGATGCGCTGGCTCGGCGGCATCGCCGTCGACCGCAGCCGCAGCGGCAACCTGGTGGCCGCCTCGGCGGCGGCGCTGCAGGCCGCCGACGGCCCGGTGCAGCTGGTCGTGCCGCCCGAGGGCACCCGCGGGCGCACCACCCATTGGAAGACCGGCTTCTACTACATCGCGCTCGAGGCCGGGGTGCCGATCGTCCTCGCCTACATGGACTATTCGCGCAAGGTCTCGGGCCTCGGTCCGGTGTTCACGCCCACCGGCGACGTGGACGCCGACATGGCCGAGATCAAGCGCTTCTACAGCGGCATCAAGGGGCGGCGCCCGCAGCACTTCGAGGCGGGCTGACCGGCGCGTCGGGCCGCATCAGCGATCGGCGTTCGCAGCCTCGCGCCGGGTCCCGCCCAGGCCCGGCACCCGCAGGAACAGCAGCAGTCCGCAGACCGCACCGGCGGCCGACAGCGCGAAGCTCGAGCCATAGCCTCCGGTCAGGTCGAACAGCGCACCGCTGCCCCAGGCCCCCAGCGCCCCGCCCGTGCCCATCCCGAACAGGATGCCGCCGAAGATGCCGGTCTGGGCCCCGCCCGCGAAGTGCCGGGCGGACAGCACCGCGACCAGCGGCCCGCGCGAGCCCTGCATCGTGCCGAACAGCAGCACGAAGGCGCCGGCGAAGAACAGCGGGCTGCCGTGCTGCACGAGCGCCAGCGCACCGACCCCGACGATCGTGGAGCCGTACGACAGCATCGCGACGCGACGCTCGCCGAAGCGCTGCGCGAGCGCGCCCGCGGCGATCATCCCGACGATCGAGGTCAGCCCCACCAGGCCGTAGATCGACGCGGCACGCAGCGGCGGCACGCCCGCATCGACCAGGTAGGCGACGAGCTGCGGCGCCACGGCGTACGTGCTCAGCGACGTGAAGAACATCACCCCGGCCAGGGCCCAGAACACCGGGGTGCGCAGCGCCCGCCGCAGGCTCCATGCCTGCGTGCCCCGGGCGGCGTCGCGGCGGGCCGACACCACGTCGGGCGCCCCGGCCGCGATGCGCCGCCACGGCAGCACGGCCGTGACCACGAGCACGCCCAACAGCAGCGCGCCGAGCGCGCGATAGGCGGCACGCCAGCCGAACGCCTCGATCAGCGCATGGACGAGCGGCGCGAACAGCAGGATCCCGATGCCGAGCGAGGCCGACAGCACGCCCATCGCCACCGGCAGACCGGCCTGGAACCAGCGGCTGGCGAGCCCCGAGGCCGGCAGCATGCCGATCAGCGACGCACCCACCGCGCCACCCAGCCCGACCAGCAGGTAGATCTGCCACAGGGCGGTGGCCGAACCCGCGAGCAGATACGCCAGACCGAAGACCGACAGTCCGATGCCGTAGGTCAGGCGCGGCCCGAGACGGTCGAAGGCCGTCCCCGCGATCGGCGACATCAGCCCGACCGCGAGCATGTAGAGGCCGTAGATGCCGGTGAGGGCGCCGCGGTCCGCGGCGAAGGTCTCGGCCACCGGCAGCAGGAACACCGCGAAGCTCTCGCCGACGCCCCGGGAGACGACGTTGATCAGGGTGCACAGCGCGAGGACGGCGAGTGCCGCCCGACGGGACGAGGCGGCGGCGGGGCCGCCGGGCGCGCCGGGGAGGCCGGGTCCGGAACGCTGATCGGTCGGAGGCATGACGCAAGTCACCGTGGACCGGTCATTATCCCGGCGGCGGGACCGCATCGCCGTCGCCGGGGCGGACGGAGGTTCCGCTTCGGGACCTGCCGGCACGGCGGGTCCCTGCCGGAGAGGTCATGGACACACTGCTGCCCGCCGCGGATCGCATCGCGCGCCTGCTCAAGGACTCGGGCCGGACGCTCGCCGTCTCGGAATCGTCGGCCGGCGGCCTGATCGCCGCCGCGCTGCTCTCGGTGCCCGGGGCGTCCGCCTACTTCCGGGCGGGGGCCGTGGTCTACACGCGAGCGGCCCGGGTCGGGCTGATGGGGATCGGCGACGAGGCCATGCAGTCGATGCGCTCGTCCTCCGAGCCCTACGCGCTGCTGCTGGCGAACACCGCACGCACGCGCTTTCGCGCCGACTGGGGCCTCGCCGAGACCGGCGCCTCCGGCCCGGACGGCAACCGGTACGGCGATCCGGCGGGCCATGCGTGCATCGCCGTGGTCGGCGACGGTGTCGAGCGCGTGATCACGCTGAGGACGGGCTCGGCCGATCGGCTGGCCAACATGCGGGCATTCGCCGGGGCTGCGCTCGCGCAGCTGGAAGCCGCCCTCGCCGGGCGCCCGGGCTGAACCCGCTTCGGGGAGCGAGCCGGGGCCGCAGCGCGACAGCGGGGCAGGGCAGCACGACCGCCCCCGCTGTCGCGCCGCGGCAGCGAGCGGGCGCCGGCCGTCGGGCGCCGGGCTGCGGACGGCCGGCGAGCCGATAGCATCGGGGCTCGTCCCCGACCGCCTGCCGCGGCGCCCGCGCCCCGTCCCATGCTGAGCCCCGCCTTCCGACAGCTCGTCCTCAAGCACGTCGTGCGTCCCGTCTACGGAGCCGGCGGGCGACGGCACTGCCGGGCCTGCGGCCGGGCGGTGCTGGGCTTCCTGCCCTACGCGGGCGGATCGCGGAACGTTCCGGAGTTCATCCGCCGCCTGGACCTCGTGGGCAGCAACGTCGACCAGTTCGCCTGCGCGCTGTGCGGCGCCACCGACCGCGAGCGGCACCTGCTGATGTACTTCGACGCCCTGCGCCTGTGGGACGGGCTCGACGGTGCGGCGGTCCTGCACATCGCGCCCGAGCGCAAGCTCGCCGAGCGACTCGCGGCACTGCCGCTCGGCGAATACGTCCCCGGAGACCTGTCACCGCGTCCGCCGGCCCGCCACCGCATCGACGTGACCCGGATCGACTGGCCGGATGCGCACTTCGATCTGGTGATCTGCAATCACGTGCTGGAGCACGTGCCCGACTACCGGCGCGCGATCGCGGAGCTCTACCGCGTGACCCGCCCGGGCGGCACGGCGATCCTGCAGGCGCCGTACTCGCGCCGGCTCGCGGAGAACTTCGAGGATTCGGGCATCGACGACGATCGCGGCCGCGAATTCTTCTACGGCCAGTCGGACCACGTCCGGGTCTTCTCCGAGACGGGCTACCTGCGTGCGCTCGAGGAGGGTGGATTCCGGCTCGGGATCGCGCGCCACGCTGACCTCTTCGGGCCCGGCACGGCCGAGCGCCAGGGCGTCAATGCCCTCGAGGACCTGATCCGCGTCACCCGACCCGCATGATCGCCACGTTGTCAGCGCCCATCGGAATGCCCCGATACGGTGCGCCACCCGGGCGTCGGAGTGGTACGTTCCTTGCAGCCCCCACCGGGGGGACCTCGCCCCTGAGGATACGAACTTGAGCACCGTCGACATCGAGACCGCCGCCGCGGCGGCCGAGCCGGAACGCGGCGAGCACCGCACCGGCCTGAGCAAGGAGGCGCTCAAGCGCGCCTTCCTGGACAACCTTCTCTACGTGCAGGGCAAGTTCCCCGCGCTCGCGACGCGCACGGACTACCACCTCGCGCTCTCGCACGTGGTGCGCGACCGGCTGCTGCAGCGCTGGATCAGCACCGCCACCGCCTACACCGGGCAGGGCGCACGCACCGTGGCGTACCTGTCGGCCGAATTCCTGATGGGGCCGCATCTCGGCAAGAACCTGCTCAACCTGGGCATCCTGAGGCAGGCGCGCCAGGCGATGACCGAGCTCGGTCTCGACTTCGACGCGCTGCTCGCCGAGGAAGAGGAGCCCGGACTGGGCAACGGCGGCCTCGGACGCCTGGCCGCCTGCTTCCTCGACTCGATGGCCACCCTCGAGATCCCGGCGCTGGGCTACGGGATCCGCTACGAGTTCGGCATCTTCCACCAGGAGATCGCGGACGGCTGGCAGGTCGAGAAGACGGACAAGTGGCTGCGGCACGGCAACCCCTGGGAACTGGTCCGTCCCGAGTGGACGGTGCAGGTCAAGTTCGGGGGGCACACCGAGCGACATCTCGATCCGCAAGGCGTCGAGCGGGTGAGCTGGGTGCCGGCGCGGACCGTGAACGGCGTTCCCTACGACACGCCCATCCTCGGCTACCGCACGCATACCGCCAACACCCTGCGGCTGTTCCGGGCCGAGGCGGCGGAGGCTTTCGACCTCGAGCAATTCAACCGCGGCGACTACCACGGCGCGGTCAACCGCAAGGTCGTCTCGGAGAACATCACCAAGATCCTGTACCCCAACGACGAGTCGATCCAGGGCAAGGAGCTGCGTCTCGAGCAGCAGTACTTCTTCGTGTCGTGCGCGCTGCAGGACATGCTGCGCATCATGCGCACGCAGCGCCTGCCGCTGTCGAGCTTCCACGAGAAGTTCGCGATCCAGCTCAACGACACGCATCCGGCGATCGCGGTCGCCGAGCTGATGCGGCTGCTGGTCGACGAGCACCTGATCGAGTGGGACACCGCCTGGGACATCACCCGCCGCTCGCTCGCCTACACGAACCACACGCTGCTCCCCGAGGCCCTCGAGCGCTGGCCGCTCGACCTGTTCGGCCGCATCCTGCCGCGCCACCTCGAGATCATCTACGAGATCAACGACGCCTTCCTGGAGGAGGTCCGGGCCCGTTTCCCCGGCGACGAGGCGCTGATCTCCCGGATCTCCCTGATCGACGAGCACGGCGAGCGCTACGTGCGGATGGCGCATCTGGCCTGCGTCGGCAGCCATTCGGTCAACGGTGTCGCGAAGCTGCATTCCGAGCTGCTGGTCCGTGACGTCCTCAAGGACTTCCACGCGCTGTGGCCGACCAAGTTCAGCAACAAGACCAACGGCGTCAGCCCGCGGCGCTTCGTCGCGCTGAGCAATCCCCGACTGGCGAACCTCATCACCGAGGCGATCGGCGACGGCTGGCTGCAGGAGCTCGACCAGCTGCGCTGGCTCGAGCCGATGGCCGACGACGCGGCGTTCCGCCACGAGTGGCGCGAGACCAAGCTCGAGAACAAGCGTGTGCTGGCGGCGATGCTGCGACGACGGACCGGCATCATCGTCGAGCCCAGCTCGCTGTTCGACATCCAGGTCAAGCGGATCCACGAGTACAAGCGGCAGCATCTGAGCGTGCTGCACATCGTCGACCTGTACCGGCGCATCGTCGCCGATCCCACGCTGGTGGTCGCCCCCCGGACCTTCGTGTTCGGCGGCAAGGCGGCGCCGGGCTACCGGATGGCGAAGCTCATCATCAAGCTGATCAACGACGTCGCGTCGGTGGTCAATCACGATCCGGCGGTGCGGGGCCTGCTGAAGGTCGCGTTCCTGCCGAACTTCAACGTGAGCAGCGGCCAGCGTGTCTATCCGGCGGCCGACGTCTCCGAGCAGATCTCCACCGCGGGCAAGGAAGCCTCGGGCACGGGCAACATGAAGTTCACGATGAACGGCGCGATGACGGTCGGCACGCTCGACGGCGCGAACATCGAGATCCGCGACGCGGTCGGCGCCGAGAACTTCTTCCTGTTCGGCATGACGGTCGACGAGGTGCAGGCGACCTGGGCCCGCGGCTACCGCCCGGCGGCGCTCTACGAGTCGAATCCGCGGCTGCGCGGCGTCCTGGACATGATCGCCTCCGGGCACTTCAGCGCCGGCGCGACCGACCGCTACCGATCGCTGATCGACTCGCTGATCCACCACGACCCGTACCTGCTGCTCGCCGACTTCGACGACTACGTCGCCTGCCAGCAGCGGGTCGACGAGGCCTATCGGGACCCCGAGCACTGGACGCGGATGTCGATCCTGAACAGCGCCCGCTCCGGCGTGTTCTCGTCTGACCGGACGATCCACGAGTACGCCTCGCACATCTGGTCGGTCGAGCCGGTGAAGGTCAAGCTGCTGACCCGCGAGGACGTCCGCGGCGGGATCCTGCAGTAGGGCGGACTCCGCCGATCGAGGGGGCGCGGTGGCCGCGCGCCCGACCGTCGTGCACGGCCGGCTGGGCCGCTCGACCCGGCCGACGCCGGGCCGCTTCGCCCGAGTCGGCCGGGATGCCCGGCCGGCTCGCGCCGGATGCGAGCGTCAGCTCTCGCCGCGCTGCTGGCGCTGCAGCTGCTCCCAGCGCTTCTTGCGGTACTGCGCCTCGTAGCGCTGGTTGCTCCAGAACGTGGCGTTCACCAGCATGAAGCCGACGACGACGAACAGGAAGATCGTGATCCAGAACGAGACGGGCACGGCATGCTCCTGGGCGGCCGCAGCCGAAGCGGCGACACGGATCGAAGGGGGCGACACGACGAGAGGCGGGACACGCCCGTCGCCGGGCACCCGCTCTCGCCAGTCGGGAGGAGGCTGCCATTGTGCCGCCGGCGTCTCGCAGGCGGGTCGACAGGCCCGCTGCCAAGTCGGGATTCGCCGTCCGCGGACCGCACGACAGGCGTCCGGCGCGACAAGCCGTCAGGGCGCTGCTACGCTCTCCCGCGATGCGTCCGGCGCCTCCCGGACCGCCGATCGAGATCCCTCATGAGCAACGTCCGAAACGAACGACCGATCCGGCAGTACGTGGTCTGGGCCGTGCAGGTCGCGGCCGCCCTCTTCGGCGCCGTGTGGGGCTGGGGCTTCGGCGTCGAGGTGGGCGGCGTGCTGATGGGGCTGGTGGCCGCGCTGAACTGCGCGGCATTCTCCGCGCTGCTGCTCGGAGCCGCCGTTCAGTGGCTGCTCAAGCCGCGCGGTGCGGCCGGTGCGGACCGGCCGTGACGGACTCGCCCCGCGCGTTCGGGCGCGGGGGCCGCACGCCGTTCAGCGCTGCTGCTGCGTGCCGCGCTCGTTCCATTTGCGCACGCGGTAGCGGTGCTCCTCGCGGACGTTGCGCCAGTAGTAGTTGTTGATCAC
Source organism: Burkholderiales bacterium (assembly GCA_003818495.1). GTDB lineage: Bacteria > Pseudomonadota > Gammaproteobacteria > Burkholderiales > Burkholderiaceae_E > UBA4615. Next base: position 15,642 of record RPRK01000092.1, read on the forward strand.
GCCGAATGCGACGATGACCATCAGCGCGATGAAGAGCCAGAAGGTGAGGGGCACGGTGAACTCCTAGGCGCCCGCCGAGCAGGCGGGCAGGGGGCTGCGGACGATTCCGGACACGGACCCTGCGGGCCCGCGGCGGTTCGGGGACGGATGACGCGGATTCATCGGCCGGCGCCCGCCGGTCGGGCCTGCGTCGACGGCACGCGCGCCAGCGTGGCCATCAGCGCGATCGTCACGACCAGCAGCGCGATCTCCAGTCCGTAGACGGTCGAGTAGCCGGTGGTGCGTGCCGCGAACGAGACGCCCAGCACGCCCTGGGCGGCGAGCGCGCCGACGGCATCGCTGAGCACGCCGCCGAGCGCGACGGCGAGCCCCGCCGTGGTGGCCTGGACCGCGCCCCAGATGCCCAGCGCGAGGCCGGCCTGATCGGGCGGCGCATGGTTCATCGTGGCGGTGAGCGTCCCGTGACCGAACAGGCCGCCGCCGAGGCCGATGCCGAGCACCCCCAGCACGAACGCGCCGACCGAGCCGAGCGCCGGCGACGCGATCACCAGCGCGAACGCGGGGATGCCGACCAGTGCCCCTGCGATCGACATCCGGTACGGATCGGCCCCCCGCCCGAGCACCCAGGAGGCCAGGCTGAATCCGCACAGTCCGCCGAACGCCAGGCTCGCGGTGAGCGAGGTGGTCGCGCCGACCGTCATGCCGAGGACCTGCCCGCCGTACGGCTCGAGCAGGACGTCCTGCATGCCGAAGGCCATGGTCCCGAGCGCGATGGCGAGCAGCCGACGCCGCGCGCCGGGCATCGCGGCGTAGGCCCGCCACGCCTCCCCGAACTCCGGCGCCTCGGCACGCCGCGCGCCACGCAGGGGGCGGCGGGTCTCCTGCTTCCACAGCGCCGTCGTGTTCAGCACCAGCGTCACCACCGCCGAGGCCTGGATCAGCTGGATGAGCCGGCCGGGACTGAAGTCGGCGAGCAGCGATCCGAACACCATCGCACTCGCGATGCTGCCGGACAGCAGCATCACGTACATCAGCCCGACGACCTTCGGATGCGATTCGACGGGCGACAGGTCGGTCGCGAGCGCGAGGCCGGCGGTCTGGACCGTGTGCAGCCCGGCTCCCACGAGCAGGAAGGCGCCACCGGCGGCGAGCGGTCCGATCCAGGCCGGCCAGGACGTCGCGTCGCCGCGTCCGCCGAGCACCAGCAGGGCGAACGGCATGATCGCCAGCCCGCCGAACTGGAGCAGCGTGCCCATCCAGATGTAGGGGACCCGACGCCATCCGAGCTCGGAGCGGTGATGGTCGGAGCGGTGTCCGATCAGCGCGCGGAACGGCGCGTACAGGACCGGCAGCGAGATCATCACCGCCACCAGCGACGCCGGCACCTGCAGTTCGACGATCATCACGCGGTTGAGCGTGCCGACCAGCAGCACGAGCGCCATCCCGACCGACACCTGGAACAGGGCCAGGCGCAGCAGCCTGGGCAGGGGCAGATCGGGGCTCGCCGCATCGGCGAACGGCAGGAAGCGGGTGCCGAGACCGACCCATCCGCGCATGAACTGGCGGGCGAATTCGTTCATCGGGCGGTCCTGCGGTCGACGGGAACGGCGGGCGACGACGCGGCCTGCGGGGCTGCCCTGGGGGCGGCGGGGCGGCGCGTGACGGCGGGCGTTCGGCGGGTCGACATGGGGCGCAGGGCGTGGCGCTCGGTGAGTGTGGGTCGACTGGAGAAGGAACTGAGCGAGACGGAGAACGGGTCCGAGCGGTGAGCGGCCGGGCGCTTCACGAATGCGGGCGGGATCGTCGATCCCACCCGCGAGTCGCTTCGCGAGCGGTGCGTCCCGCTACTTCGAAGCCTGAGGCGACGCCGCCACCAGGACCGTGGTGCCCGGATCCGGGACCGTCGCGACCGGGGCCTGCTCGATCATCGCCGCTTTCGCGCCGTTGCCGCCGTTCAGGAAGCGCTTGACCCAGGTGGTGTTGGTCACCAGGGCAACGTGGACCGCGAACGAGCTGACCGCGACCGCGCCGAGGAACACGGGAATCCCGACGCCGGGTTTCACGTGCAGCCACATCTTTCCGTAGATCATCGTGAGCTCCTAGAGGGCTACTTGAGCCAAGGCGAGTAGATGTAGGCCAGCAGATGCGCGAACGCCGCGATGACGCCGAAGATCTGGGTGCCCTGGATCAGGTGCCGATGCAGCTCCTGTGCTTCGGGTTCAGTCAGGCCGGTCGGCCAGACCCGGTTCGGATCGGACGCTGTCGGATCGGACATGGTGCGAACTCCTAAGAAATATGACGCAAGGTTCGTGCTGTTCCCGCACGAGGGTGCCGCGCCTGTCATTGTCGACTTACAGTCAGGGTTGTCAAGTGTTCTAGACAGTTCTCGTGTGGATTGGGTCGGTGCCTGGACAGATCGGAACCGGCCGATGCACACGGAAACGACCCCGCGCTGGTGCCGTGCAGGCGGTCGCGGGTAAGGTGCGGACTGACCGCA
>RPRK01000093.1 GCA_003818495.1 Burkholderiales bacterium
ACGGTATCTCCATCGACGCCTTGTCGGACTCCACCGTCAGCAGGCTCTGCTCGGTCTTCACCGCATCGCCCGGCTTCACCAGCAGCTCGATCACCTCGACGTCGGCGAAATCGCCGATGTCTGGCACCTTCAGTTCGATCGTGGCCATCGCGTGGGGCGTCCCTCAGGCGTAGTGCGGATTGTTCTTGTCGGGATCGATCCCGTACTTCTTGATCGCCTCGGCCAGCACCTTGGGCTTGACCGACTTCTCGTCGGCGAGCGCACGCAGCGCGGCCAGCACGACGAACGTGCGGTCGACCTCGAAATGCTCGCGCAGCTTGGCGCGGAAGTCCGAGCGGCCGAAGCCGTCCGTGCCCAGCACCTTGTACGCGCGGCCCTTCGGCACGAACGGCCGGATCTGGTCGGCGAACAGCTTCATGTAGTCGGTCGAGGCGATCACGGGGCCGCCGTGGCCGTCGAGCTGCGCGGTGACATACGGCACCTTCTGGGTCTCGCCCGGATGCAGCAGGTTCCAGCGCTCGCAGTCGAGACCTTCACGGCGCAGCTCGGTGAAGCTCGTCACCGACCAGACGTCCGCGGCCACGCCCCAGTCCTTCTCGAGCAGGTCGGCCGCGGCGAGCACCTCGCGCAGGATCGATCCGCTGCCGAGCAGCTGCACGCGGTTCTTGTTGCCCGCGTCGCCTTCGCGCAGCAGGTACATGCCCTTGACGATGCCGGACTCCGAGCCCGGCTTGAGGCCCGGATGCGCGTAGTTCTCGTTCAGCAGCGTCAGGTAGTAGAAGACGTTCTCCTGGTTGCCGACCATCCGGCGCAGGCCGTCCTGGATGATGACCGCGACCTCGTGGGCGAAGGTCGGGTCGTAGGACACGCAGTTCGGGATCGTCGAGGACAGGACGTGGCTGTGACCGTCCTCGTGCTGCAGACCCTCGCCGTTCAGCGTGGTCCGGCCCGAGGTGCCGCCGAGCAGGAAGCCCCGGGCCTGCATGTCGCCGGCCGCCCAGGCCAGGTCGCCGATGCGCTGGAAGCCGAACATCGAGTAGTAGATGTAGAACGGCACCATGATGCGGTCGTTCGTGGAGTACGAGGTCGCCGCCGCGATCCAGGACGAGAACGCGCCCGCCTCGTTGATGCCCTCCTCCAGGATCTGGCCCTTCTTGTCCTCCCGGTAGTACATCACCTGGTCCTTGTCGACCGGGGTGTACTTCTGGCCTTCCGGCGCATAGATGCCGAGCTGCCGGAACATGCCCTCCATGCCGAAGGTCCGCGCCTCGTCGGGCACGATCGGCACGATGCGCTCGCCGAGCGACTTGTCGCGGATCAGCGCGGTGAGCACCCGCACGAACGCTTGGGTCGTCGAGATCTCGCGGCCTTCGGCGGTCGGCTCGAGCACGGCCTTGAAGGCGTCGAGCGAGGGCACCTCGAACTTCTCGCTCGCGACGCGCCGACGCTGCGGCAGCGACCCGCCGAGCGCCTGGCGGCGCTCGTGCATGTAGCGCATCTCCGGCGCGTCGTCGGACGGCTTGAAGAACGGCAGCTCGTCGAGCTTGTCGTCGGGGATGGGGATGTTGAAGCGGTCCCGGAACTCCCGGATCGCCTGGGTGTCGAGCTTCTTGAGCTGGTGGGTCGGATTCTTCGCCTCGCCGATCCGGCCCATGCCGTAGCCCTTGACCGTCTTGGCGAGCACGACCGTCGGCTGACCGCGGTGGTTGACGGCGGCGTGGAAGGTCGCGAACACCTTGTGCGGGTCGTGGCCGCCCCGGTTCAGGCGCCAGATGTCGTCGTCGGTCATCCGCGACACCATCTCGAGCAGCTTCGGATGCTTCCCGAAGAAATGCTTGCGCACGAAGGCGCCGTCGTTGGCCTTGTAGGTCTGGTACTCGCCGTCGACGGTCTCCTCCATCACGCGCTGCAGGATGCCGTCCTTGTCGCGCGCGAGCAGCGGATCCCAGTAGGAGCCCCAGATCAGCTTCAGCACGTTCCAGCCGGACCCCCGGAACTCGCCTTCGAGCTCCTGGATGATCTTGCCGTTGCCGCGGACCGGACCGTCGAGTCGCTGCAGGTTGCAGTTGACGACGAACACCAGGTTGTCGAGCTTCTCGCGCGCGGCCAGGCCGATCGCGCCGAGCGACTCCGGTTCGTCCATCTCGCCGTCGCCGCAGAACACCCAGACCTTGCGGTTGGACGTGTCGGCGATGCCGCGAGCGTGCAGGTACTTGAGGAAGCGCGCCTGGTAGATGGCCATCAGCGGGCCGAGGCCCATCGACACCGTCGGGAACTGCCAGAAGTCCGGCATGAGCTTCGGGTGCGGATACGAGGACAGGCCGCGGCCGTCGACCTCCTGCCGGAAGCTGTTGAGCTGGTCCTCGTTCAGCCGGCCCTCGAGGTAGGCCCGGCCGTAGATGCCGGGTGCCGAATGCCCCTGGAAATAGACGAGGTCACCGCCGTGCCCTTCGTGGGGCGCATGCCAGAAGTGGTTCATGCCCGCGCCGATCATCGTGGCGAGCGAGGCGAACGAGGCGATGTGGCCGCCGAGGTCGCCGCCGTCGGCCGGGGCGAGACGGTTGGCCCGGACCACCATGGCCATCGCGTTCCAGCGCACGTAGGAGCGGATGCGCTCCTCGAACTCGGCGTTGCCCGGGCTGCGCGCCTCGAGCTGCACCGGGATCGTGTTCACATAGGCGGTGTTCGCGGAGAACGGGATGAACGCGCCGCTGCGGCGCGCCTTCTCGACCAGTCGCTCCAGCAGGAAGTGGGCGCGTTCGGGGCCTTGCCGGTCGAGCACCGCTTCGAGGGCGTCCAGCCACTCCTGCGTCTCGAGCGAATCCGGGTCGTTGGCCGCAGGCGTGTTAGGCACCGCTGACATCGTGTGTCTCCTCGGGTAAGTCCGCCGATTCTAGGAAGCGCCTCCGTGAAAGTCCATCAAAATTTTCGGATGAAGAAACCCTTTTTCGTATCGTGATATTCGCTGGAGAAATGGCGGGGCGGATCCCGGCATTTCCTGCGCCCTCCCCTGCGCCCTGCGGCAGGCGCACCACAGGTCGTGCAGCAGACGCGGCACAGGCCGCCGGCGGGCCGCGAACCGGCTTTCGAGGGCCACCGAGACGACCGGCGACGGCAACGCCGACCGTCGCGCCCTGGCCCGCGAACAGGCCGCGCGCCCTGGTTTCCCTCCGGTCCCGGTCCGTGCTATAGTCCGTGGCTGTGCGCCCGTAGCTCAGTTGGATAGAGTACTTGGCTACGAACCAAGGGGTCGTGGGTTCGAATCCTGCCGGGCGCGCCACCGCTTCAGTTACACAGTCGTCTGCTTCGTAGTCGAGCGCTTGTCACCTCACGGTGGCAGGCGCTTTTCTTTTCGGGCGCCCCGGTCGAGCACGGGCGGCGTGCGTGCCGCGTCCGCCAGCATGGCGGCGTCCTACCCGGCTGCAGCCGTCGCCGGGCTGTGGCGCGCTCGGGCGCCGGGCGAAGATCGGGACATGCTCCGCGACCCCGATCCGCACGCTCGCCGGGCGGCCGGCGCCGCCGACGGACCGCCCCCGAGCGCCCCGCCGCTCGACCCGCCCTCGCCGCACGCGCGGCTCTCGGCGATCGTGGCCTTCGTGGTGGTCACCGGGATCCTCCATTTCGGGCGTGACGTGCTGATCCCGCTCGCGCTGTCCGTGCTGCTCGCGTTCCTGCTCACGCCCGCGGTGCGCAATGCGGAGCGTCTGGGCCTGAACCGACCGATCGCGAGCACCGTCGTCGCGGCGCTGGCACTGGCGGTGGTGACGGCCGTCCTGTGGCTGACGACGACCCAGCTGCTGAGCCTCGCGGCGAGTCTGCCCGAGTACAGGCAGAACATCCGGGCGAAGGTCGGTGCGCTGCGGGCGACGTCCGACTCCGGCTTCGGCAAGGTCGTGAGCGCGCTCAAGGAGATCGGCGCCGAGGCGAGCGGCAAGGATGGGAGCGGGAAGGACGGGGCCGGGGAAAACACCGGATACGGCGGCACTGGAGACAGGGGCACCACAGCGACGGGTCGATCCGGCCCGGAGTCCGCCGCGACGGCGGCCGGCGAAACCGGCCGCGAAACCGGCCGCGAAACCGGCAGCGAAACCGGCAGCGAAACCGACGTTGGAGCGGGCGACGCCGCTCGCGGGCGGGACCGCGACGCCCCGCGGTCGGGGGCGCGGCTGGAGCGGGACGACCGTCCCGTGCCGGTGACCATCGAGGATCGACCGCTCGGGCCGCTCGAGTTGCTCAGGGACTTCACCTCGCCCCTGGTCGGCCCGCTCTCGACCGGCGCCGCGGTGATCCTCTTCACGTTCGTGATGCTGCTCAAGCGCGAGGACCTGCGCGACCGCCTGATCCGGCTCGTCGGATATGCCGACCTCAACCGGACGACGCAGGTGATGGAGCAGGCGGGCGACAGGGTGAGCCGCTACCTGCGGATGCAGCTCGTCGTGAACGTGAGCTACGGCATCCCGGTGGGCATCGCGCTCTACCTGCTGGGCGTTCCCAATGCGGCTTTGTGGGGGCTGCTCGCGACGGTGCTGCGCTTCATCCCGTACATCGGCCCGTGGATCGCGGCGGCCTTCCCGGTGGCGCTCGCATTCGCGATCTCGGACGGCTGGACGCTCGTGCTGTGGATCGTCGGTGTGTTCGTGGTGCTCGAACTGCTGAGCAACAACGTGCTCGAGCCCTGGCTGTACGGATCGAGCACCGGGCTGTCGGTCCTGGCGATCCTGGTGGCCGCCGTCTTCTGGACCTGGCTGTGGGGCGTGCCCGGGCTGCTGCTGTCGACGCCGCTGACGGTCTGCCTGTTCGTGCTCGGGCGATATGTCCCCGGACTGTCCTTTCTCGAGGTGATGCTCGGCGACGAGCCGGTGCTGTCGCCGCTGGACCGCTTCTACCAGCGCCTCCTCGCGATGGACACCGAGGAGGTGACCGATCTCGCCGACGACTGCATGACCGCGCATGGCCGCGACGGCCTCTATGCCGAACTGCTCGTCCCCGCGCTCCAGCTCGCCGAGCGCGACCGTCACCGTCGGATGCTGACGGACGAGCGCTCGCGCTGGATCCACGACACGGTTCGCCGCCTCATCGAGTCCGTGGCGGTGGCGGAGCCGGGCGAGGAGGCTTCAAAGGGTGTCGGCGCCCGGGCAGTCGACGACTCGCCCGAGATCTGTGTGCTCTGCGCGCACGACACCGCGGACGAACTGGTGGGGACGATGCTGGTCGACACGCTGCATGCGGCGGGCATGCGGACGCGGCTGCTGGGCGCCTCGCTGCTCACCTCCGAACGGGTCGAACAGGCGACGGCACTCGCGCCGACGCACCTCTGCATCTCGGCGTTGCCGCCGGGTGCCGTGCTCCAGTCGGGCGCGCTCTGCAGACGGTTGCGGGCACGGCTGCCGGAGGCCCGCATCGTCGTGGCGCTGTGGCATGCCGAAGGCGACGTCGGACGGGCAACGCAGCGCCTGCTCGCCGCGGGGGCGACGACCGTCGTGACGACGATCAACGCTGCGATCAACGCGCTGGCGTCGGCCACCCCGCCCGGGCACGGCCCCGCCCCTCCGACGGAGCAGGCGCCGAAGCCCTGAGGCCACCACCGCCGCGCGTCGGCTCGCGCAGGGCGACCCCGGCGCCTCGGGCATCGGGCGTGCGGACGCGCAACGGTCCCGGCGTGCCGCCGATCGGATGCCGGCCGCCGAGCATCCCTCCGCGTCGTCCGTCCGACCTCCAAAGTGGATCTGGCGGGTTTTCCCGGCCAGTTTCACGGAGCGACACACTCTCGTGACGATCAAGCTTCGCCGTGAATTCAGCGCCGCCTCGACAGGCGGCTCCGCCCGGGCCGGCCCGCCGGGTCTCGGTTCCGGAGAAGCCCGATGAAGTTCCGACACAAGGTGTGGTCGTTGCCGCTGGTGACGCTGCTGGTGTTCACCGCAGGACTCGGCGTGTCCTTGATCAACGCCCGCCAGACCGGCTCGATCATCCAGCAGCTCGGCCGGGTCGAGTACCAGTTCTTCGTGCGGCTGCAGGCCGTCGCCACCCAGTTCACCGCGATCCAGGAATCCCTCAAGGGCGCGGTCGCCGCCGGCGACAAGGCGGCCCTCGCCGACATCGACGGTCGCGCGACGAAGCTGCGTGCGGTGCTCGTCGAGATCGGCGACCTGCACGGCAAGCGCGACGTCGCGGAGACGCTGAGCCGACAGTTCGACGGCTGGATCGTGCCGGCCCGTCAGGCCGCCGCGATCATGATGGGTGCGGCCGAGGGCGACCCGACGGCCGCGATCGCCGCGATGCAGTCGACGCAGGCCAGCCTGAGCCAAGCGCTCGACGAGACCCGAGAGGCGGCCGGTCGCGGCAACGAGGCGAGCCTCGTGGCGGCCCAGGACACGCTCGACCGCGGACTGATGCTCAATCTGGCGACCGCGCTGGCCAGCATCGCGACGCTCGCGGTGCTGTCGCTGCTGGTGATCCGCGCGATCGAGCGCGGCCTCGGCGGCGACCCCGAGTACGCCGTCCGCGTGCTCAACCAGATGGCGGCCGGCGACCTCAGCGGAAAGATCCGCTGCGCACCGAACGACACCACCAGCCTGCTGCACGCGGCCCGGACGCTGCAGGCGACGCTGGCGCGCATCGTCACCGACACCCGGCGCAGCGCCGACGAGGTGACCCGTGCCGCCCGCGAGCTGGCCGCCGGAAACGCCGATCTCTCGACCCGCACCGAAGGCCAGGCGGGCCGGCTGGCCGAGACCGCCGGCAGCGTCGGGGAACTGTCGGAGCGCACCCGCGAGAACACCGCCAGCGCCCGCGAGGCCGCGCGGCTGGCCGGGGCGACGTCCGACAGCGCCGAGCGCGGCGGCGCGGCCGTAGCGGAGATCGTCCGGACCATGTCGTCCATCAACGAGAGCGGCCGCCGGGTCGCGGAGATCATCGGCCTGATCGACGGGATCGCGTTCCAGACCAACATCCTCGCGCTCAACGCTGCGGTCGAGGCGGCCCGCGCCGGCGAGCAGGGCCGCGGCTTCGCGGTCGTCGCCAGCGAGGTGCGCAGCCTCGCGCAGCGCAGCGCCGAGGCCGCCAAGCAGATCTCGGGACTGATCGGCGATTCGGTGCAGCGCGTCGACGACGGCTCGCGGCAGGTCGCCGCGGCCGGCGCGCTGATGGACGAGATCGTCCAGGGCATCCGCAGCGTCAACCAGTACGTCGCGCAGATCTCCGAGGCGTCCGTCGAGCAGGACAACGGCATCACGACGCTGAACGGAACGATCGGGGACATCGAGCGCGCCACCCAGCAGAACGCCGCGCTCGTCGAGCAGGCCTCGGCGGCGACGCTGTCGCTCGAGAACCAGGCCGGCGAGCTGGGCCGGATGATCGCCGTCTTCCGCACCGAGGCGACGGCCTGAGCGCCCCCGGGCTCGGCCGACACCACGTCCGCACCGCATCCCTACCGCACGCCCTCCCCCGCACGTCCTCCCTCCTTTCCCCGCCCGTACCTCAACGAGGTCCACCATGAAACGTCCGTCACTCCTCCGCGGCGCAGCCGCCGCCCTCGCCAGCCTGACGCTCGCGGGCGGTGCCGCCCATGCCGCCGAGTTCGGCAACATCACCATCAACGGCTACGGCAACCAGTCCTTCATCCGGACCACCGACAACGCCTGGCTCGGCGCCGACAGCAGCGGCTCCTTCAAGGACAACGTCTTCGCGCTGGTGGTCACCGCCAAGCTCGACGAGCGCTCGAAGATCTGGTCGCAGCTCGCGTCGATCAGCGGCTCCTCGATCGACGTCCACTGGTTCTACGTCGACCGGACCTTCGGCGACCAGCTCACGCTGCGCGCCGGCAAGGTGCTCGCGCCGCTCGGCTTCTACAACGAGTACATCGACGCCCGCTTCCTGCAGCAGTCGACCATCCTGCCGCTGCTCTACCAGCCGGACACCGACCTCGTCGACGAGGCCTACGGCGGCCTCGGCGGCACCTGGTCGACGTCGCTCGGCGGGGGCAAGGTGGACGTCGACCTGTACGGCGGCCAGATCGTCGAGCACGCGGCCGTCGCGGCCCTGCAGAAGCAGAAGGGGCTGATCGGTGCGCGGATCGACTGGCGCACGCCGATCGACGGCCTGCGGCTGATGCTGTCGGCCTCGACGAAGAAGCAGCTCACGATCGGCGACCCGGACGACACCACCAAGACCTCGATGATCGTGTCGGCGGGCTACGACGTCGGCCCGCTCGAACTCAAGGCCGAGTTCGGCCACATCAAGAACTCGATGGGCGGGACGGACTCGACGACCAGCGTGGGCTACCTGCAGGCCGGCTACTCGCTGACCGACAACTGGATCCCGTTCGCGCGCTACGACATGCTGCGCGCCCCGGGGTACGACAGTGCGGACGCCTCGACCTACCAGAACACCCTCGCGCTCGGCATCACCTACCGGGTGAACGCGAACCTCGCGTTCAGGCTCGAGAACCACTTCAACACCGGCTACGGCGCCGCCGCGCTGTCCGGCGAGACCGCGGCGGGCCAGGGCCAGAAGACCTGGCAGATGCTGGCCGCCAGCGTCGCGTTCATCTTCTGACGACGGAGCATCGACCATGACTCATTCATTCAAGCGGCTGCTGGCCGCGGTGGCGATCACGGGCGCGACGCTCTCGTCCGCGATGGCGGCCGACGTCGTCGTGATCGGCAACAAGGACAACGCGAACGCGGTCGACAAGGCCTTCCTCGCCAAGGCCTTCACCGGCGAGGCCCGCGCCTGGCCCGACGGCGGCGCGATCGCCGCGCTCGACCAGGGTGACGACAACCCGACCCGTGCCGCGTTCTACACCTCGGTCGTCGGACGCAGCGCGGCCCAGGTCAAGGCGGCCTGGGCACAGCTCGTCTTCAGCGGCAAGGCGACGCCGCCGAAGGTCATCGACGGCGACGCCGAGGTCAAGAAGGCCGTGGCCGCGAACAAGCTCGCGGTCGGCTACATCAAGCCCTCGAGCGTCGACGACTCGGTCAAGGTGCTGCTGAAGTAGGCGCTGCAGCCAGGTCCGCATCGGGCAGACCCGACCGGTCGTCGACCGGTCGGCCGCGCGCCTGCCGGACGTCACGGTTGACGCGGCGTCCGGCGGACGCCGTCGGATGGCGCGGTGCAACTTTCCGGCTCGGCGGGGGCACGGCGATAATCGCCCGATGGACATCCTCGCCACCGCACGCACGCTCGCACCCGGGATCCGCGTCCGAGCCGACGAGATCGAGCGCAACCGCAGTCTCCCGGCCGACCTCGCCGTCACGCTGGCGCGCGCCGGGCTGTTCCGGACCCTGCTCCCGCGCCGGTTCGGCGGCCTGGAATGCGAGCCGTCGATCGCGCTCGCCACGATGGAGGCGATCGGCGAGGCGGATGCGTCGGCGGGCTGGTGCACGATGATCGGCGCGACCGCGGCGATGTCCGCCGCCTGGCTCGATCCCGCGATCGCGGCGGCGGTGCATGCATCGCCGGAGACGGTCACCGGCGGGGTGTTCGCACCGATCGGCCGCGCGGTGGTCGACGGCGACGACTACATCGTCAGCGGCCGCTGGCCGTGGTTCTCGGGTCATGCGCACTGCGCGTGGCTGTCGGCAGGCTGCACGGTCGTCGAGGACGGCCGCACGCGCATGCTGCCCAACGGGATGCCGGATGCACGGATGGTCTTCTTCCCCGCGGACGCGGGCATCCGGCTCGACGGCTGGCACGTCGCCGGCCTGCAGGGCACCGGCAGCGGCGAAGTCGCGCTCGAGGGCCTGCGCGTGCCGCGCGCGCGCTCGGTCTCGCTGGTGACGGACGCGCCGCGCGAGGACGGGCCGCTCTATCGGATGCCGCCCTTCGGCCTGCTCGCCCAGGGCATCGCTGCGGTCATGCTCGGCAATGCCCGCGGTGCGATCGACGACCTGGTGGCGCTCGCCGGGACGAAGACGCCCGGCGGGAGCCGGCGCACGCTCGCCGAGCGCGCCGGCGCCCAGGCCGAGCTCGCCCGTGCGGAGGCGTCGCTGCGCTCGGCACGCGCCTATTGCGCCGACGCGGTCGGGCAGGCCTGGCGGCTCGCCTGCGCGGGTGATGCGCCGGATCTGCGCGCCCGCGCGGCGCTGAGGCTGTCGGCCACCACGGCGACGCGCGCGGCCGCCGACGTGACGCGTGCGATGCACGACCTCGGCGGCGGATCCTCGGTCTACCTCACGAGCCCGCTGCAGCGGCGCTTTCGCGACGCGCACGTCGGCACGCAGCACGCGATGGTGTCGGCCTCGACCCTCGAGCTCGCCGGCCGCGTGCTGATGGGCCTGCCGACGGACGCGACCCTGCTCTGAGGGGTCATTCGGGCCGCTCGAGCGCGGGCCTGCCCTCGTCTTGCACCGGCGCGACGCCGGAGGTCTCGGGCGCCCCGGGCACCGGCACACCGGTCCATCCGGCGCCGAGCGCGACGCGTCGCGCATGCGGCGCGGCTGCGAAGCGCGAACCATCCTGGATCACGGCCCGCGCCAGCGCGGCGGTGTCGCCCCCGACCCGCAGGGCCTCGACGCGACAGGCGGCCAGCAGCACCGGGACGACCAGGGCGGGCAGCCTCGCCGCCGACAGCGTGGACAGCCCGGTGACGGCGGCGACCTCGCCGGCCAGGCGTGCGAGCGCGGCCACGCCGAACAGCCCGACCGCCGCAGCGGACCCGTCGCCGAGCGTCGCGCCGCAGGCGCTCGGCGGGACGCCGAACGGATCGTCGAAGGCGGGTCGGCCCGCATCGAAGGGGCCGCCCAGCGCCTCGTCGCGCAGCCGAGCCGCGCCGAACGGACTCGATGCGAGCACCGCGGCCCCCCCGGCGACCACCCGCGCCGTGAGGTCGAGCGCGGCACGGGTCGCACCGGCCCGCTCGCCCAGGTAGCTGCCGATGCGGGGGGCGGCGGCCATGAGCATGCCGTTGCGGCGCAGGGCATCGAGCGGACGTGCAGGGGGCGTCATGACGGGCGGGGTGCATCGGACATGCACCGAGTGTCGCGAGGACGCCCGCCCCCGGCTTGACAGCCGCGGCCACCCGTCGTGCCGGATGCGCCCGCCCGGACCGTCGTCAGTCGAGCGGTCGCAGCCCGAGCATGACCGGGACGTGGGGATCGATCGCGAGCTGCCAGCGCTGCACGACCGGCACCGGGCGGCCGTCGCGCCGGCCCGGCAGGAAGACCAGTCCCTCGAACGCCGCCCGCAGCGCCTGCTGGAGCGCCCGCCCGGGCGCGGAGCCGGTGTCGTCGGTCTGCAGGCCGATCCCGTCGGTCTGCACCTCGACGTCGGCGAGACGACCATCGCTGCCGATGCGCAGCGACACGCGGGCCCGAACGGTGTGGGCCACCCGACGGGCGAGGTCGTCGAGATCGTCGGGCGCGACGAGGAACTGCGGCGGCTCGTCCACCTCCCAGACCTCGAACCAGGGGGCAGCGACCGGCGCCGACGCCGCCGCGGGGGCGGCCGGGCGGGCCGCCGCGGAGGCCGTCTCGGAGCTAGCCTCGGCGGTCGACTCGGCGGCACTCGGCAGCGCTCGGACCGCAGCCGTCCGGGCCGCGAGCGGCATACCGACGACGACAGCGTCGCCCGCGCGGCCGGAAGGCTCCGCTGCCGCCGGCGAAGCCCTCGACGGGACGACCCAGGTCACCCGCGGGGCGGGCGGTCCGGACACCGGACCCCGTGGCGACTCGATCGCCCGCCACGCCCCCCAGTGCAGCCCCGCCGACGCCACGAGCATCGCCACCGTCCGGATCGCCGCGCCCCGCCCCGTCGCCACGACCGGACTCACAGCCCGCCGTCGGTGACCTCGCGCCAGTTCATCGAGCGCGGGTTGAGATAGCGGACATAGCCCTGCGTGAGCCTGAGCTCGCCGTACTGGCCGGTGACGACCGCCCGGATGTTGCCGTCGACCCTCACCAGGCGCAGACCGACGACCCCGGTCTGCGGATTGATCGACGTGATGCGCGTCGGCGTCGGCGTCGACAGCGTGGCCGGGTCGTACAGCTGGCTCTGTCCGGTCTCGACGTTGGCCGCGTAGATCCGCGAGCCGCCCGCCGGCGCGCAGGGGTTGCTGCCGTCCGGGATCGAGCCGAGCCAGGAGACCTTGCCGAGATCGGTGTCGGCCGGATCGACGACGACGCGCTCGCCGCCGTTGGGCAGATCGAAGTACCAGCCGCCCGGGCGGCCCGCGTCCTTGACGATCGGCGTGAGCAGCGTCGCGTTCGGCACCATCGCGCCACGCTGGATGGGGAACGACAGGGCCGGCGGCCGAGTGGCGTCGCTCCAGGCCTTCAGGCGCGTGCCGTCGCGCAGCGCGTAGAACGTCTGGCGGCTGGCGTTGTACAGGTCCGACTGACCGAGCATGCGGCCGGTGCCGACGAACACGTACCGGTTGCGGGTGAGCGGCGCGGCGCGCACCACCGGGCCGGAGGTCACCGGCTGGGCCGCCCCGCCGCTGTCGCGCAGCCGGGCGAACAGCGTCGGCGCCGGCACCGAGCCCGCGCCGTCGAAGCTCCAGCGCCAGACGTTGCCGAGCAGGTCGCCGCCATAGACCTCGGTGATGGTGCCGTCGCCGCTGTCGGGCGCGTAGGCGGTGACCTGCGCGAGGCCGGACGGCGCACCCGCCGTCCCGGCGCCGGTGCCGATCTTCTGCAGGAGCGCGCCGGTGCGCACGTCGACCACGTACAGGAAGCCCTGCCCCCGGCGGGAGACGTCGCCGCGCAGGTTGTTGTGGCCCGAGGTGAGCAGCACCACCCAGCCCCATCGCCGCGTCTTGACGACCTGCGGCGCGCCGTACGAGTAGCCCATGTCGGGATCGGTGAACTCCCACAGCACCCGGCCGGCGGCCTGGGCCTCGGTGGCGAAGTCGTCCGGGTCGGTCACGTCCAGCGCGAAGAAGCCCATCCCGCCCTTGCCGAGGCCGCCGACCAGCACGGTGCGCCAGTCGGGCGCGCCCGTGCCGCCCGAGGTCCGGCCGAAATCGACGTCCCCGACCCAGGGCGTGGCGTTCACGTAGTTGCGGTGCACGTAGTCGACGTCGGCCAGGGCCCGCAGCCCGTCGACGTCCGGCCCGGTCGGGCCCGCGTAGACGAACGACGGCACGTAGGCGAACAGCTCGGTGCCGCCCGTGGTGGAGGCCCCGTCGATGGACGCATCGATCGCGTGCAGCATCCCGTCGTTGGCGCCCACGTACAGCACGCCGCGGCGCGACTGCCAGCGCGACCGGAACGCCTCGTAGCCGGGGTTCCACGCCTCGCTCAGGCGGCCCTGGGGGGCACCGACGTAGCGGGCCTCGGAGTCGACCACGTCGCCCAGCACCGACGGGCGCACCGCATTGGTCGCGTCGTCGCGCCGGATCCGCAGGCGCAGCGAGGTGACGTCCTGCCGGCCACGCAGCCATTCGAGCACGTCGCTGGCGCCGAGCGCGGCCTGCTGAGGCCCGGTGAGCGCATTCCAGCGGAACGGCACGCCGCCGCCGAACGAGGGGGCGCCCGGCGCGAGGTCGGACGCCATGGTGACGATGCGCCGTCCGCTGTTCCAGTCCTGCGCGGCGATCTTCTCGGCCGCATCCCAGATGCGCACCGCGGAAATGTCGCCGGAGGCGGCATCGAAGCCGCCGTAGCGGAACGCCGCGACGGTGCCCGACCAGGTGCTCGGGTCGTAGGTGACCCGATAGAGCCCGGTGTCGGTCTGCAGCTCGATGGAGCGGGTCGAGACGCCGACCCCGGCGCTCGAGGCGATCTCGGCGCGGATCGAGCGGAACGCGCTGCGCAGGCCCTCCACCAGCGCCTCGGGCGTGCCCGCCTCGAAGTACGTGTCCGGCAGCTGGTCGGCATTGCGGTCCCAGACGTCCTTCACGTCGATCGTGCCGTCACGGTTCTCGTCGGCGATCGCGTCGCTCGCATCGAGCCGGCCGTTGCCGTTCACGTCGCGAAAGCCCCCGTACTTGGCGGCGATCCACAGCTGGTTGCGCCGCCTGGGATCGCTGCGCGCGACACCCGTCCCCCAGCTGCCGGCCTCGCGCACGTCGACGAAGTAGGTCCGCACGGTCTGCTTGCCGCGGGTCTGCACGCGCGCGTCGTCCGGCCGGATGTCGCGCGTGTTCGCCCAGTAGGCGAGCGAGGCGAGGTACGCCGAGCCGTTGCAGCAGTTGACCGAACCCGACGTCAGCGGTCCGCCGCTGGCGTTCAGCAGCTGCACGCCCTCGTTCGCCAGCTCGCTGGCGATGATCTCGCTCAGCAGCGAGACGACGTTGTAGCCCGCATCCGGATTCGACGGCTGGGCCGCCGACTCGCTGTCGGTCGCCGAGTTGCCGGGCAGGCGCTTGTCCTTGTGGGTGTTCGCATCGGAGATGCCGACGATGAAGTTCTTCGGACACCACTCGCTCACCTGCGTGAAGCCCTCCGGCGGCGCGAGCGGATCGTCCCAGTCGGTGATCACCGGAAAGCCGTCGACCTTGACGCCGGCGCTGCCCGCGGTCAGGCCCATGGCGCTGTACTCGGGGGTGGGTCCGATGTTGCGGAAGTACCGCAGCGACTCGTAGACCATCTCGCTGACCGGATCGTGGCTCTTGTAGCCGTTGCGGCGCCCGAAGCGGTTCAGGTACTGGATCACGCCGCTCTGCGCGACTTCGTCCGCGCCCGACAGCCCGTAGGTCCCGTTGGTGGACGCCGCGTCGCCCGCGTCGGGGTTCGTGAGGTAGATGCCGGTCTGGGGATCCCACTCGCGGGCGGCATTCGACCGGGTGCCGTTGCCGCCGAGCTCGGGCGCCTCGGGTCCGACGAACTTCATCCTCGAACGCAGCACGCCGCCGTCGCGCAGCGGGCTGCCGTCGAGCAGGTAGCCCATCGCGCCGAAGCGCACCGCGAGGGCGTTGTCCTGGATCAGGCCGGTGGGCTTGAGGATCGCCCGCTCGGCGCCCGGGCCGGTGCCCGGACTCGTGTAGGTCGTGCACGGGGTGGCCGATTCGGGCAGAGCCGGGTCGCACACCCGGACGCGCACCTGCATGTCCTCGACGTCATCGGTGAGGCCGGCGTTGGAGGCCGCCCGCATCGAGATGTTCCGCCCCTGGACACCGATGTAGAGCTCGGCGCCGGTGTAGGGCGATACCGAGGACGGCGAGACCACCGGGATCGTCGAGAAGGCCCTGCCGATCCGCTTGACCGGAAACTGGGCGGTGCCGCCGGTACCGTCGTGACGGGCCTTCTGCAGCACGGTCAGGTCCTCGGTGTCGATCGCCCGGTCGCCGCCGGTCATCGCCCAGCGGAAGATGTCGATCGTCTGGCTGGTCGCCCAGTTGAGGAAGTTGCCGCTCCACAGGCCCGAACACGTCGCCGTCGAACCGGCGGGCTGCTCCGTGTAGCGCACCGCCGGGTCGTAGCCCGAGGTCGCCGAGACCGGCACGAAGTACGCCAGGCCGGCCTCGTACCGATAGCACTTGAACGGATCGAAGTTCCCGATGTAGGGCAGCGATCGCTGCGAGCGGTACAGCGGATTGCCGGCATTGGCCGCGTTCGCGCGGGCGGCGCGTTCGGGCGGCGTGAAGTAGCAGACCGAGACGCCCGCGTCCCGCCCGGGACAACCGTTGACCGCCTCGTCGTTGTACGCCTGGACGTTGCCCGTCGGCCACTCGACCGACAGGTCGAGCATCACGTTGGCCGGCACGTTCTGCGCGACCCGCGCCGGCTGGTCGGAAAGGTCGGTCGGACCGGTCTGCGCCGCCAGCATCGGCGCCCAGACGGCGAATCCGAGCCCGAGCGCCCAGGCGGCGCGGGCCAGGAGCGAACGTCGGATTCGGTTCAGCGCGGTTTCGGAGGCGGGCATGACGGCACCTGTGACGGATCTGCGGTGATGCGGCCGGGGCGGCGAGGCCCCGTCATTCCATCGGCAACGAGAAGGTCGCCTGCGAGAACGCCTCGACGCCGCGCGGCCCGGTCGTGCGGGCCGACACCCGGAAGACGGGCGCGAAGGGCGACGAGACGCTGGTGCAGCGCGAGCAGGTGTCGGGCGCACGGGCGCCCGACAGCACGCAGTGGGTGTCGGCGGCGGGCTCCTCGAGCGAACACAGCCGGTCGATGACGTAGACGGTGGTCATGCCCTCGCCCGAGGCGACGGCGCTCGAGGCGGCGACCGCGCCGAAGGCCGCTGCGTAGGCGGCGGTGTCGCGCAGCACCAGCGGGACGCCCTGGGCATCGGTCGGCAGCGCCGTCGCGCGATACGGCAGGCCGCTGGCGAGGGCGAGCGCATCGGTGGTCGTGTTCGAGAGCGCTCGGAAGTGCCGGCCCGCGACGTCCTCGAACTCGCGCATCGCGCGCCGCACCGCCAGCTCGTTGCGGTTGACCGCATCGCGCTGGAAGGAGACGTTGCGCGCCAGCAGCGTCGAGGTGTCGACCGACTTCATCAGACCGACCGCCGCGAGCGCCATCGCGACCAGCATCACCAGCGCGATCGGCAGCACCGAGCCGCGCAGCCTCGTCGACGTCATGGCGGGGCTCATCCGCAGGTCCCGGGCGCCGGCAGTCCGGCGGCGCGGCGCTCCTCGGCGCACAGCGCGATCCACTGGTTGCGCAGCGGGATCACCAGGTCCACCACCTGCCTCGCGAAGCGTCGCTCGGCGGTCGGCACCGTGACGCGGACCTGCAGCGGCGTGGCTAGGTCGCCGAACATCACGAGCTCGGCGGGGCCCTCGACCGACGACGGTTCGGAGGCGCGCATCACCAGCGCGAGCCGGATCGACTTGACCTGCAGCACGCCCGCGCCCCCGGCGAGCATCGATGCCGCGTCGAACCCCGCGGTGCCGGGCACCACCCAGCGGTCGACGACGTTGTCGTTGGCGACGCCCCCGGTGCCGTCGTCCACGCCGTAGAGCACCTGCAGGTTCTCGACGTTCTCCGCCTGCACCGTGGGGACGGCGAGACCGCTGGTCCGGAGCACGTCGTACTGGACCAGCGTGCCGCCGACGACGCCGTACATGGCGATGGAGGGCGTGCCGCCCAGGTCGATCACGGCGTAGTCGCGGTCCGGAGCGAGCGTCGAGAAGCCGCCCGGTGCGTTGTAGCCCGAGCCCGGCACGCCGGTCGGCACCGCGCGGGGCGCCGGCACGCCGGGCACCGTCGCGAAGCCGGCCGCCACCTGGCCGATCCGGCACGGCGCGATCGCGGCCATGTCGGCCATCAGCAGCAGGTTGCCCGCCCCCAGTCCCACCGAGGTGGCCAGGTCGATGCGGGTGTCGTCGACGATCGACGCCGGCGTGGGTGCGGGCCCGGCCCCTCCGCGGGCCGCCATGACCAGGATCGCATCGGGCGCCGCGCCGCCGCCGTCGATCACCACGATCGGCGCCAGCGGCAGCGCGACCGGGAACGCCTCGAACGGGGCGGGCCACGCCGCGGCGGGCAGCAGCCTCGAGCCGTCGAACCAGGCCTCCAGCCCGCAGCCCCAGAGGGTCGGACCGTGCTGCAGCCCGGCCCCCGCCATCCGCAGGTCGCGCATCATCCGCCACGACGCGATCGTGCCGCCCTGATGCGCGTCCGCCGCGCCGGAGGTCGTCCGGCGGTGTGCCTCGCTCTGGATGAAGACCTGCGCGATCACCACCGAGGCGAGCAGCCCGATCGTCAGGCCGAGCATCAGCTCGACGATCGAGAAGCCGTTCGGAACGGTCCGGGGCGGGAGGGGCTGGCGGTGGCGGTGGCGGTGGCGCATCGGATCGCTCAGTCGTAGAGGGCCGAGACGGTCACGTGCTGGTGCGGAACGGAGACCGACACCGAATCGCCGGAGAGCGTCCGCTGGCGCTCGCGCGGGAGGGCCCAGGTGATCTCGATGCGGACGGTGTTCGCGTCGGCACCGACCACGCCGAAGCGGGCGGTGGCGGCCGCACCCGGCAGGCCGGTGCCCGGGGCCAGCAGGCGGCCGTTCAGCCA
>RPRK01000094.1 GCA_003818495.1 Burkholderiales bacterium
GAGGGGTTGGCCGACAGCATCAGCGCGACGACGCCCGAGACCTGCGGCGTGCTCGCCGACGTGCCGCTGAAGTCTTCCCGGTAGGCACCGCGAATGGTGGTGGTGACGACGTTCTTGGTGTCGCCGGACGACGGCGCACAGACGAGCAGGTTCGCGCCCGGCTCGCCGTACCACGGCTTGCGGCCGGTGTTGTCGACCGCGCAGACCGCGATCGTGCCGAACCGGTTGACGAAACCGTCGAAGTTCGCGTTGTCGCTGACGCACTTGCCGGCACCATCGGTGGCGAAGCAGCCGCCGTTCCCGCCGGGGAAGACATAGATGGCGCCCCGTCCGCCGCGCCCGGTCTCGATGCCGCTGCGGATCGCGGCGGTGACCGATGGCGCCGCGGCATGGAGCGCACCGTCGGTGTCCGACGCGCCCCAGCTGTTCTGATAGATGGCGTTGTCGGCCGCATCGCGGACCAGGGCATCGACGATGTCGGCGTCCTGCTTCGTGACCAGGGCGTCGAAGGCGACCAGCGATGCGCGCGGGGCGACGCCGGCGCCGCCCAGGGTGTTGTCGTCGCGTCCGAGCACGAGCCCGGCGACCGCGGTGCCGTGGACTTCCTCGGATTCGGGATTCAGCGCATCGGGCGCCTTGCACGGCAGCGGCCAGACGCTGCCGCGGTTCCCCGTCCGGTAGCTGCGGCTCGCGCCGTCGACCAGGTTCGGCAGCAGGTCGGCGTGCACGACCTCGATCGCATCGTCGATGACCGCGACCCGCACGCCCTCCCCGCGGGTCGTGCCCCAGACGTCGATGGCGCGCAGGTCCTCGCCCGGCAGGCCGCCCGACTGTCCGATGTTCCGCAGGTGCCACTGCTGCGCGAGCAGGGGGTCGGTGCCGTTGAGGACGGGCGATCGGGTCAGGGTGTAGACCAGGTCGCAGCCGGGGCCGGCCGAGACCGTCTTCGGGTCGACGGTGCTGCCACTGGACCCGGATCCGCCGCCGCATCCGGCCAGGAGCATCGCGGTCGCCACGGCGGCGCTCCGCGGGATCATGGCCAGTGCCCGGAGGGCGGACGCCGCCGGGCACGAGACGTGCGGGGATTCGAAAAAGACGCTTCTCGGAGACATTGCGGCCGAGTTTAACCTCAAAGGGGTCTGCGGCCGGGCCGTTCCGGCCGGCCGGTGCGGGCGGGCGAACCACTGTGCAACACACTTCGGCCGCCTGAGCGGGCAGTGCGACCGCTTTTATGGAGCGGCGGCCGACGACCCGCCGGTCCGATGCGTGGCGCGCACGGACCCGCCGGGGTCAACCGGCGGTCAGGCGCTCCAGGCCGCGGTACAGGTCCGCGATCAGGTCGTCCGGATGCTCGAGGCCGACCGACAGGCGCACGAGGTTCGGCTCGATCCCGGCCTGTCGCATGCCCGACTCGTCCAGCGTGCCGGCCCACATCGCGGCCGCATGCACGATCAGCGACTCGACGCCGCCCAGGCTCACCGCATGCTGGGCCAGCCGCAGTCCGGCCACGAAGCGGGCGGTGCCGTCGTACCCGGCGCGAAGGCGCAGTCCCATCACGCCGCCGAAGCCGCTCATCTGGCGCAGCGCGAGCGCGTGCTGCGGATGGGAGGCCAGCCCCGGGTAGGACACGGCCTCGACCGCCGGGTGCGTGGCGAGCGCCCGGGCGACCGCGAGCGCGCTGGCGTTGATGCGATGGACGCGGACCGACAGCGTGCGCAGCCCCCGGAGCAGCAGCCAGGCATCCATCGGCGACAGCGTCGCGCCGAGCACGATCTGGGTCGACCAGAGCCGTTCGATCGTCGCCTCGTCGCCGACCACGACCCCGGCGGTGAGGTCGTGGTGGCCGCCGAGGTACTTGGTCGCGCTGTGCACGACGAGGTCCGCGCCGAGCGCGAGCGGCTTCTGGTTCAGCGGCGTGGCGAAGGTGTTGTCGACCACCACGGTCGCGCCCGCCGCATGCGCGAGCGTCGCGACCGCGGCGAGGTCGGTCAGGCTGCAGTCCGGATTGGTCGGCGATTCGAGCATGACCATCTTCGCCGGACGCTCGAGCGCCCGCGCGAACGCGCCGGTGTCGGTCTGGTCGACGAACTCGGCGGTCACGCCGAATCGCCCCAGGAGCTCCGACAGCAGCTTCGTCGTGCCCATGTAGTGGTTGCGCTGCGCGACGACCCGGTCGCCCTGCGCGAGCAGTCCGAGCGCCACCGTCGAGATCGCGCCCATCCCGCTCGCCGCGACGAGGCCGGTCGCCCCGCCCTCGAGGTCGGCCACGATGCGGGCGACACGTCGGTGCAGCGGATTGCCGTAGCGCGTGTAGTAGCGCTCGTGCATCGGTTCGGAGGCCATGCGCGCGAAGGTCTGCGCATCCTCGGCGGTGAACGTCGCGGACCACGGGATCGCGGGCGTGACCGAGGTCCCGTCGTGCAGCGGATCGTCGGCGTGCAGCAGGATCGAATCGGGATGCAGGGGCGGCGCGGGGTTCATCTGGGGTCGGTGGTGCCGGATGGGCCATCATTGTGCCCCCGTGGGCTAACTGCCCCGAAACCCGCGTGTCAAGGGCGTCGCTGTGCGAAAATTCGCCCGGCGGTAGGCTGAGCGCCCCCATGTCTGTAGAATCGCGCCCTTGATCGGGTTGGGAGGGAGAGGCCTCGGCCTTCGTCGCCGCTCGACAAACAGACACTACCCGCACGAGACACCCATTTCCGAGAGATCGACGGAGGTCGCTAATGAACAAGAGTGAACTGATCGAGACCGTGTCCGCAGAAGCGGACATCAGCAAGGCTGCCGCCGAACGTGCGCTCAACGCCATCGTCGCGGCGGTCGAGAAGGCCGTCACCAAGGGCGACCGCGTGACCCTCGTCGGTTTCGGAACGTTCTTCTCCAGCAAGCGCGCCGCACGGACCGGCAAGAATCCGCGCACCGGCGAGAAGATCAAGATCGCCGCAGCCACCGTTCCTAAGTTCTCAGCCGGTGCCGCCTTCAAGGCCGCCGTGAACAAGAAGAAGGCTAAGTAACGCCCCTGTGCCGGCCGCCAGGCGCGGACCGAGCGAATGCAGCAGACGCCCCCACGGGGGCGTTGTCGTTTCTGGCCTCGACGTCGACGTCGGCGTCGACCGGCGCCGAAGGGGGGCTCGCCTCAGGCGAGCCGCAGCGCCAGCACTCCCGCCACGATCGACGCCGCGCCGGCCCAGCGCATCGCACCGATGCGCTCCCGCAGCAGCCCGCGCGCGATCAGCAGCGCGAACAGCACCGAGGTCTCGCGAAGGGCCGCGACCAGCGCCACCGGCGCGCGCGTCATCGCCCACAGCGCGATCCCGTAGGCGAGCATCGATGCGACGCCGGCGAGCAGCGGCTCCAGGCCACGCTCGCGACCGTACTCGAGCAGCGCGCGGCCGCGGCGCAGCGCGACGACGCAGGCCATCACGGGTCCCTGCACCAGTGCGAGCCACGCCACGTAGGACCAGGGCGTGGGGGCGGCCCGCGCACCGGTCGAGTCGATCAGGGTGTAGGCGACGATGGTCGCGGCGGTGAGCAGCGCCCAGCCGAGCGAGCGGCGTCGCGCGTCGCGGTCGAGATCGCGCGCGCGTGCCAGGCCGATCGCGAGCACGCCCGCACAGACAGTCGCGATGCCGACCCAGGCGAGCGCCGCGGGCCGTTCGCCCAGCACGACCACGCCCAGCAATGCGGTGAAGATCGGCGCGCTGCCGCGCATCACGGGGTAGACGAAGCTCAGGTCACCGTTGCGGTAGGCGGCCGCGAGCGCGTGGTAGTACACGCAGTGCACCGCCGTCGACGCTGCGAGGCAGATCGCCGCCGTCGCGCCGGGCCAGGGCAGCAGCGTCACCGCCACCAGCGCGGGCAGCGCGACCCAGGCGTGGATCAGCGTGGTCTCGAGCAGCGGATCGCGGCCGTGCTTGACGAGGGCGTTCCAGCCCGCGTGGACGGCGGCCGCGAACAGCACGGCGAGCGTGACGTCCCAGCTCAACGCGTCGGATCCGGCATCGGGCGATTCGACACCGGCGCGCGCGCGGCTGTCAACGCGGCATGCCGGGGCGTGGCGCGTCGTGCGCGGTACCATCGGGCCCGCACGGCAGGACGACCACAGCACGGCGTCACCACGGAGAGCTCGGATGCAGACGCAGGGGGCAGGGAGCGGCGCGGGCCAGGGCGTGATCGCGATCGACTGGGGCTCGTCGCGGCTGCGTGCCTGGCTGATCGACGCCGACGGGACGATCCG
This sequence comes from Burkholderiales bacterium, assembly GCA_003818495.1. Classification (GTDB taxonomy): domain Bacteria; phylum Pseudomonadota; class Gammaproteobacteria; order Burkholderiales; family Burkholderiaceae_E; genus UBA4615. Next base: position 4,235 of record RPRK01000094.1, read on the forward strand.
CGATCGACGCGCCAGCGACCACGGCGCGATCGGCCTGCCGGCTGCGCGCTTCGACGCGGTGCTGGCCGAGACGGTCGGCGACTGGGCGGCCGCCCGCCCCGCCGCGCCGCTGCTGGCCTGCGGGATGGTCGGCGCGCGCGGCGCGTGGGTCGAGGCGCCCTACGTCGACCTGCCGGCCGGTGTCGATGCGATCCGCGACCGGCTGGTCGCGGTGCCCACGTCGCTCGGTCGGCCGCTGTCGATCGTCGGCGGCCTGCGCACGCGCGAGCCGGACGTGCTGCGTGGCGAGGAGACGCAGGCGCTGGGCACCGGCCTGTCCGACGGCCTGCTGTGCATGCCCGGCACCCATGCCAAGTGGCTGCGCTTGCGCGGCGGCGTGGTCGACGCCTTCGGCACCTGGTTCACCGGCGAGCTCTACGAGCTGCTCGGCTCGCACGGCAGCCTGGCGAAGGCCTTCGGCGAGACCGCGCCGCTCGACGAGTCGGCGTTCGATGCCGGCGTCGCCCGCGCGCTCGAGCCCGACGCCGATGCGAGCTGGCTGCACGTGCTGTTCACGTTCCGTTCGCGCGTGGTGGGACAGGGCTCGCCGGGCGCCGCGGAGCGCTCGCGACTCTCGGGCTGGCTGCTCGGCACGGAGCTCAGGCAGGCGCTGGCCGGTCCGTTCGGCGCGCCCGACGCGGACCGCGGCCTGCCGCTGGTGCTGGTGGCCGACCCCCGGCTCGCCGGCCTCTACGAACGGACGCTGCCGGCGGTGCGCGAGGCGTTGGAGCCGGCGCTTCGCGAGCGGCTGCCCGCTGCATTCGTGCGGGCCGATGCGGACTGCGCGGCGCGCGGGCTGTACCGGATCGCGACCGGCGCGTGAGGGCTGCATCGACCGGCGCACCGGCGCACCGGCGCTTCGTCGGCCTGCCGCGCGTCAGCGCGGGCCGGGTTCGTCCGCGTCGAGCAGACGGTCGACGCGGGCCAGTCGCGCGTCGACGTCCTCGCCGGACGGCACGGCGGCTGCGGCTCGCGGCCGGCGACTCATCCGGAAGATCACGCCGGCGCCCAATGCGAGCAGCACCGCCGGGCCCGCCCACAGCGCGAGATTGCGCGCCGACAGCACCGGCCGGTAGAGCACGAACTCGCCGTAGCGGTCGACGAGGTGCGACTTGATCTGCGCGTCGTCCTTGCCCGAGGCCATCTGGCGCAGCACCTCGTTGCGCAGGTCGATGGCGAGGTCGGCGTTGGAGTCGGCGAGCGTCTGGTTCTGGCAGACCAGGCAGCGCAGCTCGGTCGCGAGATGACGGAAGCGATCGCTGCGCAGCAGCTGCTCTTCCTGCTCGGGCGGGACGCCCGACGGTGCGGCGCGGGTCTGCGCGGGCACCGCGAGCGAGGTCGCGAGCAGCAGCGCGCCGAGCGCCGCGCGCAGCGCGCCCGACGCCGTGAGCGCGATCCGGCCAGCGCCGGGCGCGCTGCGGGACGGGCTCATTTCGACAGCTCCCGGACCAGTGGCATCAGCTTGCCGCTCACGACCTCGGGCGTCAGCGGGCCGACATGCTTGAAGCGGATCGTGCCGGTCCGGTCGACGAGGAAGGTCTCGGGCACGCCGTAGACCCCGTAGTCGAACGCGACGCTGCCGGTGCGGTCGGCCACGACCACGGTGTACGGGTCGCCGTGCTTGGCGAGCCAGCCGCCGGCCGCGCGCGGCTCGTCCTTGTAGTTGAACCCGACGATCGGCAGGGTGCCCTGCTTGGACATCTGCACGAGCAGCGGATGCTCGACCAGGCAGGGCACGCACCACGACGCGAACACGTTGAGCAGCCAGACCTTGCCCGCCATCGCCTGCGGCGTCCACGTCTGCTCGGGCTGCGCGAGCTGCGGCAGCGTGAACGTCGGCGCAGGCTTGCCGATCAGGGGCGACGGAATCTCGCGCGGGTCCTTGGACAGGCCGCGCAGCAGGAACGCCGCGAGCACGGCGAACAGCACCGCCGGCACCACGAACTTGAGCGAGCGCATCGGCGCGGGATCCCGTTCAGGCCGCGGCGCCGACGCGGCGCGAGGCGGACTCGGCCGCGCGGGCCGTGCGGTAGCGGCGGTCGGAGATCGCCACGAAGCCGCCGATGGCCATCATGAAGCAGCCCGCCCAGATCCAGTCGACGAACGGCTTCACCCAGGTCTTCACCGTCCAGCGGCCGTCGGGCAGCTGCTCGCCCAGCGACACGTACAGGTCCCGCGTGAAGCCGGAGTCGATCGCGGCCTCGGTCATCACCGACTGCGTGGTGCTGTAGAAGCGCTTCTCGGGCAGCAGGTCGAACAGCACGCGGCCGTCCTTGGAGACCTGGATCCGGGCCTGCGCGGCGCGGTAGTTGGGCCCGGCGATCTCCTGCATGTCGAGCAGGCGCAGCTCGTAGTCGCGGACCTTCACCGTCTGGCCCGGCCCGAGTGCGGCGTCGACCTCGATGTCGAGGGTCTTCACGCCGGCCACCCCGATGCAGAAGACACCGACGCCGGCGTGCGCGACGATCATGCCCCAGAAGCCGCCCGGCAATGCCCGGATCCGGGCCGGCCACGTCGGTGCCTTGACCTGCGAGGCGCGGTCGATCACCGCGACCACGCTCGCCACCAGCAGCCACAGCCCGAGGAAGATGCCGGTGGCGAAGGCGATGGCGCCGAGCGTCGTGCCGCCCTGGGTGCCGCCGAAGCGCCCGGAGGTCGACACGAAGCCGATGGTCGCGAGCACCGCCACCGCGAACGCCCATTTCAGCCGCTTCGCGAGTTCGGGCACGGGGGCGTCGCGCCACCGCGCGATCGGGCCGACGCCCATCAGGAAGGCGGCCGGCGCCATCACCGGGAAGAAGACCGCCTCGAAGTACGGCGGGCCCACCGAGATCTTGCCGAGCCCGAGCGTGTCGAGCACCAGCGGATACATCGTGCCGAGCAGCACCGAGCCCGCGGCGGTCGCCATCAGCACGTTGTTGGCGAGCAGGTAGCCTTCGCGCGAGCTGCCCCGGAATGCGACCGGCGCGAGGTTGCCGGCGATGCCGGGGCCCCGGATGGCGAACAGCACCAGCGAGCTGCCGACCACCGCGACCAGGAACCCGAGGATGAAGACGCCGCGGGTCGGGTCGGTCGCGAAGGCATGGACCGAGGTGAGCACGCCGGAGCGCACGAGGAAGGTGCCGAGCAGCGACAGGCTGAACGCGGCGATCGCGAGCAGCAGCGTCCAGGCCTTGAAGGCGCCGCGGCGCTCGGTGACGATCAGGGAGTGGATCAGCGCGGTGCCGACCAGCCACGGCATGAACGAGGCGTTCTCGACCGGATCCCAGAACCACCAGCCGCCCCAGCCGAGCTCGTAGTAGGCCCACGCGCTGCCGAGCGCGATGCCCATCGTGAGGAAGCACCAGGCGGCGGTGGTCCAGGGGCGCGCCCACCGCGTCCAGGCGGCGTCGACGCGGCCGCCGAGCATCGCCGCGATGGCGAACGCGAAGGCCACCGAGAAGCCGACGTAGCCCATGTAGAGCATCGGCGGGTGGATCACCATCCCCGGGTCCTGCAGCAGCGGGTTCAGGTCGCGGCCGTCGGGCGGCGGCGGGAACTGGCGCAGGAACGGGTTGGAGGTGAACAGCATGAACGCCAGGAACCCGACCGCGATCAGGCCGAGCACGCCGATCACGCGGGCCCGGAACGCCGGCGGCAGGCCGCCGCCGAGACCGTTGACCGCGGCGGTCCAGCCGGCGAGCATCAGCGCCCACATCAGCAGCGAGCCCTCGTGCGAGCCCCAGGAGGCGGCGATGCGGTAGGCCGTGGGCAGCTGCGTGTTCGAGTTGTTGGCGACGTTCACGATCGTGAAGTCGTTGCCGACGAACGAGGTCGCGAGCGCGACGAAGGCCAGCACCACCAGCGCGAACTGGGCGTTGGCCGCGTTGAAGCCGGTCCGCATCCAGGCCATGTCGGCGCGGGCGGCGCCGAGCAGGCCGCCGATCGACTGCACCAGCGAAACCGCCAGGGCCAGCCACAGCGCGAAGTGTCCGAGTTCACCGATCATTGCGTCTTCACCGTGCCCGACTGCATCGGATGGCCCGCCTGCTTGAGCGCCTCGGCGGCCTCGGGCGGCATGTAGTTCTCGTCGTGCTTGGCCAGCACTTCGGAGGCCTTGAACACCCCGTCCGCGCCGATCGTGCCCTGTGCGACCACGCCCTTGCCCTCCTTGAAGAGGTCGGGGAGCGTGCCGCGGTAGACCACCGGGATCGCCTGCGCGTTGTCGGTGACCTTGAAGCGCACGTCGATGCCTTCACGCTGCAGGCTGCCCGGCTCGACCAGCCCGCCGACCCGGAAGGCGCGCCCCTGCGGCGCCTCGTTGCGCGAGACCTGGGTCGGCGTGAAGAAGAAGACGATGTTCGACGACAGGGCGTACAGCACGAGGCCGATCGCGGTCGCGAGGACCGTCAGGCCGACGGCGATCCAGGCGAATCGCTTCTGGCGGGGCGTCAGGCCGCGCGGTGCGGGGGAGGTGCTTGCATTCATCGGTGTGCTGCGTCCGATTTCGGTGGTGCGGTAGGGGGCGGAGCCGTGCGGGACGAAGGGCGCGCGGCGTTCACACGCCGAGCCCGTCCTCGTCGAATTCGCGCTCGCGGCGCACCCGCGCGATCGCGCGGCGCCGGCGCTGCATCAGCGCGACGATCTCGACGACGAGCGCCACCGCGGTCAGACCGTAGGCGGCGCCGATGAAGGTCCAGTGCAGGTCGGTCATCGTGGGTTGCGCTCGGGTTCGGGTCGGTTGGGGTGGGTCGCGGGTCAGGCGAACAACTGACGCACCCAGCGCGCGTGCCGTTCCCGCTCGAGGATGATCGATTGCACCCGGTGCAGGGACGCCGCGATGGTGTACATCCAGGCGGCGAGGCTCATCAGCAGCATGCCGGTGAGCATCGTCGCCGCCATCTTCGGCGCCGCGGTCAGGCTCACGCTCGCCCCCTGGTGCAGCGTGTTCCACCACTTCACCGAGAAGTAGATGATCGGCACGTTGACCACGCCGACCAGCAGCAGCAGCGCCCCGGCGCGATCGGCCCGCTGCTCGTCCTCGATCGCCGCGACCAGCGCGATGTAGCCGATGTAGAGGAACAGCAGGATGAGCGTGGAAGTGAGCCGCGCGTCCCAGACCCAGTAGGTGCCCCAGGTCGGCCGGCCCCAGATCGCGCCGGTCCACAGCGAGATCGCGGCCATCAGCGCGCCGGTGGGCGCGAGCGCCCGGCACATCATCGCCGACAGGCGGGTGCGGAAGCCGAGCGTGAGGACCGCGTAGCCGGCCATCACCAGGTAGGTGAACATGGCCATCCAGGCCGACGGGACATGGATGAAGATGATCCGGTAGACCTCGCCCTGCTGGAAATCCTCGGGGGCGATGCCGAAGCCGACGTACAGGCCGGCCGCGGCCAGCGCGGCCGCGAGCGCGGCGAACCACGGCACGAGTCGCCCGGCGAGCGGGTAGAAGGTCTGGGGGGCGGCGAAGCGGAAGGCGTTCATGCGGGGTCGGGTCATCATTCGACCGAGATGCGCAGCGCCTGGGCGGCCACGGGCGGCGCGGCGAGCGCGACCACGAGCATACCAGCGGCGAGGAGCGCGAGATGGGCCGCCGGCGACAGGCCCGAGACCTGGGCCTCGACCGCGCCGGCCCCGAACACCAGCACCGGCACGTAGAGCGGCAGGCACAGCAGCGTGACCAGGGTCGGACCGGCCTTCAGGCCGAGGGTGAGGGCGCCGGCGATCGCCCCGAGCCCCAGGAGGGTCGGCGTGCCCAGCACGAGCGAGGCCAGCATGGTCGGCAGCGCGTGCATCGGCAGCGAGAACGCGACCGCCAGCACCGGGGTCAGCACGATCAGCGGCAGGCCGGTGACCAGCCAGGCCGCGATCAGCTTGCCCGCCACCACCATCGGCAGCGGTCGGCCGCTCGCGATCATCGCGTCGAGGGTGCCGTCGGTGTGGTCGTGCTCGAACAGCCTGGGCAGGGCGAGCAGGGTCGCGAGCAGCGCCGCGACCCAGATCACGCCCGGGCCGATCCGCGTGAGCCACTCGCGCTGCGGGCCGACCGCGAGCGGGAACATCGAGCAGGCGAGCGCGAAGAAGCCGAGCACGTTGAGCGCGTCGCCGCGTCGGCGCATCGCGAGCCTGAGGTCGCGCCGCAGGGCCCAGGCGAGGGTGCCGAGCTCGGTCACGCAGCGGCTCCCGCGGCCTGTGCCTCGCGCGCCTCGCCGCGTCGCGGCGCGAAGTCGTCGAGCCGCAGCTCGTCGATCCGTCCGGTGTCGGGCGCGACCGGCAGGTGCGTGGCGACGATCGCGGCGCCGCCGCGCGCCAGATGCTCGGCGAGCATGCGGGCGAGCAGCACGCCGCCCTCGGCATCGAGCGCGGCGCTCGGCTCGTCCATCAGCCACAGCGGGCGTGCCGGCACCCGCAGCGCGAGCGCGAAGCGCGCGAGCGAGAGCCGCTGGCGCTGGCCCTGCGACAGCCGCCGCGTCTCGATGTCGCGCTGGCGGGCCAGTCCGACCGAGGCGAGCGCCTCGCGCAGCACGGACTCGTCGGCGGGCCCGGCCGTGCCGTCGAGCGCGGCCGACAGCGCGAGGTTCTCGAGCGCCGTCAGCTCGCCCTTGGCGCCGCTGGCATGACCCTGGTAGAGCGCGCCGGCGCACAGCGCGCGCGGCCGCAGCGGCGGCGCCGAGGCGGACGTGCCGGAGAACAGCGTGCCGGCCGCGAGCGGCGCCAGACCGAGCAGGCCGCGCAGCAGGCTGCTCTTGCCCGAGCCGTTGGGGCCCAGCAGCCGCAGCAATCCGCCTGCACCGAGCGTGAACGACAGGTTCGTGAAGAGCCTGCGCTCGCCGCGCGACAGCGCGAGGCCCTCGGCCCGCAGGCCGCCGAAGGCCGCCGGCGTCACTCCACCACCGTGTCGATCAGCACCCGCAGCCCGGTCGCTCCGGGCTTGACCGGCTGCGAGGCGCCCTGCAGGTCGCCGGTCCGGGCGGCGGCTTCGCCGCTGCGCGAGACCCGCGCCAGGACGATCACCTGCGTGCCCGCGGGTACCGCCGAGAGCCGCGCCATCGGGCTCATCGCCAGCGCGTCGTCGAGCGTGAACTCGAGCGGCAGGTCGCTGCCGCGGGCGCGCAGCACCGCGACCGGCGGGCCCGCGGGGCGCCCCTCGGCGTCGAGCGTGCGGGCGACGACGAAGACCGTCGCGCCCGGGTCGACGCGGTCGGCGATCCGGCGCTCGATGTCGATCCGCCCGCGCAGGGCGGCGGCCTTCGAGGCGGCCGGATCGGCCGGCACGGCGGCGGTGCCCCCTGCCGGACCGACGCCGGCCTGCCCGCCGGGTGCCGCGGGCGCGCCGCCGGCCATGGGTGGCCCGCTCTGCGGGTCCCGGCCGTCGCCGGGGGCCGCCGGCCGTGCCGCGACCTGGGGCGGCCGCCCCGCCTGCAGGTCGGCCACGAAGCCGGCCACCTGCTTCGCCTGGTCGGAGTCGGGCGGCAGCACCTCGAGCAGCCGCTTCCAGAGGACGATCGCGGCCGGATAGTCGTTGCGGCCGACTTCGTAGGCGCCGGCCAGCGCGAGCGCCTTCGGGTTGCGCGCATCGAGCGCGAGCGCCTCGCGGATCAGCGCGATGGGGCGGCCCTCGAGCACCGCGCCCTGGGTCTGCGCGAGCGCGTCGGCGAAATCGACGCGGACCTGCGCGTCCTGCGGGGCGAGCGCCATCGCGCGCTCGTAGGCCTCGCGTGCGTCGTCGGGGCGGCCGCGGGCGAGTTCGGCACGCCCGAGCAGCCGCCAGGCGTCGAGATCCTTGGGCTCGCGGGCGAGTCGGCTGCGCAGGTCCACCACCAGTTCGTCGAGCGATGCCGGCTCGCGCGGACCGGCGGCGAACTCGGGCGACACCGATTCGGGTGCGCCGGACAGCAGGTACAGGCCGAAGGTCGGCACGACCAGCACGGCCGCCAGCGCGGCGGCCGCCCAGGGCTTGCGGGGTACGACGGGCGGCTGCGGTGGCGCGGCCGGGGCGGCCGGGGCGGCGGCGAGCTCGTCATCGGCCTGCGCGGCGAACTCGGCCAGCGCGGCGCGCCGCTCGGGTGCGTCGGCGGGCAGGTGCGCGAGTGCCGTCTCGAGCTCGCGACGGCGGTCCCGCAGCACCGAGCGCGACACCGTGGCGGCGTCGGCCGCGACCGCTGCCGGCGCGGGTCGGCGCAGCAGCGGCCACAGCACGTAGGCGCCGACGAGGACGGCCACGAGCAGCAGCAGGGCGAGCAGAAGGATCGGTGCGGTCACGGGACGGTCGGGGACGCGAGGTCCTGGCGCGTGGACAACCCCGCATTGTCCCATGGAGCGGACCCGGACCGCCGAACGGCCGGATGACGCCGAGGTGACCGCGGTGCAATCCGGGGCCCCGGCGGCCCCCCCGTCACGGCTGCGGCAGCGCGCGGGCCTGCGCCAGCCGCAGCAGCGCCGCCGAGACCAGCCCCGCGCCGAGCAGCACCCACAGCCCGAGCCCGTAGTCGCCGGTGGCGCTCCAGAGGGACGCGAGCAGGATCGGCCCCGCGGCCCGGGCGAGGGCCGCCGCGGGCTGCTGCAGGCCGCTCAGCGCCGCGACCCGTTCCCGGCTCACGTACTGCGCGATCGAGGTCGCCTTGACGATGGTGATCAGACCGTTGCCGATGCCGTAGCACGCGGCGAACGCGAGTGCGGCGACGACGCTGCCGCCCCCGGCGAGCAGCAGCGCGATCGCCGCGGGCAGCAGCAGCGGGACCAGGCGGTCGAAGCGCCGCGGGTCGATGCGGCCCTCGAACACGAACAGCACCACGCGACCGAGCACCTGCATCGCCCCGATGCTGGCCGGGATCGCGACCGCCCACGCCGCGGGCACGCCGCGCTCGCGCATCAGCGGCACCATGTGCGCCGACAGCGCGGACGTGAAGGCCATGAAGCCGACGAGGAACGCGGTGATCAGCAGGAACGCGGGCGAGGTGGCGAGCGCACGCAGCGTCGGCGCATCGCCCGCCGCGCCCGCGGTCGTCCGGGCCCGTCCGGGCGGTTCGCCGGCGAGCATCGTGAGGTGGATCGGGAGGCACAGCAGCAGGTGTAGCCCGGCCAGCACCTCGCAGGCCCTGCGCCAGCCGAATGCGTCGATGAGCCAGGCCGACAGCGGGATGAAGACGGTCGACGCGAGCCCGCCCAGGAAGGTCATCGCGATCAGCGAGCGCCGGTAGTCGTCCGGCCAGCGCCGGATCAGGATGGCGAACGCCGGCTCGTAGAGGATGGCGGCGGTGGCCGCCCCGATGGCGATCCACACCGCGTACAGGCCGACGACCCCTTCGATCCGCGCGAGCACGAGCAGCATGGCGCCGGCCAGCAGCGAGCCGCCCGACATCACCGCCCGGCCGTGCCCGGCGTCGATCCAGCGCCCGACCTGCACGCCCGCCACGCCCCCGGCCAGCAGCGCGGCGCTGAACGCCCCGCTGACCTCGACGCGGTTGAGCCCGAGGTCGGCCTCGAGCGCGGGCATCAGCAGCGAGAAGGTGTAGTAGAGGCTGCCCCACGACACCAGCTGGGCGAGCGACATCGCCGCGACCCAGCCGGTGCGGGGGTCCATCACCGGACCGCTCAGCCGGCGAGGGACACGCGGCCCTCGAGCGGGTAGGCCGGATCGTTGTAGCCGGGCGTGGACGGATGGCCGGGAGAGACCATGCCGTCGATCAGCGCCTCGTCTTCCGCGGTGAAGGCGAAGCCGGCGCCGTCGAGGTACTCGCGCATCTGCTCGAGGGTGCGCGGCCCGACGATGGCGGACGTCACGAACGCGTTGTTGAGCACCCAGGCGACCGCGAACTGCGAGGGCGTGGCGCCCCGCGCGCGCGCGTGCTCGGCGATCCGCTGGGCGAGCACCAGCGACTCCTCGCGCCACTCCGTCTGCATGATGCGGCGATCGCCGCGGGCCGCCCTCGAGTCCGCCGGCGGCGCCTCGCCCGGCAGGTACTTGCCGGCCAGCACGCCGCGGGCGATGGGCGAGTAGGGCGCCACGCCGATGCCGTAGCGGCCGCAGGCGGGCAGGGTCTCGACCTCGGGCATCCGGTTGAAGGCGTTGTAGTACGGCTGGCAGACCGCGGGCGCGGGGATGCCCGCCTCGCGGCACAGCGCGACGATCTCGGCGATCCGCCAGGCGCGGTGGTTCGAGACGCCGAGGTAGCGGACCTTGCCGGCGCGGATCGCGTCGGCGACGCCGGCGATGGTCTCGTCGAGCGGCGTGTGCGGGTCTTCCCGGTGCAGGTACCAGATGTCGACGTGGTCGGTGCCGAGGCGCTCCAGCGATGCGTCGATCGCACGGGCGAGCCAGCGTCGCGACAGTCCGCGCGCGTTGCGGTCCTCGCTCATCGCGTTGCCGACCTTGGTGGCGAGCACCCAGTGGTTGCGGTCCGAGGCGATGGCCCGGCCGGTGATCCGCTCCGACTCGCCGAGCGTGTAGACGTCGGCGGTGTCGATGAAGTTCACGCCCGCGTCACGACAGGCGGCGACGATCTCGACGGCGTCCGTCTCGGTGGTGCGGTCGCCGAACATCATGGTGCCGAGGCACAGCGTCGACACCGACACCCCGCTGCGGCCGAGCTTGCGGTACTGCATGACGCATTCTCCTGATGGTGGCCGGCGCGCCGCGCGGCCCGGCCGTCATTGTCCTATGAAGCGAAGCGGGCACGGCACTTGCCTGCTTCGGGCCCGTCCCGTTTTTCAAGGTAGGCGAGGCGTTGCGGGTATCCTGTCTTCCTGACCGCTTGCCGGGAGCCTGACGTGCTGAGGACCCTGTTCTGGCGATTCGCGCTTCCCGTCCTCGTGACCCTGTCCGTCGGCGCCTGGATCGCGGTGCCGTATGTCGAGCGGATGCTGACCGAGTGGTTCCGCACCGACGTCGAGATGCGGGCGAAGGTGGTGATGAACACCATGGGCGAGACGCTGCCCACGCTCCTCGACCGGTCCGAACTGCCGCGGCTCCGGCGCTTCCTCGCGAAGGTCACCGAGGACGAGCGCCTGCTCGCCGTGCTCGCCTGCCGTCCGGACGGCCAGACGCTCTACCAGACCGACCGGACGCCGTCGCAGGTCTCGTGCGCGTCCGGCACGGCGTCGAGCGAGCCTGCCAGCCGCGTGCTGCGCACGCCGCAGGGCGCGGTGCACGTCGCGCGCTACGACCTGCAGGCCGCCGACGGTCAGCCGGCGGTGGTCCTGCTGGTGCACGACATGTCGTTCGTCGACCGGCGCTACACCAAGGCGCGCGACTACCTGATCGCGTTCGGCGTGATGTCGGCGGTGGTGCTCGCGCTGCTGTCGGTCTTCGCGGCGTGGCTGCTGCTGCGGCGCTGGGGCACGCTGCTCGTGCGCGACATCCGCGGCCGCCGCTTCCTCGACGACGCCGAGGGGCACTCCAGCGCGCCGATCCTCTCCCAGGTGCGCCAGGTGCTGCGCGAGATCGAGAACGACCAGCGGCTGGAGATCGACTACCGCGAGAACTGGACGCCGAACGCGCTCGCGCACGTCGTGCGCCAGAGTCTCGATTCGCCGCAGATGATCGTCGTCTCCAACCGCGAGCCGTACATCCACAACCGCGGCCCCGACGGCAAGCCGGTGGTGCAGGTGCCGGCCAGCGGCATGGTGACCGCGCTCGAGCCGATCATCCGCGCGTGCTCGGGCGTCTGGGTCGCGCACGGCTCGGGCAGCGCCGACCGCGAGGTGGTCGACCTGCACGACCGGGTCAGCGTGCCGCCGTCCGACCCGGCCTACACGCTGCGCCGGGTGTGGCTCAACGAGGAGGAGGAGAACGGCTTCTACTTCGGCTTCTCCAACGAGGGCCTCTGGCCGCTGTGCCACCTGGCCTACGTGCGCCCGTCCTTCCGCGAGACCGACTGGCGGCAGTACCAGGCGGTCAACCGCAAGTTCGCCGACGTCGTGCTCAAGGAGGCCCGCACCGACCATCCGGTGGTCTTCGTGCAGGACTACCACTTCGCGCTGCTGCCCGCGATGGTGCGCCAGCGCATCCCCGGCGCCACCGTCGTGCTGTTCTGGCACATCCCATGGCCGAACGCCGAGACCTTCGGCGTGTGTCCGTGGAAGGAGGAACTGCTGACCGGCATGCTGCGGGCCGACATCCTCGGGTTCCACACGCGCTACCACTGCCAGAACTTCCTCGAGACGGTGGACCGGTACGTCGAGTGCCACATCGATCGCGAGCACATGACCGTGACCGTCCAGGGCCACGTCTGCCGGGTCGCGCCGTACCCGATCTCGATCGAGTGGCCGCCGCGCTGGCTCGAAGGCCTGCCGCCGGCCGAGGACTGCGCGCGCGCGGTGCGTCAGCGCTTCGGGCTCGCCGACGACGTGCGGATCGGCGTCGGCGTGGAGCGCTGGGACTTCACCAAGGGGATCGTCGAGCGCTTCCTCGCGGTCGAGCAGCTGCTCGAGCAGGATCCCTCGTGGCGCGGCCGGATCACGCTGCTGCAGGTGGCCGCGCCCACGCGCAGCAAGCTGCCCGCGTACCGACTGCTCAAGCAGGAGACCGAGGAGACCGCGGCGCGGATCAACCAGACCTACGGCACCGAGACCTGGAAGCCGATCGTGCTGATCGGCGAGCACCAGGAGCCGACACAGGTCTTCGAGCTGTACCGCGCCGCCGACTTCTGCCTGGTGAACAGCCTGCACGACGGCATGAACCTCGTGGCCAAGGAGTTCGTCGCGGCGCGCGACGACCACGACGGCGTGCTGATCCTCTCCACGTTCGCCGGTGCCTCGCGCGAGCTGATCGAGGCGCTGCTGGTGAATCCGTACGACATCTCCGAGACCGCGTCCGCGATCCGGCAGGCACTGCGCATGGACCGCGACGAGCGCCGCGAGCGGATGCGGCTGATGCGCCGCACGGTGAAGGAGAACAACGTCTACCGCTGGGCCGGTCGGATGCTGATGGACGCCGCGCGCGTGCGGCAGCGCCAGCAGCTGCGCATGCGGACCGAGGCGAAGGCCAAGTCGCGGCGGGACATGGCGGCCTGAGTCACGCGGTGACGCCGTCCGCCGCCCGCACGCCCCACCACAGCGCCTCCTCGAACACCGAATAGCCCGACAGGTCGGCGTGCGCGAAGCGCAGCGCGCCCTGCGCCGAGCGCAGCGCGAGCAGTCGGGCGTCGGTGAGGAAGCCGGGCGCGGGTGCGGCCATGCCGTGCCCCCGCACGGTGACGTGCACCCCTGCCACGTGCCGCCACACCCGCGGCCCGTAGGCCCGCTCGAGATCCGCACCGACCAGGTCGAGCCAGGCGCGCCCCGCGGGCGGGCCGGGCGCGTCGACCAGCCGTTCGAGCTCGCCGAGCGCATCGCGGTCGGCGGGCGTGTACACGCGGTAGGCGCTCAGGACGGTCGGCGCGCCGAGGTCGAGACCGATGCGCTGGTGGCCGGCGTTCACGAAGCCGAGCGCGGCGCTGCCGTGCACGACGTTGTCCCAGGCGAGCTCGTCCTCGCCGCCGGTCTGCGGCTCGTCCGGGGGGCGTCGGAACACGACGTTGGCGACGGTCCAGGGCGCGCGTCTCGCCGGCCCGGCGTCCTTCGACAGCTCGGGCACCATCCGGGCGGCGATCGAGAGCGGCGCGGCGAGCACCACGCGGCGGGCGTTCAGC
>RPRK01000095.1 GCA_003818495.1 Burkholderiales bacterium
CCGCCGCGCTGTCCGCCGCTCAGTCGCCCCGTCGCACAGGGGTCGCGGATGCGGATGCGGATGCGGCCGATGCCGACGCCGACTCCGGCGCCCCCCGGCGACCTCGCGACCGCGTACGGCGGGACGGTGACGCTGGGTGACGCCGACCTCGGCGGGCTCCGGGTGGTGCTGACGCTGCCCGCGGTCCCCGCACCCACCGACGCACGGGGGCGGGTCAGCCCTCCGTGAGCCTCGGCGCCTCGGCCTCGTCCTTGAGCGACACCCCCGTCGCCCCGAGCCGCCTCGCGCCCTCCAGCAGCCCCGCCAGCGTCGCCGCCGCGCGCCCGTACGCGAGCCCCTCCGGCCGCACGTTCGAGATGCAGTTGCGCTCGGCGTCCGTGCGGCCGACCCGCGGCGCCCACGTCAGGTAGATGCCGAGCGAGTCGGGCGACGACAGCCCCGGCCGCTCGCCGACCAGCAGCGCCACCGCGCGCGCGCCGAGCGCCTCGCCCGCCTCGTCGCCCAGCGCCACGCGTGCCTGCGAGGCGATCACCACCGGGCCGATCGACCAGCCGACGAGCCGCTCGCGCGCGGCGACCAGCAGCGGCACCGCATGCCGTGCGACCGCGACGGCGGAGAGTCCGTCGGCCACGACGAACACGAGATCGGGCGCCGACGCGGGCGCCGCCGCACGCAGGCGCGCGAGGCTCGCGTCGTCCAGCCGGCGGCCGAAGTCGGGCCGCCGCAGGTAGGTCGGCCGGTCGGCCGCGCGGCTGTGCGCGGCGAGTGTCTCGAAGCCCTCGGCGCGCAGGGCGGCGTCGAGCGCGGCGACGTCGAGCGGCGCATGCACCGCATCGCGCGCCTGCGCGTGCGCCAGACCGAAGGCGAGCTGCGCCGAGGTCGGCTGGCTCGAGCCGGTGCGCCCGAGCGCGATGCGTGCCGGCGTGAACGCACGCAGCGCGGTCCAGGCATCGGGCTCGACGAGCGGCCGTGCATCGGCGGCCGCGTTGTCCACGGAGGCACGCGCGGGCTTCGTCTCGTCGAGCGCGTCGGGCGCATGCGTCGGCGCTCCGTCGCGCGACTCCGATCCGCTCACGACCCCACCCCCACCGCCTCGGCCATCCCCAGCAGTGCCTGCCCTCGCGCCGCGCCGCCGAGCAGCCGTCCGTCCGCCCCCGCGATGCCCATGCGCTCCAGCCACGCTTCGAACTCGGGCGCGCGCTTCAGCCCGAGCGACTCGCGCAGGTACAGCGCATCGTGGAAGGAGGTGCTCTGGTAGTTGAGCATCACGTCGTCGGCGCCGGGCACGCCCATGATGAAGTTCACGCCGGCCACGCCGAGCATCGTCAGCAGCGTGTCCATGTCGTCCTGGTCGGCCTCGGCATGGTTGGTGTAGCAGACGTCGCAGCCCATCGGCACGCCGAGCAGCTTGCCGCAGAAGTGGTCCTCTAGGCCGGCGCGCACGATCTGCTTGCCGTCGTACAGGTACTCGGGGCCGATGAAGCCGACCACGGTGTTGACCAGCAGCGGCGCGTAGCGACGCGCCACCGCGTACGCGCGCGCCTCGATCGTCTGCTGGTCGACGCCGTGATGGGCGTTGGCCGACAGCGCGCTGCCCTGGCCGGTCTCGAAGTACATCGCGTTCGAGCCGACCGTGCCGCGCCGGAGCGACGCGACCGCCGCCGCCGCCTCGTCGAGCAGGGCCAGCGAGATGCCGAACGATTCGTTGGTCTTCTGCGTGCCGCCGATCGACTGGAACACCAGGTCGAGGGGTGCGCCGGCCTCGATGGCACGGATCGACTGCGTGACGTGGGTCAGCACGCACGACTGCGTCGGGATCGCGAAGCGCTCGCGGATCGCATCGAGCACCTTGAGCAGTTCCACGATGTTCGCGAGGTTGTCGCCCGCCGGATTGATGCCGATGACGGCGTCGCCGCAGCCGTACATCAGGCCGTCGATCGTCGAGGCGACGATGCCGCGCGGATCGTCGGTGCCGTGGTTCGGCTGCAGCCGCACCGACAGCCGCCCGGGCAGGCCGATGGTGGTGCGGAACGCGCTCACCACGCGCCGCTTCCTCGCGGCGAGCACCAGGTCCTGGTTGCGCATCAGCTTGCTGACCGCCGCCACCATCTCCGGCGTCAGGCCCCAGGCGAGCCGCTCGAGCGCCGCGGCGTCGGCGGCCTCGGACAGCAGCCAGTCGCGGAACGCGCCGACGGTCAGGTGCGCGACCGGGGCGAAGGCGGTGGCATCGTGCTGCGAGAGGATCAGTCGCGAGACCTCGTCTTCCTCGGCGGGCACCGCGGGTTCGGAGAGGAAGCTGCGCAGCGGCACGTCGGCGAGCGCCATGCGCGCGGCCATGCGTTCCTCCTCGTCGGACGCCGCGACGCCCGCGAGCAGGTCGCCCGAGCGCGCGGGGCTCGCGCGTGCGAGCAGCGTGCGCAGGTCGTCGAAGCGGTGGCGTCGCGCGCCGATCGTCTGGTGGTAGGCCATCCGCGCCTGCCCGGGGGCACCGGGGTCCGAAGAGGGATGCGGTCGATTCTAGCCGCCGGCCCGCGGCACAGGTGGTATGCCTCCTATCTGCCGGACGGGCGCGCCGCGCGAGTGCCCTGCGCCCTGCTTCGCACCCGATGCCACGCCGACCCGAAGGGTCATCCGCACCCCGGTGGTGCCGGATCGCGGCCCGGGGCCGTCCTGCGCACGGTCGGCACGGTCCTTGCGTCGGAAGGCTGCAAGCATCGCGGCACGTACCGCGACGCGCTCCTCCACTTCAACGACCGGCCCTCACTGACCATGCACGACCTCGAACTGAAGCAGCAGCTCGCCGAGCGGCTCGCGCTCGACCTCGGACGGCGGGACTTCCTGCGCGGCGGCGCCGCGATGGGCGCGGCGGCCCTCGCCGGCGGCACCTTCACCGGCGAGGCGCTCGCCCAGCCCAAGCGTGGCGGCACGATCAAGTGGGCCCACATCGTGGCGCCCGATACGCTCGACCCGCACTTCACCGGCTCGCTGGGCGCGATCAAGATCCACAACAACATCTACAACGGCCTGCTGAAGGTCAGCTACGAAGGCGGCAAGGTCTCGTTCGTGCCCGACCTCGCCGAGAAGTGGCAGATGGTCGACGACAAGACGCACGTCTTCACGCTGCGCCCGGGCGTCAAGTTCCACAACGGCGACGCGTGCGACGCGGCCGCGGTGAAGTGGAGCGTCGAGCGCGTCAAGGATCCGGCGGTCGCCTCGCCTCACTCCTGGATGGTCGCCGACCTCGCCGGCATCGACATCGTCGATCCGCTGACCGTGCGCATCCGCTACGCCAAGCCCTTCGCCTTCTTCCCGGTCGCGATGACCGGCGCCACCGGCCGCGCGGGCACCATCGTCAGCCGCAGCGCCGTCGAGAAGTTCGGCAAGGACTTCGGCCGCAATCCGGTCGGCACCGGCCCGTTCAGGTTCGTGCAGTGGAAGGAGAACGAGCTGATCGAGCTCGAGCGCAACCCGGACTACTTCGAGAAGGGCCTGCCCTACCTCGACAAGATCCAGATCATGCTCATCAAGGAGCCGACCTCCGCGGTGGCCGCGGTGCTGTCGGGCCAGGTCGACGGCATGGACGCCTGCCCGTTCCAGTTCATGTCGCAGCTGCGTGCGAACAAGACCCTGAACATCTACGGCGACGTCGAGGGCAACTACGCGTTCCTCGGCATGAACATGAAGCGCGGCCCCTTCGCCGACGACCCGAACCTGCGCCTGGCGGTGGCCTTCGCCATCGACCGCGCGACGATCGTCAAGCAGGGCTACTTCGGCGACGCGATCGCCGCGTACTCGCCGATCTCGCCGCCGATGACCGGCTTCTACGATCCGAACATCGCCAAGAGCGGCCGCGGCCAGTTCTTCGACCTGAAGCGTGCGCAGGAGTACCGCGCCAAGGCCAAGGCGAAGGGCGACATCGAGGTCACCTACATCGCCACCGAGGCGTTCACCGCGAACGGCGGCAGCGGCAGCCGCAACGCCCAGCTCATCATCCCGATGCTCGCCAAGATCGGCATCAAGGTGAAGCTCGAGCTGATGGACCGCGCGATCCTCACCAAGCGGCGCAACGCCGGCGAGTTCGACCTGTACGACGAGGCCTGGCAGGCCGACCTCGATCCGGACGAGACCATCCGCCCCGAGTGGGTCACCGGCAAGCCGTGGAACTTCGTCGGCTACTCGAACCCCGAGTTCGACACGCTGATCAACCAGGCCTCCGAGATCGTCGACCGCGACAAGCGCAAGAAGCTCTACTACGCGGCCGAGGACCTGATGATGCAGAAGGACGCCCCGATCGCGATCCTCGCGCACACCAAGGTCTACAAGATCTTCAACAAGCGCGTCGAGGGCTTCAAGTACGTGCCGGTGGACCTGATGAACATGCACACGGTCAGTCTGAAGTGACGCGCTGACGACCCGACCCGCACGATGTTCCGTTCGGCCGCAGGCAAGGGCCTGCAGACGCTGCTGGTGCTGCTGATCGTCTCGATCGCGAGCTTCTGGTTCCTGAAGCTCGCGCCGGGGGACCCGGTCACGCTGCTGCTCGGCTCCGAGTACTCGCCGCAGGCGCATGCGCGCCTGACGCGCGAGCTCGGGCTCGACCAGCCGGTGTGGACGCAGTACGGGCTGTGGCTGTCGCGCTTCGTCCAGGGCGACTGGGGCAAGTCGTTCATCACCCGCGACGACATCTTCACGCAGGCGGTGTTCCAGGCGCTGCCGGTGACGCTGGCGCTCGCGGCGCTGTCGCTGGCGCTGGCGCTGCTGGTGGGCGTGCCGGCGGGCGTGCTCGCCGCGCTGCGCAAGGGCCGCTGGCCGGACTACTTCGTCTCCTCGCTGTCGGTGTTGGGCTCGGCGTTCCCGAGCTTCTACCTCGGCATCGTGCTGATCTGGGTGTTCGGCGTGGCGCTCGGCTGGTTCCCGACGATGGGCTTCGTGCGGCCGTGGGAGGACCTGGTCGGCGGCCTGCACCACCTGGCGCTGCCGGCGATCACGCTCGCCTGCTACTACACCGGGCTGATCGCGATCACCACGCGCGCCAGCCTCATCGAGGTGATGAACCAGCCGTTCATCAAGGCGGTGCGCGCCCGCGGCGAGCCGATGTCGCGGGTGGTCGGCGTGCATGCGATGCGCAACGTGCTGATGCCGCTGGTCACCGTGATCGGCCTGCAGCTCGGCGGCCTGCTGCGCGGCGCGGTGATGACCGAGGTGGTGTTCGCGGTGCCGGGCCTGGGCTCGATGATCACCACCGCCGTGCTCAACCGCGAGTACGGCGTCGTGCAGGCCGGCATCATGCTCACCGCGCTCTTCTTCGTGCTGGTCAACCTCCTGGTCGACCAGCTCTACACGCTGCTCGACCCGAGGCTGCGACGCCGATGAGCGCCACCCCTGCCTCCCGCGGCCCTGCTTCCGGCGCGGCCACGCGCCCGGTGCTGCCCGCCGACGCCGAAGCCTGCGTGCACGACGCCGCGGCGCTCTTCTCGGCGCCCGGCTCGGCCGCGCCGCCGCCCTCGGGCGCGCTCGCGCGCGCCTGGCGTCGCATCCGGCGCGAGCGCTCGGCGGTCATCGGCCTGTGCATCGTGGGCGCCTTCGCGCTGCTGGCGCTGCTCGCGCCGCTGATCGCCACCCACGACCCGACCGAGCAGAACCTCGAGCACGCGCTGATGCCGCCCGGCGCCGAGCACTGGCTGGGCACCGACTCCTTCGGCCAGGACATGTATTCGCGCCTGCTGTACGGCGCGCGGCTCGCGCTCGGCATCGGCTTCGCGTCGGTCGGCCTGGGCCTGGCCGGCGGCATGGTCATCGGCCTGGTCGCCGGACTCGTCGGCGGCTGGGTCGAGTGGGCGCTGATGCGGCTGGTCGACGCCATCCTCGCCTTCCCCGAGATCATCCTGGCGATCGCGTTCGTCGCGGTGCTGGGGCTGGGCATCGACAAGGTCATCTACGCGCTGGCGATCTCCTTCGTCGGACCGTTCGCGCGGATCGTGCGTTCCGACGTGCTGCAGGTGAAGTCGCGCCCGTTCGTCGAGGCCGCCGGCCTGATGGGCGTGCCGCAGACGGCGCTGATCGTGCGCCACCTGCTGCCGAACGTGATGCCCTCGCTGCTGGTGCAGGCCGGCATCCGGATCAGCACCGCCATCCTGCTGGAGTCGGGCCTGTCGTTCTTCGGCATCGGCGTGGTGCCGCCCACGCCCGACTGGGGGCTGATGATCGCCGAGGGCCGCGCCTTCATCACGATGGCGCCGTGGATCTCGGGCGTGCCGGGCATCGCGCTGGCGGTCCTGCTGGTCGGCCTGACGCTGCTCGGCGACGGTCTGCGCGACGCGTTCTCGCCGCGTTCGGAGGGCCGCTGACATGACGACCGGGACGGGGGAGGCGCTGCTGCGGATCGATCGGCTGTCGCTCAAGCGCGGCCGCAACACCGTGCTCGACGAGGTCTCGCTGTCGCTCGGGCGCGGCCGCTCGCTCGGGCTGCTCGGCGAGTCGGGTGCGGGCAAGTCGACGCTCGCGATGGCCATCATCGGGCTGCTGCGCGAGCCCGAGGTGGGGCTGTCGGGCAGCCTCGTGTTCGACGGCACCGAGCTCACCGAGCTCTCCGAATCGCGCTTCCAGACGCTGCGCGGCCGGCGCATCGGCCTGATCTTCCAGGACGCGATGGGCTCGCTCGACCCGTGCTTCACCGTCGGCAGCCAGATCTGCGAGCCGCTGCGCCGGCACCTCAAGCTCGACAAGCGCCAGGCGCTCGATCGCGCCGCGCAGCTCCTCGACAGCGTCGGCATCCCCGATGCGCGCGCGCGGCTGTCGGCCTATCCCCACCAGCTCTCCGGCGGCATGCAGCAGCGCGTGATGATCGCGATCGCGCTCGCCTGCGACCCCGAGCTGCTCATCGCCGACGAGCCCACCAGCGCGCTCGACGTGACCATCCAGGCGCAGATCATGACCCTGGTGATGGACCGCGTGCGCGCGCTCGGCTCGAGCGCCGTCTTCGTGCTGCACGACCTCGCGCTCGCCGCCCAGGTCTGCGACGAGGTGGCGGTGATGTACGGCGGCCAGATCGTCGAGACCGGCCCGTCGGCGCTGCTGCTCGGTTCGCCGCTGCATCCGTACACGCAGGGCCTGCGGGCCTGCGTCGTGGAGCTCGACTCGCACGAGCTCGAGCCGCTCGCCGGCAACGTGCCCGATCCGGGCGACATGCCGCCGGGCTGCCGCTTCGCGACGCGCTGCCCGAAGGCCGGGCCGCGCTGCACCCAGGTGCGTCCGCCGCTGGTCGAGCTCGAGGGGCGGCGCGTCGCCTGCTGGGTCGCGCAGGGCGAACCGGTCGGGGTGGCGTCGTGAGCGCCCGCGCGGGTCAGAAGCCGCTGTTCTCGGTGCTCGACGTCGAGAAGGCGTACGAGGTCGGTCGCGCGCCGCCCGCGCGCCGCTTCGCCCGCGGTGCGCCGCGCCTGCTGCATGCGCTCGACGGCGTGCGGCTCGACGTCGCCGAGGGCGATGCGGTGGCGCTGGTCGGCGAGAGCGGCTCGGGCAAGTCGACGCTGGTGCGGCTGATGCTCGGGCTCGAGGCGGCCACCGAGGGCCGGCTGCTGTACCGCGGCACGGACCTCGCCTCGCTCGGCGTCGAGGCGCGGAAGACCTTCTCCCGCGAGGTCGCCTACATCTACCAGGACGCGCGCGGCTCGATGAATCCGCGCATGCGCATCGGCGACGTGCTCGCCGAGCCGATGCGGCTGCACGGGCTGTGCGCCGAGGCCGACGTGCCGGCGCGGGTCGGCGCGCTGCTCGAGCGCGTCGGCCTGTCGGCCACGATGCGCGACCGCTTCCCGAGCGAGCTGTCGGGCGGCCAGGTGCGGCGCGTCGCGGTCGCCCGCGCGCTCGCCTCGGAGCCGAAGATCGTGTTCGCCGACGAGTCGGTCGCCGGGCTCGACGTGTCGGTGCAGGCGCAGCTCCTGAACCTGCTGCGCAGCCTGCGCCGCGAGATGGGGCTGACCCTGGTCTTCATCACCCACGACCTCGGCGTCGCGAGCTACCTGTGCGACCGCATCGCGGTGATGTACCTCGGTCGCGTGGTCGAGGAGGGGCCGACCGGCGACGTGCTGACGCGCCCGCGCCATCCGTACTCGCGCGCGCTGATGGACGCGTTCCCGAGCTTCGGGAGGCCGCTCGGCGCCCCGCTGCGCGGCGAGATCCCGAGCCCCATCGACCTGCCGCGCGGCTGCCGCTTCGCGTCGCGCTGCCCGCAGGCGCGCGACGCCTGCCGGGAAACCGAACCGGTGCTGGTGGCCGACGGGCCGGGGCGTCGTGTAGCCTGCGCCTTCCCACTTTCGTCCTGACGTCCCCCGACCGACGTCCCGACGTTCCGACGCCTCCGGAGTTCTCCCGATGACTTCCCCCTCGGCCAGCGGCCGCGGCGGTGCGATCACCGCGCCGCACCACCTGGCCACCGAAGCCGGCCTCGCCATCCTCGCCCGCGGCGGCAACGCCATCGAGGCGACCATCGCCGCCGGCGCGGTGCTCGCGGTCGTCTACCCGCACATGAACGCCATCGGGGGCGATGCGTTCTTCACCGTCGCCGAGGCCTCGGGCGCCTGCTTCGGCCTCGACGGCGCCGGGCCCTCGGCCGCGGTCTGCACGCCCGAGGCGTACCGGGCGCGCGGCTTCCAGGCCATCCCCAAGCGCGGGCCCTGGGCCGCCAACACCGTCGCCGGCATGGTGTCCGTCTGGGGCGCCGCCTACGAGCACTCGCGCTCGCGCTGGGGCGGCACGCTGTCGTGGGCCGAACTGCTCGCGCCCGCCACGAAACTCGCCGGCGACGGCTTCGCCGCGAACGCGGGGCAGGGCGCCGCGATGCGCGGTCACTGGGCGCAGCTCTCGCAGTCCGAGACCTTCGTGAAGAATTTCGCGCCCGGCGGCCGCATCCCCGAGAAGGGCGACACGCTGCGCCAGACCGCGCTGGCCGAGAGCCTCGCGCTGCTGGCGCACGAGGGCGCCAACGGCTTCTACCGCGGCGAGCTCGGACGGCGCATCGCCGCCGGCCTGCAGCGCGAAGGCAGCCCGCTCGATGCCGGCGACCTCGCGCGCTTCGAGTGCCGCCGCGTCGCGCAGCCCGCCGTGCGCTACCGCGCCGGCACGCTGCACAACCTGCCGCCGCCCACGGTCGGCATCACCTCGCTCACGCTGCTCGGCATCCTCGACCGCTTCGACCTCTCGGGCCTCGAGCCGATGTCCGCCGAGTTCGTGCACCTGCACGCCGAGGCCGCCAAGCTCGCGCACGCGCTGCGCGACCGGCATCTGGGCGATCCCGATTTCGTCGACGTGCCCGTGCACCGCATGCTCGCGCCGGCCACCCTGGACGCGCTCGCCGCGCGCATCGACCGCACGCGCGCCGCCCCGTTCGACGACGGCCCGCTGCCCGGCGACACCGTGTGGTTCGGCGTCGCCGACGCCCAGGGCCGCTCGGTCAGCGCCATCCAGAGCCTGTGCTGGGAGTACGGCAGCGGCGTGATGGCCGGCGACACCGGCATCGTCTGGCACAACCGCGGCCACGGCTACACCTTCGAGCCCGGGCGCGCCAACACGCTGGCGCCGGGCAAGCGGCCGTCGCACACGCTGAACGCGCCCACCTGGTTCGGCGACGACGGCTCGCGCATCGTGTTCGGCACCATGGGCGGCGAGGCCCAGCCGCAGATCTCGGCCGCCGTGCTCACCCGCGCGATGGACCTCGGCATGCCGCTGGCCGACGCGCTCGCAGCCCCCCGCTGGGTGCTCGGCCGCGCCTGGGGCGACCAGTCGCCGACCACGCTCAAGCTCGAGCGCCGCTTCCCCGAAGCCACCGCCACGGGCCTGCGCGCGCTGGGTCACGACGTCGAATGGTTCGACGAGTGGTCCGACTACATGGGGCATGCGGGCGTGATCCGCATCGGTGCCGACGGGGCGATGGACGTGGGCAGCGACCCGCGCAGCGATGGGGCGGCGGGGGCGCTCTGAGGCTCGCCGGCGTCACGACCCGAGCATGATCGGGCGTCGGCCCGGGGCTGCGGGCCGACCAGGCCCGCGCCTTCGAGTCACACGTGGCGCCAGTCGTCGCCCGGCATGATGCGCTTCATGAACGCATCGAACATCGGGACCGTGTAGGCGGTGTCACCGTGGTTCGGACTCCAGATCATTCCCTTGGCGATCAGCGAACTGCGGGTCGGCGCGAGTGACGTGACCTTGGCCGGGTAGCAGGTGGCGATGTCGCCCGAGCGATGCGGACCCGGACCGAGTTCGGCCATCGCGCGCAGGTAACGCTTTTCCTTCGGCGTCAGCCGATCGAAGCGCACGCGGAAGAAGCTTTCGTCGAGCGCCGCCACCGCGCTCCCCGAGGCGCGCTGGACTGCATCGATGCCGATCGGCGAGCGCGCCGCCTGCTCCCAGGTGTGGAACCCCCATTGCTGCAGAAAATACGCATAGCCTTGGGTGACCTCGACGAGCTGATTCAGCGCGGCCTCGTCGATGTCTACCCCTTCCTTCTGCAACGGCACTCGGATCGCCTGCTCGGCGGCGGGCCGCGGGAGCGGTCCGATCTCCGGGAAGTTGAACAGGCGCTCGGCGTAGGACTTGGCGTTGCCCATCCGACCGCGCAGCTGCGGCAGGCCTGCGCCCACCAGCACGACCGGTAGCTGCTGCTGCTCGATGCGGTGCATGGCTGTGATCAGGACCGCCAATTGGTCCTCCGCGACGTATTGCAACTCGTCGATGAAGATCGCTTCGGCGGTGCCGGCTGCCTTCGCGGCCTGGCCGACCTGTTCGAAGAGCGCCTGCAGATCGTGCTCGAGGTCGCCGTTGTCAGCTAGGCCGGGCTCGGCCTCGTAGTCCAGTCCGACCTCGAGATCCTGATACTTGATCTTCATCTTTCCCGCGAATCCTGCGAGCGCACGCAGGCCGCGGATGGCGAACTCCTTCGCCGCTGAGATGTTGCTCAGCCTGAGCAGAGCTTGGCGCAGCTGGGGTGCGAGGATCGCGGGCAGTGATCGCCCCTCCGGGGCCTCGATCCGGATCGTATGGATCCCTGCCGCCTCTGCCTTGGTCCGGATGCGGTCGAGCAGAACGGTCTTTCCGACCCCGCGCAGACCGACCAGCATGGCGCTCTTCGCATGGCGACCGATCCTGGCGCGCTGCAGCGCGACATGCATGTCTTCGAGAAGCGCGTCGCGGCCGGCGAGTTCGACAGGCGGCGAGCCGGCTCCCGGCACGAACGGATTTCGGATGGAGTCCATGGGCCTCTCGTTTATAGCGAGTTTCGCAATCTTATCCATTAAAGGTAAGAATGCAAAGCTCTGTATAAACGCCATCGGCGCCGCGAGACCCCGCCGGGTGCCTCACCCCAGCCGACGCACCGCCTCGATCGCGATGTCCCGGCCGTGCTCCTGCACGAAATGCCCGCCGTCGGCCACCCGCATCGGCTCCGGACAGCCGCGGATGCCCGCCCGGAGTCGCTCCATCAGCGCCGGCGTGAACACCGGGTCCTGCATGCCGATCGCCATCATCGAGCGGCCCGTCCAGGCCTCGGCCCAGAAGGCGGCCGCCTCGCGCGAGACGGCCGCGCCGTCGTCCTGCGGATGCTCCGGCACCAGGTCCGGGAAGGCCCGGGTCGCCGCGCGGAACGCCGGCCCCGGAAACGGCGCGTCGTAGGCCGCGCAGGCCGCCTCGCTCATCTGCGGATTGCCACGCGAGAACAGCCGCGAGATCGCGAAGTCGGGCTTGCCGCGGCACATCGCGCGCCACTGCAGGAAGCCCTCGGGCAGCGGCGCCTCGGCGGTGGCGAGGTAGGTGTTCATCACCAGCAGGCCGCGATAGCGCGCAGGGGCCGCCACCGGCAGCGTCAGCCCGATCAGTCCGCCCCAGTCCTGCACCACCAGGTTCACGCGCTCCAGCGCCAGCCACTCGACGAACGCGAGCAGCACCCGGCGGTGCCGCTCGAAGGTGTGCCACGCGACGTCGAGCGGCTTGTCGCTGCGGCCGAAGCCCGGCATGTCGGGGGCCACCACGCGATGCCCGGCCGCGAGGAACTCGGGGATCATCAGGCGGTACAGGTAGCTCCAGGCCGGGTTGCCGTGCAGGCACAGCCAGGTGACCGGCGCATCGCGCGGGCCTTCGTCCAGGTAGTGCAGCCGCAGGCCGCCGAGCTCGGGCAGGTCGGTCGTGTAGCGCGGCGTCCAGGGGTAGTCGGGCAGGCCGGCGAAGCGATCGTCGGGCGTGCGCAGGTGCGGGGTGTCGGTCATGGTCGGTGTCCTGGGTTCGTGCAGCGGTCGGGCCCCTGCGGCCCGAGCAGCGCAGCCACCGCCTCGTCGACGACGACGGCGCGCGAGCCGTCGACGATGCGGGTGGCACTCAGCGTGGCCCAGCCGTGGCAGAGGGCGAGGATCTGCTGCGCCACGTCACGGGCGCGCTGCGCACGATCGGGCGTCGCGGGCAACGCCGAGCCGACTGCGTCGACGAGATGGGTGAGCGTCCGCAGCGCGCGGGCCCTGCTTTCCGCGGGCGGATCGAAGTCGCCGCTGCGAGCGCCCAGCATGAGGGCGTAGTGGTGCGGTCGCTCGGCCGCGATCCTCAGGTACTCGCGACACAGCCGCCGGACGCGCTCCGCCGGCGGCAGCGACAGCGGTACGGCCTGCTGCGCTGCGGCGAGCGCCTCGAACCCCTCCTCGAACAGGGCCTGCAGCAGGCCGTCCTTCCCGCCGAACCGGCTGTAGACCTGCATGGTCGTGCAGCCTGCCGCCTCGGCGACGCGACGGACGGAGAGCGCCGGGAGTCCCTCGGTCTCGAAGATCCGGCGGGCGGATGACAGCAGCGCGGCCGCCGCATCGTCCAGCGGCACTGCCGACCGCGCGGACGCGCCGGTCTCCAACGGTCCGGTGGGTTGCCTGGGTTTCATAACGACGTTATGATCGCATCAATAACGATGTTATGGCGGCGAGGCCCCTGCGATGAAGACGATGATCCGGTTGTCACTGCTCGCGAACGTCGCGGTCCTCATCCCGGTGTGCGCCGGGCTCCTGACGGACGCCGGCTGGACCGGGCACGGGTACGGCGGCGCCACCGCCGCGCGCGGCATCCTGTTGTCCGTGTACGGCGCGATCCTCGTGGTCTCGATCGCGCTGCTGTTCCGGCCGGACCCGATGCTCGTCGCACCGTTGCTGGGGGTCCAGGTGCTCTACAAGCTGACCACGCCATTCACCGTGGGGAGCTTCGAGAATCCGGTGGTGATCAGCAACCTCGTCATCGCGGTCCTGCATCTGGCGACACTGAGCCTGATCGTGCAGGGGCTGCGGCGGACGCCGGCCGAGCCGCACGGCGCCGGCTGACCGGGCGAGCCTTCATCGGCGCCGCCCCTCCGAGATCGGCGCTTCGTCGCAGACGGCGCAGCGGTCGCGTCACCCGGCCTGCGGCAGCAGGAACTCGAAGCGCGTGCCGCGTTTGAGCTCCGAGTGCACGCGCACCACGCAGCCGTGCAGGTCGAGGATGCGCTTGACGATCGCGAGGCCCAGTCCGGAGCTCGTCGACGCACCGCCCTCCTCGGCGTCGGAGGCGCGCCAGTAGCGCTCGAAGATGTGCGGCAGGTCGCTCGACCCGATGCCGCGGCCGGTGTCGCTCACGCTGATCTGCATGAACGCCCCGTGGGTCTCGATCGCCAGCATCACGGTGCCGCCCGACGCCGTGCAGCGCAGCGCGTTGTCGATCAGGTTCTGGAGCACGCGCTCGATCATGGCGATGTCGGCCAGCACCTTGGCAGTCGTGTGACTGCCGGCTGCGAGCCCGAGCGTCACGCCGCGCCCCTCGGCGGCGAGCCGGTAGTCCTGCACCACGTCCTGCAGCAGTTCCGCCAGGCAGAACACCTCCCGCCTGGGCTCGATCCGGCCGGCGTCGAGCTTGGACAGCTCGAACAGGTCGGCGATGCGCCGGCCCAGCAGATCGACGTGACGCAGCGCGGTGCGCAGGTGCGCGGCCCGCGCGTGCGGGTCGATCGAGTCGCCGCGCAGCAGGACGGTCTCGACGTAGCCCCGGATGCTCGACAGCGGCGTGCGCAGGTCGTGGGAGATGTTGCTCACCAGTTCGCGGCGCTGCCGGTCGCTGTCCTCGAGCCGCTGGAACTGCTGCGAGATGCGTTGCCGCAGGGTCTGTACGGCGCGCCGCAGCACGCCGATCTCGTCGCCGGCTTCGTGGTGCTCGCCGCCGTCGGCGTCGGCGTCGTCGCCGTCGTCGCGGAACGACCTCAGCTCGTCGGTGAGCTGTCGCAGCGGGCGGGTCAGATGACGCCACGCGATCCACAGCACGGCCGCCGCCAGCAGCGTGGACAGCGCCGCGCCGGTGGCCATCGCGCGCAGCGCGCCGGAGTTGCCGAGATCGGCCGCGACGCGCTGCGCCGCGCTGCCGTCGAGCACCACGTAGAGGTAGCCCATGCCGCCCGCGGGCGGCGCGATGGACCACACCGAGAAGATGTTGGCGCGGCCCGGGCTGCGCGGGTCGGTGCCCAGCACCGGCAGCAGCACGCGTCCTTCGTGCTCCGCCTGCAGGAGTCGACGCATCGGTTCCATGTCGACCTGCACGCCGACGGGATCGGTGTCCTGCAGACCCTCCAGCGCATGCGCCAGCACGCGGCCGTCGGCGTCCAGCAGATACAGCTCGACCGACGGGTTGATCGCCATCACCTGCTGGGCCAGGTCCTTCATCCGCGCCGTGTCCGGCCGGCCCGCCGGATCGATGAGGCCGGGCGGCTGGTGTTCGACGATGTAGCGCGCGAGTCCGAGGTTCATGCGCTGCGCGCCCTCGAGCGCCGCCTGCGCGCTGTAGTGCTGCAGCAGGCCGTACATGACCGCGCCCAGGCCCAGCAGCAGCGGCGCGGCGACGAGCGCCGCGCGCACGTGCAGCCTGTGCCACACCGCAGTCCCCATCCGGGGCGGTGCCGGCCTCATGCGGCCACTTCGAAGCGGTAGCCCACACCCCACACCGTGTGGATGAAGGCCGCCTCCGCCCGTTCGTCGCCCAGCTTGCTGCGCAGCCGGTTGATGTGGCTGTTGACCGTGTGGTCGTAGCCATCGTGACCGAGGCCCCACACGTCGGCGAGCAGCTCGGTCCGGGTGAACACGCGGCCCGGGTGCTGCACGAAGTGCCACAGCAGATCGAACTCGCGTGGCGTGAGGACGATCTCGGTGCCGAGCAGCCAGACCCGGCGCTGCGTCCGGTCCACGACCAGGCGGCCCTGTTCGACGCGCGACGGGACCTGCGCCGTCGCATCCGCCGTGCGCGCCGCGGTGACGGCCGAGCGGCGCAGCAATGCCTTCACGCGCGCCTGCAGTTCCAGCACGCTGAAGGGCTTGGTCAGGTAGTCGTCGGCGCCGAGCTCGAGGCCCAGCACGCGGTCGAGCTCGCCGCTGCGCGCGGTCAGCATCAGGATCGGCACGTGGGCGGTGCGCGCGCGCACTTCGCGACAGAGGTCCAGCCCGTTCAGACCCGGCAGGCGGATGTCGAGCACGATGGCGTCCCACGGCTGCTGAAGGGCCAGCACGAGGCCGCTCGGACCGTCGCTGGCCAGGGTGACCCGAGCCGGCAGGTCCGTCAGGTGCAACGCGATGAGTTCGGCGATGTCGCGCTCGTCCTCGACCACCAGGATGCGGCGCTCGGCCCGTCCGATCATGTCCGCGGCCGGTCGGTGGGGCGTCCGTGACTGCGTGGGGAGGGGCATGTGACGGGCTCCAGGCCGCGGCGCTTCAGTTCGTCATCGATGCGGGCCAGGTCGGCGAGCCAGTCCAGGCGCGCCATGCTGACCACTTCGATCCGACGGTCTTCGAGCGCCGCCACCGGGCAGGGCTGCGACGCGATCCTGCGGTCCCGCGCCCGCAGCACCCGCTCGATGACGGGTTCGTACAGCCGCACGAATGCGGTGACCCACCGGCACGAGTCGGCGTGGCCGTCGCTTCCTTGCAGTTCGAAGCGCCGGACCATTCCGAGCGTGGTGTCCGCGTCGAACCAGTGGCCGTCGGCGACCCAGTGGTTGACGCTGAACAGGCTCACCGGAAGGCCGCGGGCGTCCAGGCCGATGGCGATCAGATGGCTCGGCGCGGTGCGCGTCCAGTCGCTCTGGCCGGGGCGGCCCGGCGTGCCGAGGCGTCGGCGGCGGCCGCTGCGCGTGGCATGCCAGAACAGGTGCAGGTGGCCGTGCTCGGCGTCGGCCGCGCGATGGCTGTGATAGAAGAACTGCGAGCCGCGGCGGCGATCCACCACCCCGCCATCGGGGTAGTGGTCGAGCGCGACCACGTCCGCACCGGCGACCCAGCTCTGGATCAGCGAGCCGTGCCGCCGGATCGCGCGGCCGAAGCTGTCGAGACTGTCCTTCGCCGCCCGATGGGTGCGCAGCAGCTCGGCATCGCTCAGGCCGCGCAGCGGCAATCGCATGGGTGGGTCGCCGTGCGTTCGTTCGGGGGGCTACTTCCGGGCGCCGCAGGCGCCGCACTTCTTGGCCGCGCACGCCCCGCATTTCTTGGCCCCGCACGCGCCGCACTTCTTCTTGGCCGCGCACGCCGCGCATTTCCGGGTGCTGCAGGCGCTCGCGGTGGTGGTGCAGCGCGCGCGGCAGGTGGCGCTCGCGCAGCCGACCAGGGCGGCGGCGGTCACGACGGCGGTGGCGAGCGTGCGGGACAGGTCGAGGGCTAACGAACTCATGGATGTCTCCAGGGGGTGGGTGAAGCGGGAGGGTCGGCTGCGGCTGCAGCCGGGGTCGATCACCGGGACTTCAGCGAAGCCCAGTTCCGATTCGCGCGATCGATGAAGCCCGGGATGTCCGCCTGCCAGCGCTTCTGCACGGCGTGACTGAGGTTCAGGTACAGCCTGCCGTCCACGATGCGGAAGGCCGTCGGATCGATGTCGGGCGTGTGGCCCTGGGCCACGCCGTAGGCGCAGTAGCCGCCGTACTGCGGCTCGTACCGGGCGGGGTCGGCCATGAACCGCCGCTGGTTCGCCTCGTTGGCGAACCAGTAGGTGGCCGTGCCCGCGGTGGCGCTGAACTCGGCCTTGCCCGGGACCGCCTTGCCTTCGGCGAAGTAGGCCACCGGATCGTGGCCATGGATCGCCACCCCGCGGGCGTCGACATTGGCCGGCGCTGCGGCCGACGCGGCGAGGGGCGTCAGGGTGGCGACGAGAGCGAGCGACAACTGGCGCCGAAGGAGGTTCATGCGGTGTTCCGTGGCTGCGAGCGGCCAGTGTCGAGCGGGCGCCGACGCAAGTCCTCACGGATACATCACGCAGTCCTCAGCGATTCGCGTACGGCCCGACGCGGGATCGGAGCCGTCTCGTCCGGGGCGAGTCGGACGCCGAGACCGACCGGATCCGAGCGTTCGCCGCACCGGCGTTCCCGCGGGAACGCCGGACCAAGGCGTCCGGCAGGATCAGCGATCGAGCCGCGTCAGCGATCGAGCCGGCGCGGCCCGAGCAGCAGCGCCCGCACGTCGCCGCGCTGGCGCACGCTCTCCACCAGCAGGTAGATGCAGAGGAAGGGCGTGCCCCCCACCCCCGCCAGCACTGCGAGCGCGAGGCCGCCCGCGCTGAAGCGGTGGCGCCACGCGACCCACAGCGCCGACAGCAGCAGCATGCACAGGAAGTCCAGGTTGAACTGACCCGCCCAGCCCATCGCGGCCATGTCGCCGACGAAC